>JAAYGN010000247.1 GCA_012727715.1 Desulfovibrionales bacterium | reverse complement strand
ATGATATGAGCAGGGCCAGGGCTGCCCTGGATTGGGAGGCCATGTTCAATCTGGCCCTTGATCCGGAAAAGGCCAGGGCATACCGGGCGTCATCCCTGCCCAGCCATGAGGATTCCTGCACCATGTGCGGACGCATGTGTGCGGTGCGCACCATGAAGCGGACCAGGGAGGGAAAAGAAATATAGCGGCTGGTTTTTGTTTCTTGAGCTTTAAGGAAGCCCTGATAACATCGAATTTACCATCATGGTCATCGCAATTTTATGGCATTCCGAATGGCTTTTTTCATATTATTCCCGTGGAGATGGGCCTGTGCCAGGAGTGGTAAATCAAAGTCGTATGCCTTTCCCTGAGATTCCTCCACTTCGGGCTTGCGCCCTACGGTGGAAATGACAAGAGGGGGCTATGGATGTTGGTTCATGGTGGATAGTTAATGGCTTTTTATTCTTAGCCATCAACTATCCACTATCAGCCATCCGCTACTTGTCACCTTGAGCCTGTCGAAGAGCCTGCCCTGAGCGGAGCCGAAGGGGTCTCTGCCTTTCTGGACTTCCGCCTACGCGGGAGTGACGAAAACGATAAGTAGTGAGCTTGTTGCCACAGTGGGACAGAGTGCGGCCAGACCATGCATAAAAATTGACAAAAGGGATCAGGACCTTGAATAAGAAGGTTGCCACCAGAACCCTTGGGAGTGAAAAATGAATGCATTGCGATATTGGCTAGGGTATTTGTTCTCCGTACTACGCAACGGGATGTATGCAGCCAGGAGTGGCCGGCGCACCCTGGTTAAAAATGACCGGGTGCGTAATAGTCCCTTGTATGATGATGTTTGTATCTGGCAAAAGGCCCAGTTAAAATCCATGACCTTTGAAGATGATCAATTGTCCAAAACTGAAAATGGACACATTGATTTGGCTTTGATGCGGCGTATTCATCGGCGGACACTTTTGGAAATCAAGCATGAGTTGGGGGATTTATGGCGGCCATCTTCCGTGACCATGGATCAAGGTCGGGGCATTAGTTTGGATCAATCCATTGCCATTATGCATCGCTTACGCGATGCGGGTTTTCCCGACAATGTGTTGGGTGTAGTTTCTGTGACGTTTTCCGGCCGCCGGCATTCTTTTGCCATAGTGCACGACAAAAGAGATGATTTTTGGATGTTGGATAATGGCACGTTTTCCTTTGCGCCTCTTCGCGGCAGTATTTTTTTTGGAAGACGGAAGGATGTGCATATTCTTATTGGTTTTAATTTTTTTGATGTCTGGAATTATTAAGTCCTTATGCCCAAGCGCACCCGCAAGTATGCCTATCTTTCCATAGCCGCTTCTCTGACCACCATGGCTTTGAAGTTTGGAGCCTTTTTCCTGACGGGCTCTGTGGGTCTTTTTTCTGATGCCGTGGAATCAGTGGTTAATTTAGCTGCGGGCATTATTGCTTTGACAGCCATTATTTTATCTCAGCGTCCGGCTGATGGTCATCACGCCTATGGTCACGGCAAGGTCGAATATTTTTCCAGTGGTGCTGAGGGGATTTTGGTTTGTCTGGCCGCAGTAGGTATTGCCTTTGCCTCTATCAATCGTTTTTTGCATCCTCAGCCCATAGCAGCCCTGGGAGCAGGAATTTTTGTGGCGACCATGGCTGCCCTGGTCAATTTGGGTACAGCCCGGGTTATGCTTCGGGCAGCCAAAGAATACGAAAGTATTGTCCTTGAAGCTGATGCCAAACATTTGCTCACAGATGTCTGGACATCTGTGGCTCTTGTCAGTGCTCTGTTAATAATGGCTTTTACCCCTCCAGCCTGGCAGGTTCTGGACCCTGTGCTCGGGCTGGGTATGTCCGTGTACATTGCCTGGACCGGCCTGGGATTAATACGACGTTCAGTATCTGGCCTTATGGACGTGGGATTGCCCGACGAGGAGATCAGACGTATTGTGGCCATCATTCAGGAGATAGGTGGTCCAAACAACAGTTTTCATGCTTTGCGTACTCGTCGCTCGGGCATGGTCCGTTTTGTAGATTTTCATTTCCTGGTGCCTGGGACCATGAGCGTGCAAGAGTCCCATGATGTGTGCACAGCCATTGAAGATGCCTTGGTGGCTTTGTGGCCCAAGACCCAGACGACCATTCATGTGGAGCCCCTTGAAGATCACGCTTCTTTTGATGGATAGAATCTTGGAGAACATGGGCCAAAGGCTTTACATATACCTAAGGGCGTAAAGTGAAGTTATCTCATTGACGCATGGTAACAAGGTGAATACTTGGATTTTGATATTGGGGAGGTTCTATGTGGCAACGTATTATTGTACTTATAAGTCTAATATTGTTCCTGGCGACTGCCTGTTCCACCATGGGTGAAGTGACGGGAAAAGCAGTCAAAGGTGTGGATAATGCTGCGGATGACTTTAAAGATGGATATCGCAAGGGCAGAGGCCAGTAGAGAGTGAAGGAGTAAAGGGATGAGTAACCCCATTGTGCTGGTAGATACCACTAAGGGTGAGTTTTTGGTTGAACTTTTTGCCGCCAAAACTCCACAGACAGTGGCCAATTTTTTATCCTATGTGGATGATGATTTTTATACAGGCACTCTTTTTCATAGAGTCATCAAAGGATTTATGATTCAGGGTGGGGGGCTGGACAATATGATGCGCGAAAAGCCGGTCAAAGCGCCCATTGCCAATGAGGCTGGACCTGATCTGAAAAATCTGGCCAGCACCATGGCCATGGCGCGTACAGCTGACCCCCATAGCGCCACAGCCCAGTTTTTTATTAATACTGTGGATAATCCGGATCTTGATTATCAAGACGCAGACAACATTGGCTATTGCGTTTTTGGCCAGGTTATTGATGGTCTGGATGTGGTCAAAAAAATTGAAAAGGTCCGGGTTAAAGCTCAAGGTGAGCACGAGCATGCACCCGCAGATCAGGTCTCCATCAACTCTATTACCCGTTTTGATTAACGGTTTTCATCTGTGCAAGGTACTATATCATGAGCGAAGATTTTGCTGAGCTGTTTGCAGCCTACGAGTCCCAGGATAAAAACAAAAGAAACCTTCAACCAGGGAACAAGGTCACCGGAACCATTATTTCCATTGGAGAAAAATCTATTTTCATAGATTGTGGTGCTTTGGTGGATGGCATTGCCGAGCGTGAAGCCCTGGAAGATGAAGATGGACAGCTGACCGTGGCTGAAGGGGATCAGATTGACCTCTATGTTGTTTCCTTGACCGATGACAGTATTGTTTTGTCCAGGGCTTTGGGCGGGATAGGCAGTCTGCACATGCTCGAAGATGCCTTTGCCAATCAGGTGCCTGTGGAGGGCAGGGTTAAGGAACAGATCAAGGGTGGTTTTCATGTCGAAGTACTGAAACAACGTGCCTTTTGTCCTGTTTCCCAAATTGACGCTCGTTATGTGGATACGCCAGAGGATTATGTTGGTCAGACTCTGCAATTTCGGATCATCAAACTGACAGAGGGTGGTCGTAATATTGTGCTGTCGCGCCGAGTGTTGCTTGAAGAAGAACAGCAATTGGCCAAGACAAAATTTTTTGACAGCACCAAGGAAAATGACGTTGTGGAGGGTGTGGTTACTCGTCTGGCGCCCTTTGGAGCTTTTGTAGAACTGGTCCCTGGTTTGGAAGGGCTGGTACATATTTCAGAAATTTCCTGGGCCAGGATTCAAAGTCCTGAAGAAATTTTAACTGTAGGTGACCGTGTGCGGGCCAAGTATTTGGGCACGACGCAGGGTAAAAAACCCCAAGAAATCCGTATTTCCCTATCCATGAAACAGGTTTTGGATGATCCCTGGAAAACTGTTGCTGATCGGTTCAAGGACGGGGATCAGGTCTCGGGCAAGGTCGTGAAGCTGATGGATTTTGGTGCTTTTGTGGAAATTGCACCCGGTATTGAGGGGCTCGTGCATGTTAGTGAGATGAGTTATACCAAGCGAGTGCATAAACCCGAAGACCTGGTTCAGGTTGGGGATATGGTTGGAGTGGTCATCAAACAGATTGATATGGACAAGCAACGTGTATCTTTGAGTATGCGTGACGCTGAAGGGGATCCTTGGCTTAATGTGGCGGAAAAATATCCTGTGGGAGCCACAGTGCAGGGAATTGTGGAAAAACGTCAGCCTTTTGGTTTGTTCATCACTTTGGAGCCAGGCATAAGTGGACTGCTTCCCCAATCAGTCATGGCCAGAGCTCAAGGTGATATCAAATATGACAAACTCGGAGTTGGGGACAGTGTGGTGGTCAGCATTGAAGTGGTCACTCCTCATGAACGTAAAATTTCACTGGGCACAGGCAAGAAAGAAGAACTTTCTGATTGGAAAACATATCAGCCAGAAACTTCAACTAGTGGATTGGGTTCTCTGGGCGAGGCGTTAGCCCAGGCCATGCAAAAAAAATAGGCAAAATATCTGCCAAAGAAAACAAGGAGGCCTTATGGCAATGGAACGTTGGGAATGTCCCTGTGGTTATGTCTATGATCCGGCGGAAGGTGATCCTGAAAATAATATTCCCATTGGTACTGCTTTTGAGGATTTGCCTGATGATTGGGTTTGCCCCACTTGTGGCGCGGAAAAGGAGTTCTTTGAAAAAATGGATTAACATGTATTAATCCACCAGAATTTGGGGGGCGGAGACAAGTTTCCGTTCCCCTTTTTTTAAGGTTTGCGCACAGTTTTTTATTTTTTGATCTGCTTTAAGGATGAGAATATGGATACATTGGCCTACCAGCCTGAAAATTGTTGGACACATTACACCTCCTCTCAGGAGCGGGTGGCCATGGATGGCACGGCTCAGGAGTATTTGGATTTTTTAAGTCAGTGCAAGACCGAACGGGAGACCATCGCCTGGCTTGTGGATCAGGCCCAGCAAGTAGGCTTTTCTGAAAATTTGTCCGCAGACCAGGTTATGATTTCTTGGCGCTCCAAGGCCCTTGTTTTAGTGCGACGAGGCCGAGCACCTCTGAGTCAGGGCTTGCGGCTGATCACGGCCCATGCGGATACCCCGCATCTGGATTTGAAACAACATCCCCTGCATGAAGAGTGTCAGGTTGCTCTTCTGAAAACCCATTACTATGGGGGTATTAAAAAATACCAATGGCTGGCTCGTCCCCTGGCTGTGCATGGGGTCGTTGTCCGTAAAGATGGTCAGGTGGTGCCCGTTTGTGTGGGTGAGGCAGAATCTGATCCAGTGTTCACGGTTTTAGATTTATTGCCCCATTTGTCTCGCAAACAGCGTGAGGAAGTGGTGGACAAGGCCTTTGTGGGTGAAAAGCTCAATGTGGCTGTGGGGCATGAACCTCTGGATGCTGAGGGCCAAGACAGAATTCAAGCTTTGGTGCTTAAACTTTTGCACAGTGCCTATGGGATACAAGAAGAAGATTTGTTCAGTGCTGAATTACAGGTCGTGCCTGCGGGTAAAGCCCGCTTTGTGGGCCTGGACCGGTCCTTACTTGGTGGCTATGGGCAAGATGATCGCTTGTGTGTCTTTGCTGCCTGGCGTGCCTTTATGAATGCGCCTATAAGCGAACATGCCCAGGTGCTTGTGGTCTGGGATAAAGAAGAAATCGGGTCGGATGGGGCCACTGGTGCCAAGTCCCGTTTCATGGAGTATGCTCTGGCTGATTTGGTGGATCATTGGGAGCCTACGTCCAAATTGCGTCACGTGCTCCAACGGACCAAGGCTATTTCCGCTGATGTCCATGCGCCCATGGATCCAGATTATCAGGATGTGCATGACAAACATAATGCTGCACTTCTTGGTTTTGGCCCGGTATTTTCCAAATTTACGGGCCATGGTGGTAAGTATGGCGCCAGTGAAGCAGATGCCGAGTATGTAGCCTGGTTTCGCAATATCTTGGCTGGGGAAAATATTCCCTGGCAAATGGCAGAAATGGGCAAGGTCGATGAGGGCGGTGGCGGTACTGTGGCCAAGGATTTGGCAGTCTATGGCATGGAGATTATTGATTTTGGACCCGGGGTCTTGTCCATGCACAGCCCCTTTGAAATCAGCTCCAAGGCAGATCTTTATGCCACCATCAAGGCCTATGGTGCATTTTTTTGCAGCTAAGGAGAAAACGTTATGCCTGTCATCATGGGCACAGCCGGACATATTGACCATGGCAAGACCAGTCTGATCAAAGCTTTGACTGGTATCAATTGTGACCGTTTGGCCGAGGAGCAAAAGCGGGGCATTACCATTGAGCTGGGTTTTGGTTTTTTGGACCTGAATCCTGAACTGCGCATCGGCATCATTGATGTTCCTGGTCATGAACGCTTTGTTAAAAACATGGTTGCCGGGGCAGCTGGTATTGACTTTGTACTTTTGGTTATTGCTGCTGATGAAGGCATCATGCCCCAAACCCGTGAACATCTGGAAATCTGCTCCTTACTGGGCATTCAGACCGGCCTGGTAGCTTTGACCAAGACCGATATGGTGGAAGACGATTGGCTGGAGCTGGTTCAGGATGAAGTGGAAACCTATCTGGCTGGGTCCTTTTTGGAAGGTGCGCCCATTGTCCCTGTTTCGGCCCATACTGGGTATGGTTTGGATGCATTACGCGCCCAAATCACCGCGCTGGTGGGGTCTTTTGCTTCAGCTCGCAGATCCGACCTGTTTCGTCTGCCCATTGACCGTATTTTTACCATGAAAGGTCATGGCACGGTCATTACCGGGACATCCATTTCAGGCACTTTGCGTATGGGTGAAGAAGTAGAAATTTATCCTACTGGTTTGAAATCCAGGGTGCGCGGTTTACAAGTCCATGGAACTGGAGCTGATATGGCGCAGGCTGGCGAGCGCACGGCCATCAATCTGCAAAGTCTGGATGTGGAAGATCTGGAGCGGGGCGAAGTTTTTTGTCACTAAACAATAATTTTTTGCTATCTGGGGACCAGAGTATT
>JAAYGN010000030.1 GCA_012727715.1 Desulfovibrionales bacterium | reverse complement strand
GGGCAGGGGGTTCGGAAAGATCATCGTCATAGCCCGTGGCCTGCACCCAGAAGGATTGCCGTGATGTTTGCCCATCAGAGCCGGTACAGACAGCTTGAACTGCATGGACCCCCTGGGTTTTGAATTCACCCTGAGCTGGTTCATCGCCCATAAGGGGGATCATATTTTTACCATCCCCGTAAAGATCAACTACACATTGGCCTGGCGAGTCAGCATAGGCAAGGGACTCACGATAGAAGGTTACTATTTTGGGTGTTTCGGGATTAACCTTGGCCACAATTTTATCGGCCTGGATATTGCGTCCTTGGGTATCGGCCAGGATAAAGCCTGGCTCCAGGCTGGCCTTATCGTCACCCCACTCATTGACTTCAATACGCAGAGTTGTGCCCTTATCCAGGGAGAGTTTATGGGTGACCTTGGCTGGAGCATAGGCTTTGTTTTCCCATAATAGTTCATTACTATGGTGGTCGTAAATTGTGGTAATTTGTTCCAGAGGTGAGACTGAGTGGATAGTAACTTCTCCAGTCTGTGGTATGGTAAACAAAAAGCGGTCTCGGTCTTCTTTGTGATCGATACTAAAGGATCTGGCTTCACCATCTTGAAGGATTCGAGGTGGGTCATCGGCCAGGGGGATAGTTTCTTCAGGTTCTGCGCGATCCAAATCAATGGACAGGCTATAGGGCAGAACTGATGCATCATTATCCCCCCATTCGCCGATAACAATATAGTATTGTCCCTCCAGAACTGGCAGGGTCACATCGGCAATATTATCTGCATAAGCCTTTGCTTCTGCTTGCTGTGAGCCATCAGGGCCCAGGATACGCAGATGCGTTTCCAGGGTTGATTGGGCTGATACACGCAGGTGCCCTGGAAAATCCACATCGACCACAAAGAAATCCTGGTCACCCTTGGGCATATAGCTACCATGAATGGTAGAACCGAAACTTACAGGAATGGCTGAGGCCATATCATCGTTGCGGGTCACAAAATCAAACATGTCCGCAGGTTCAAACCAGGCAGACAGGGCATAAGCATCAGGTGACCAGTGATTATCACCCCATTCGGTGAGATGTAGATAATATGTGCCTGCTTCCTCCACGAAATAACTGAGTTGCCCCTTGTTATCAGCATAGCTTTTTTGTTCTACCAAGACGTTTCCTGTGGAATGCACCAGGCGCATATGGCGTTCTATCCTGCCATTGCTTTGAACATGAATACGTCCGGCACCAGGGGCTTGAATTCGAAAAACATCCACATCTTTGACCGGCAAAATTGTAGAACCAATTTGCCCTGGCAGGGGTAAATCTCGCAGGGCATTGGCTATATCAGGCAGTTCTACTGGATCATCAAGACCATCGTCAGCAACAATATCTGCATGGATGCGGTAGGGCACTAATGATTCGCCATTATTTCCCCATTCCTGAATTTCTATATAAAAAATTCCTGGCTGGGTTTGGACAATAAGATTTAAGGGGTTATTACTATAGACTTTTTGTTCACCTATGAGTTCTTGTTGTTCATTATGAATTATCACATGACGTTCTAAGGGATGGCCGTGATCATGGACGCGCAAAAATCCAGGCCGCTCAAGGTCAATTGCATAAATATCCCGATCGCCTTTGGGCCAGATACGTCCGGTCATGACCTGGTCAGGGAGGAGCAAGGAGGCAGCGTCAAAGCTATCATTGGGTTCCAGGGGATCAATACCTGTATCCAATGTAGCTAAAAGGATTAGGGGCTCGGGGGAGGCGGCATTATCGCCCCATTCTCGGACTTCTATATGATATTCACCTGCTGCCAGGTCTTGCTCAATGATATTGGGATTACCTGAATAGGCATTGTTTTCTTTAATGAGGTCTCCCTGACTATTTTTAAGACGCAGAGTGGTTTCAATAGGTGTACCTTCAGCAATGGTGAGGTGGAGTAAGGCCGGCTCATCCAAATGAATGACAAAGGGATAATATTGTCCTTGGGTATTGATAGCAAAACTTACTGGTATTCCAGGGATAATGGCTGTGGGTTGGCTAAGATTTGGTCCTTGAAGTTGGGTCTGACTTTGGGGAGTCAAAGCCACCGTGGTTTCAATCAGATCATTGTCAAGAGATAACCTTGAAGTATTGGGTAGATAGCCAGGGGCTTCCACTCGGACCGTGAGCGTTTGTCGGCAAATATCCAGGGCATTATTTTCATCAATGGCATTGATATTTCCTGTGGCAATGGAGTCAAAATCAACCATGCCTTGAGGGTTGGTGGTGGCATTGGCCACAACACTCACGGGCCAGACCTCGGCCAGACAGACTTGGGCCTTATCAATGGGCGTGCCTGCCTGGTCTTGAACTTTGATCTGCACTGCAACTGGTTGTTTTTGGCGTTGCAAGGCAAAAGTATTATCTTGAGATTTCTTGGTATCAACTTCAATTTTCTGGTGGAAAGGCTCATAGCCTGGGGCAGTGATTGCCAAGTCATACAGTCCCACAGCCAGGTCTGTAGCGTATAAATTACCTTCCCAATCGCTGACTATGGTCACAGGTCCACTTAAGGTTGCTGCAACTGCTAAGGGCGTTAGGTTGACTTGTGCTCCGGCTACCTTTTGTTCCAAACCGGACATAACCACTTGGGCTGTCCAGTTCAGGGTTTTACTGGCAGTGAGGCTGGCCATAAGAGGCTCACGTTCTTTGGCCGGGATATCAACTTGTTTGAGTAGTTTATCGTAATTTGGATGCAGGATTTTAAGTTCTGTCGGACCAGCAGGCATATTATCAAAAATGGCTATGCCTTCAGAATTTGTGGCGGCATGTTGCTGCCCCAGATAGACAGTAACTTCGGACAGAACCTGGTTTTCATCCGTGACCACCTGTACGGCCATGGGACCTGCTGCAAGGGCCTGGGAGCTGAGCCAGGAGATAAAGAAAAACAGTATCAGTCCCAGAAAGTTGGGACGAACTGTGTATGCAAGGTGACAAGTTGGGCCAGTGGGCCAGTTTTTCATGGTTGAGGTCATAGGTTTACCTCCTCTCTTGACCGGCGCAGATGATATATTTTTTTATTAAATCCACATGGATGAAAAATCCTTCTGGATTACGCGTTGTCTTTTACAGGTCCTGCTTAGGCAGATGTGGTTGGTCCGTGTTTTCCTAAGCAATGAGGCCACGATCTGTTGACCATGGCCTCATTATGAGTTGTTTTATTCTGAATCTATTTCTTGTTTAGAATCTCCACCATCCTGATTATCGCCTCCGGCTCCAAAAAGAAGGGCACTGAGATCCTTGTCATTGACCAGCAATTGGCCCATGGAATTAAACTTGACATCATAATGGTGCACGATGCCATCCTCATATTCCTTGTCTTCGATACCGGCCATGGCCACAATTGCTGCCGTGGCCTTCAAGTCTTTGGCCTCTTCTTCCCCCATGGTCCCGGCCAGGAAGTCAACCATATCTTGAAGATTACGGATCAGAACAGTTACCTCCAGCTCCCCTATGGGAGGAGTGTCTTCTTCCATAATTTTGGCATGGCCCTGACCGTTGACTCGCAATCCACCTATGGGCAAATCAGCACCAAGGGCATTGATGTTGAACGTGGAGTCGTATTCAGTCATGAGAGCAAAAATAGTGTTGGGATCCTTAAGCAGGCGCCAGTCAGTGGCCAATTTGGCCACCGGGACATTCTTCAGGGTTGTGTCAATCTTGACTGTCTTGGGCATGGCCTCCAGTGGAACCATGGGTATTCCTGCCAGTCCATTGTGCAGATAGTTCAAGCTGAGGTTTACAGCAGGAGTATCCAGCCCTGTCAGAGCCAAGCGTAATGAACTCTGTTCAATTTCCACTTGTTCCTGTTCAGGGATGGCGGCTTTGAGCCCTTCCAGGCTAAAGCCAAGCTCCAGTTCACCCAAAGCTTTATCAATCATATTTTTCCAATTATTTTCTTTATCTAGGCCAAAAAGAGCATCCAAAGCTGCAAGCATGACGTTTTGCAGGGAAAAACGATCCAAGCGCATATCAAAGGAGGCTTTATCCAACTGAGCTTGCCCTCCATCCACGGTAACGTTCAGCCCCTGAATGGAGTACTCTGTGCTTATATCACGCAAAAGTGGATTCTGCTTTGAAGCCAGGGACACACCTTTGAGAGTAAAGTTCTTGAGATGCAGCAGGTCTTCTGGTTCGTCTATTCTTAACGTGAGATCGTTTAAAGATAATTCTCCCTGACCTGTACCAAGGCTTTGGACCCAGGTATTGATGGAGTTTTTCAAGGCTTCCTGATCAGGGGCATCCTCTGCTGTGAATTTTTCCAGCTCACTGGGAATACTTTGCAGAGTACTAAAATCAAGATTTTCATAATTACTCCTGATTTGGATGCTTCCAATTTCCCCTAAAGTCTTGCCTTCTGCATCGACCTGCTTCCAGCCCTCAATATCCACGGTCAAAGGACCACCCCAATGGCCCTGGTCATTTTGTTCCAGCTTCATGTTTGCAGCCAAGCGGTTCAAAGAGCCTGGATGAATTTCTTCCCCAGGTTCTTGTACGCCCAGAGTTTGTTGGATACCAGCCAGAGTTTTGGTTTCTGTCGGGATATAACGCAGATTTTCCAAAAGCGCGTTAAAGCCCAAAAGAATATTTTTTTCAGAATCAAAATCAAAAGATAGTGTGCGTTGGTCTGTGACCAGGGCACCAACTTCCACGCCAGAATAACCATGGGCAGTCATGGAAGCTGGTATTTCCAGAGTTATGTTCCATTGGTTGGCAGCTCCGGCTACAGGTTTGGCGTAAGCGATAACATGTCCCACCTTGGTAAAGAGCTCTCCAAAGCCGGGCAGTCCTTCGGTCATGACTGTAAAGGGCAAGGCCAAACGTAAGGTTTCATCCTTGCTTTGCTGCAAATACATACTGTTGTGTGGGCCAGGAATTTCTGCTGTCAGGGCCATCAGGCTGTTTACTTTGTCAGCCAAAATCTGTCCTTGATCGGTCATGGGTGCGGCCTGGATGGGCTGTCCACTTTGGTCCACAGTAAGTACCCATAGGGCGCAAACATCCATGCTGTCCGGGGTAATGCTTCGTCCCACAGCCAGAGCGCCATTATCAGTGGGTAGGACGGCCTTTAAGGCGTCTTCCTTTTCTCGGCCATAAACATGAACCCAATGCGTCTGGCCATCAGGAGCAATCTTGGCCAGCCAGCCGTCTGCACTGACGCTTTCCCCAGCCAACCAGATATCCCCATTTTTATCTACAGCCATGTCTTGTACAGATTCAACTACAAGAACTTCATTTGCCTTGAGATCAACCTGGATTTCTTGGCTGACTTCTCCAGATGTTTCCAGGCTTTTCAGCCACATGGAGCCCTTTTGTTCTCCCTTGCCAGCGACAAGGATTTTGCCTTGCTCTGTGAGGGTTATGGCGGATATTTGTCCATATTCTTCGCCATAGTTTTTGTGCCAGATCAAAGTTCCTTGAGCATCAATTTTGGCAGCCCAAGGTGTGAAGTTCGCTCCTTGGCCAGCAACGATCCAGTCCTGTCCGTCAGCTATAGCTGCGTGAATTTCTGTTCCTTCTTTTATTTCCAAACGCCAGTTTATAGTGCCATCTGGAGACAGGGATATGGCCAGAGCTGTATCATCCTCCCTTGCCACCCGCCCAGCTGCCAGAGCGGTCTTATCTGATGAGGCCAGGGCAAAGATCCAGTCTTTTTCATTTTCAGCCTGGTTCGGGGCTGATGTTTTGGACCATAGCACTTGGCCTTGATCATCTAGAGCCAGGAAAAAGGCAGGATGGTCGTGGTTCATACTTCCGGCTATGAGGAAATTATTTTCTCCCAAGGGGGTGGCCCCAGTGACACTTAAGTCGTAATTTTCTCCCAGCATCCGGCTCCATAGCGGGAAACCCTGGTCGTCATAACGAATGACCCAGGCCCATAAGCCATAGGGAGTTTGCACGCTGCCGGCCACAAGTTGGCCAGCTTGGGGTGCAGGACACACTGCTCCCAGTCTGGCCCAATCCATATAGCCACTTTGATCATAGGTGTTGAGGTCAAAAAGACTGATACCTGGAGCTTCGCCCCAAATACGTGGCAGTTCAGGGATGGCCACTTCAGGAGTCTCAGTTTCTCCTTCTGAGCTTGTGGGTACTTCTTCAGGATCATTTTCTTCCTGGACTGCTACTTCAGGTGAGCCAGGATCTTCTGTGTCTGCGGATCTTTCGGCCGCAACTACTGGTTCTTCTTGTATATTCTCCTGAGACACATCGGGGGTATGGTCTGATGCAGCCAGGGGTTCAGACAAAGAGATAACAGTATTGGCTGGTGCAATGGTTTGAGTTTGCCCGGTATCTTCGCGTAAAACTACCTGCCCTTGGCCTCGAAAAAGATCGAAATCACTCACTTCAAGGACTGTATCAGGTTGTAGAACAACCCACTCATGATATTCCCGGTGTTCCATGAGGTTTAGAAGATCACGCAAGGGCTGTGGATCTGTCTCCAAGGTGCCGGACTCCGCTTGAGCAATCAGGTCGGCAAGTTCCTTTGGTCCAGCGGATAAAATATCTGCATTTTTTTTACGCAGTTCCATGGTCAGTTGGACAAAGGGTTGCGGCAACCGTCCAAAGCCCATAAGGGCGCGTACAGTGATTTTTTCTTCTGCTTCCAGCCGTCCCAGTTCGGGGCTTACTTGTGCCCATTCAACCTGGCCATCGGTTTCCATGACCTCCATGCGGGTTTGGCCCCATGCAGGCGAATGTACTCCATGTACAAAACTAAGAATTCCCAAAAATAGTATGAATTTATAAGCAGACAGAGTTTTGCTCATGAGTATTTCCTCATTAATTGGTTCAGGTTATTGAACAATACTTGGGTTACGGAAAAAATATTCGGGCTCGTTCTACCAGACGAGGCAAAATATCAATTTCATTATTGTCAACCTCCAGATCTGGGGTAAGGCCTACTCCAGAACAGGTATCTCCATTTGGAAAAAAAACCTCTTTATTGGTATAGCGCAGTACAAATCCATCAGGCAAAAGGGTATCTGTTTGTGACGAACATTTGCCGTAAGTTGTTTGTCCCACTAATTGGGCTCGATTTTGTTGGTGCAGAATACCGGCAAAAATCTCTGCTGCACTGGCTGTTTCCGGTCCAACCAAAAGAACCAGGGGCATGGTATATTTGGGACCGCCCGGAGCACGAATTTCCATGGAATAGTCATCACGTCCTTTGATGATCGCCAGGGGGGTTCCAGAAGAAAGAAATAATCCAGCCAAATCAAAGGCTTCGTAGAGATCGCCTCCGGGGGCATCACGCAGATCAATAAGTATTGGCTCTGTGTTATTGGTGTTTCTGGTTTTAGCTAAAAAGTCCAGAGTCGCGCGCATGGCCGAGCGGGTCAGACCACTGGAAAAGTCTCGAACCCGGACCACATGCTGAGTTCCAGGAGGTACGAGCTCCACATCCAAAGGTTTGAAAACTGTTCTTAGTACCAGAAAATCTTTTTGTTTTCCCTCAGGTTGTAGGACAGTAAGCTTGACTGTGGAGCCAGCTTCTCCCCTGAGACGGTCGGCAATATTTTGGACATCAAGATTTTTAACAGGTTGTCCATCAATGGCCATAAGGCGGGAGCGGTCTGGAACATGGGCCAGATCCGCTGCACCACCTTTATAAATATTCAAAATAGCTTCAGTATTACGCATGACCAGACCAGCACCAATACCCACCCACATACCTACACCAGCCAAAGGAGCCCTATAGTCTTGGGGTGTAAATACTTGGGTATAGAGGTCAATGCTTTTAAGCTGTTGGGCTAAATTTTCCTCGCTCAAGTTAGCCAAAGCTGTTTCATCAGGAGGCGGTAAAAGGCGATGACGCAAGACCTCCCGAATAGCTTCCAAAGGGGCAGCCTGTGCACCTTGGTGGGCCATGAGCAGGGCAACCAGCCAGAGGATGGCCCAAGCTTTTTTCACTGGGCCAGCTCCATTTGCATCTTCATGAGCAGGTCATATTCTTTGCGTAAAGCATTGCGTTGGGTTTCCAGTTGCTTGCGCCGTAAATCCATGTCTGTATCGCCCAAGCCACTACCTTCCAGATCATCCAATGAAGACTCTACTTGAGTGGTCTGAGATTTGAGCTTTTTAATCCGTTCCTGGAGCTCGGTGACACGTTTCTGATTTGTTCCTTGCGTGGAGGCCAGACTTTTAGCCTGTTTATCCAGACTGGAAATTTCATTTTGTAAGTTTTTTACAAGGGCACGATCCTGCTGAATACGGGCCTGAGTAGCTGATTTTTGTTGTTCCAATTGGGTTGTCTCTACGTCAAGTTGACGTTGGGTAGAGCGTAACTCTTCCAAGCGAGCTTCACGTTCTGCAACCCGATCTTTATAGCTCCCACCACCGAGGCCAGCCACACCTCCAAAAAAGCCTCCTTCGCGTGGATCATGGCTGCCAGCACAGCCAACCAAGAGCATCAGACAAGCACAAATAAAAAAGGCAGAAACTTGTTTCATACGGACAACCTCTGGTTGATACTGGCCATTTGCGTGTTATTGTTATGTAATTGATTTAGATTTTTTTGCAGGGCAGCTACTTCTTTTTCCAGGCGAGTAATATACTGGTCATTGGCAGGACGAGTTTTGCGTTCATCCTGCAAGATAGCAGTTTGCACTTCCAGTTCTTTGGCCAGGGTGTCCTCTAGTTTTTTGCTATCATTGATACGCTTTTGGAGTTGGTCACGTTTGGCAGTCAGAGTTTTTTTATCTGTTTTACCTTTATCATATTGGCTACGCAGGTTTTTTGATTCTTTTTCCAGGGCAGCAATATCTTGGGACAGTTTTTGGTTGTGAGCGACAGCTGTGCGGTTATATTCCTGTGTATTGGTTATTTCCGCATTGAGAAAATCTTCTGTACTGGCGTAAGACTGTTTACGTTTGGCAATTTCATTACCCACTAGAAATCCTACTCCTGCTCCAGCTGCTGCTCCAATGGCCGCACCTTTTCCACCTCCCACTAAATAGCCTACCCCAGCTCCAAGTACTGCCCCAATACCAGTTCCTTCGGCTTTGGTCCGGGTGGAGTCCGACATGGTCGCGCATCCAGGTAGAAGCGAGACAACAAGGGCAAGAATGACAAAAGCTTTAATCAGTCGCATGATAATTCCTCCTGCTGTTAAAAAATATGGTTATGAATCTGTAAAATCATGAAAATGTGAACGAAAATTTTCCAGCCATTGGTCTGTATCAGCCCGGCGTTGCTTGGAGAAGTCCAGGACATGGGTTTTTAAAATTTCCATGACCAAAGCTTCGCGTTTGGTCATATCCTTGGTTTTCAATTCGTTATAGGCATGATCAATATAGGATTGTTCGTACTCGCCCAAGGAGCTTATTTTTTCTTTGTAGCCCTGTATTTGTTCTTGTAGAGCTGTTTCAATTTCAGTGATAGATTTTTGAACTGTGACCAATTGATCCTGATAACGGGCTGAAACTTCGGCCAGTTCCTGAGCTGTTTTGAGGGTTTCCGTCAGGCGCATGAGGCGGGACAGATACACCGAGACATTAACCCCATTGCGGGCAGCGTCCTGGGTCAGGCTGCGGGCACTTTCACGCTGAGCTAATTCCAAGCGTTCTTTGGCTGTAGCCAATGTTGCCTGCATTGCACTTAATGGAGCCTGCAAATTGGGGTTTTCTGCAATAAGGCGTTCAATAATGGGATCTGTGTCTGTAATTTGTACTGTGGCCTGGGCCACCAGGTTGTCCAAAGTCTGTCCCACGGGCATGGTTCGGCGCAAATCTTCATGATAAGCATGGTATTCCTGTTCAATTTGGGTGCGTTGGGCAGTGTTGACCACAACGTTGGTACCAATGGCCAGACGTGCCCCAGTATTAAAGGAACGGCGCTCTTCAATTGTTTTGGTGTCCGCATTCCAGGCATAGACATCCAGCTCGGATCGTAGAGAGCTGCGCAAATCGTTTTGCGGAGTGGATACATTGCCACCGCGTACAGCCACTCCCCCGGGTTTGCCTTGCCAAATTTCTGGTCGAAACAGCCCAGAGGTCATTTCCTGAACATTGCCGAAAAGATCGTGCAAGCCATGGACATCGGCCTTGCGCAGACCGATGGGGCGAAGTTGGTGTTTGGCATTACCCAAATGCCAGGCAAATTCATTGGCTTCAGCTTTTGTAAAAGGTAGTGTGTTATCAAAAACACCCGTTTCCAGAGCTTGAAGGCCACCACGAGCACAATATTCCCATTCATCTTCTGTGGGCAGGCGTAAAAAACCGGGTATGCCGTCAATTCTGGGTATATCCTTGATGCGTTCTGGATGCTTGGGATCAAAAAGCCAGGCATTATATTGACGAATAAACTCCTGAACATCTTGATAACTGACAAAAGCCAATGGTTTCATCAGAGCATCGCGCAGAGGACGGCCTTCCAAAGTAGGTATTTTTTGATCTTCAGGATCTTTACTGGTGGCTAAAAAATGATCCATACCCATGATGGCGACATATTGTCCGCGAGTCAGTTCGTATTTGGCCAAAATGATTTCCCAGGTATTATCCTCTCCTGGAAAGGAACCACTGATTTGTGTCCGCTGCAAGCCTTCAAAAATTCCACCTGCAGCATCACCAATTTGAATGATTCGGCTTTGGTCTCCCCAAAATCCTTTGCCAGGCACCATTATTTGCCGAAAAACCATCTCCTGGTCATCAGGCATGGGTAAAATAAGGTCACCTTCAGCTGGCTTGGGATTACCTGCACTGGGAGGTGGAGTTTCAGCCTGCGCCAAAGCAGAAATAAAAAAAGCTAGAAGCAGGACAAGGAAAAAAAAAACTTTTGGGATCTGCGCATAGTGTTGGGTAGAAAGACTATTGTTCACGAATAACCTCCGCAGGATCAATGCGTGTGGCTCGCCAGGCAGCAGCCAAAGAGGCAAGACCAGAGAGAATGAGGGTCACCAGGCAAAAAAGGACAATATAGCTTTGGGGTAAGACGCAAAAGGATTCACCTTGGCCCAGTTCCGTGGCAAAGGAACGGTTGATGGCTAAAGCCAAGGATCCATAACCAAGAAAACCTGCCACCAGCCCTAAACTGGCAATCAAAATACCTTGGACTACAGGGAAAAAGAAAACATGCCTGCGGGCAAAGCCCAGAAGACGCAAAACACCCAAGTCGCGACGCCGGCGTTCCACTGCAGCATAGAGGCTGGCCACCAATACAGCAGTACCACCAAAAAGGCCCAAAAGAGCAATGAGCCAAAATAATCTTCCCAAACCCTGATCCAAAACCCGAATGCGTTCAATGGCCTCTACTTCAGCCACAACCTCAATACCTTCTTCCTTGAGCATGTGGTATAAATCCGGCACATGGTCGATACTTTGAGCATACAGGCGAAAGCCCCGGTAGCCACCTCTGGACATTTCAAAACGTCCACTTTCCTCATTAAAGAGAACGCCCCTTTGGGTGGCCGTGCGTAAGACTCCCATGAGGTCCACAGGAACTACGGGGGAAGTTAGGGTCGAGGTTCCTGTGATATGCAGGGGAAAATTTAGGCTATGTATTCCAGAGCTGGAAACCTGAATACTTTGGTTGTCCTCACCCTGATCTTCCTTTTGGGGCCATAAAACACTGGTTAAAAGTTTGCCTTTGGGCAAATTTTGGCCAAAAGCCCCCCAAGGAGACGGAGGAAGGCCAAGAAGAGCAGCTTGATCCTGATCCAAAGAAAGTCCTACGGGTCGAATACTCTGGCCATTATGCTCCAGGCTGATATTTAGGGCATAGGGCAAAAGCAGACGAGTTTGGCCTCGCAATTTTTGCTCAATAGCCTTGAGATTGGAGATAGTGATGGACGCTCCAGGTGCTCCAAGATCATAGGCTGTAAATTGCCCTGGGACAGGAAAGCCCAATAAAGCTGAAGCCTTGTCCAGGGGTAAGTCTGAGATACGACCAAAACCAGTATTGATAATGAGACCAGTTTTGTGAATAGGCTCCAGGGGCTCGGTCAACAAAAGAACAGCACCATCAAAGCTGGCATAGGGTTCCGGGGTGTCTCCAGCCCATCCCCTGGCTGGAGCCGCATATCCCTCTTTATAGGCTTCCACGTCCAGAACAAAGGATAAAGGAGCATACACTCTGGCCAGGGATCCGGCGCGTGAATCCAAGACAGCAGCAACCTTGAGACGTATTTCTGCATTTTCAGATTTTCCAGATCTTGAGCGAGTGACGCGGGCAATAATTTCTTTTCCTGCCTGTACTCCTAAACGTCGAGCAGCCTCGCTACTGAGCACAACTTCACCGTCCATGGGAATTGCCCCATTGTTCTCCAGTAATAGGGGATCACCAGGAGCAGTGGGAATGAGGTCCAGAAGTTCGGCTTTGCTTTGGCCTGTGGGCACAATATTGATAACCGAGGACAAGGGTAAAATGGTGGGAGTTAAAAAACCTATCCCAGGATGGGCACTCAGGCTTTCAAACCATTGGGGCTGAAATTCCCGGGTTTGGGCTGGGCGAATTTCCCGGAAAATGGGATCTTCTACCAATCGTTCGCGCAAGGTCTGGATGGTACCGTGTTTAAGGCCCATTAAAACTAACAGAGGGGAGATAACTGCTGCCAGTGCAATAACAAGACAAAGAGTTAGAATCCATTCATGACGCAAATGAGCTGCGGCCAGACCAGGGATAAGGGCTAGGGGGCGAGACTTCATTTGACCTGTTCCTGTTGGCAAACAGAGAGGCTGACTTGTTCCGAGACCTGGGTGGTTTCAAAGGAACAAATAGCATCAGCTCGTTCATAGATAAGGTCCACATCGTGAGTGACTACTACCACTGCCACACCTTCCTCTCGGGCCAAGGTATGCATGTCCTCCATAATGGACCTGGCTCTGGCCTTGTCCACAGAAGCAGTTGGTTCATCAGCAAGAACAAGCTGAGGCTGATGAGCCAGGGCACGTAAGATGGCCACACGCTGGCGTTGCCCTATGGATAAGGAGATGGGCATACGGTCCAGGCAATGGGCCACACCCAGACGCTTGGCCAAAGAGTGAAGTCGTTTTTCGTCAGTGCCCATACCCTTAACTCGTCCCGGCAGACCAATATTGTGGCGGACAGTCAAAAAGGGAAGGAGCCCTCCAGTTTGCAACACATAGCCAAAATGGTCGCGGCGTAAACGGGCCAGTTTACTTTCATCTCCTTGCTCCCAAAGTTTGGCTACATCATGCGGTGTACCAGTAGAGGAAGATACCTGAAACTTGGCTACCCTGGTTGGTGCCATAACCAGGGCCACCAAGTCTAAAAGTGTACTTTTGCCACAACCACTTTCTCCAATAACAGCAATCAATTGACCAGGATAAACTGCAAAACTTGACACCTGCAATTCAAAGACACTTTCGCTTTGACTCCGTGTCTTGGTCAGGTTTTCCAGATAGACCATGGGTGTGGCCATTGAGTTTTCCCTTATGGTAGATAGTCCAGGTGCAGGGGATAAACCAGTTCCTGATCTGTGTCCGTATCATTGAGTTTAAACCAGGCGTCCACTTGCTCATTGATGGCCCGGTATTGATCTAATTTGGCCAAAATACTCCATTCCAATTGTGAGCGCTGCTCGGCAGTCATGCTGGCAAACATATCATCTGTCAGGGCCAAGATATCGCTCTTGTATGGCAAGCTTTGGATAAAGGCCGGCAAAAGACCAGAATCAGCCAGGTTGGCGCTGCCGGCAATATCTTCAGGCCGTTTCATGGTTTGTCCGGCAACACCCTGCAGGGCTTCAAAGAATTGGGACTGGGTTACTTCAGCACGCATGAGGGCTTGGACCACCTGATCCAAAGACTGGGCCAAGGAGGAGAGCTGCTCGCGATTGACCAAAACCCGAACTTCCAGGGAGCGATCTGCAGGATTGGTCAGGTCACGGTCAAGAGCCCAGGCCACAATGTCCTTGGGTGGTACTGCTTCCTTACCAATGTATTCAATAAGAGCAGCTTCCCAGAGTTTATCCATTTCAGGTAGAGGCTGGCTTTCTTCTTCAGCGGTTTCTTCTTGGGCACCCATGGTTACGCCCAATAGCTTGGTGATGCGATCAGTCAGATGAGTTGCAAACAAGCGATATTCATCTTCATCAAAGGCATTGATCTCTTTGAGGGCTGAACTGGATTCATCGCCCCGAACTCTGGACAGGTGAGAGAACTGCTGGATGGCCAGTTCATGGTCTTCTTCAGCTCTGGGGTCTTGTAGATGCACAGCCAAAAGGTGAATTTGGGCATCGTCATATTCTCGACGTAGATCTGTTTCATCCTTGCCTGTGGTGTTTTGTTTGTGTCCTTTGGGGTGAGAGCTGGCATCGCCTAACAAAATAACAAAGCGAAGGGCTCCATCACGCCATTGGGATTGAAGGGCCATGTCCACACCGGCAAAAGCTTCTTCAGCGTAGTCCACGCTACCTACTTCTGTGGCTTCTCCCTGGGTTTCCAAAATATGAGCCAGTTCTTCAGCGCCCACAAGTTCTGGAGTAAGGTTTTTGGTTACATATTCCAATTTTGGAGCAACCTCTAAAGAATCGCGAAATACCACCAACCCAAAGCGAAAACGATCTGCAGTTTCAGCACTGAACTTTTGCGCCATGGCCATGACGGCATCCCGGGTCATGTCAATAAAGGGCTGCATACTCCTTGTGGTATCAACCACAAAGACAATGTCTGCCTTAACGTCTTTAAGGGTCGCACTGCCCTGGGAGCGTCCAACCTGTGCTTGATCCAAATATTCAGAGTTATCCAGGGTATCTGCCCCTCGGCTACCGGGCACAGCTGCTGCTAGTTGCAAAAGTCGAACATCATCCCCATCAATTTGGGTTTGGGACCAGTCTAAAATAGGCAAAACATAAAATTGACGAGTAATATCTACAAAGCGTTGGGGTTCCATGCTGACAATGGTCTCTGGCACGCTGCCATCATCAATATTTTGATAGATTTCTCCAGCTTTGCCAGCCATATCCAGGTCATCAACAATATTTTCCAGGGCAGACTTGTCTTTGAACATAAGTACAGGTCGGCGACCTTCTAGAGCATTACCAGGGTGAGTGTACGAGACCAGCAGAGCCTGACGCCATTCCAACACATCTTTGGCCTGCATCCAGCCTTCAGCCTCATTTTTTGAGCGACCCACCTGATACCAACCTTGTGGTTCCGCTGGATTACTTAAATCAAGGTTTTGGCGATCAAAGACATAAAGAGGATGAAAGGCAGGGACGTTAGCCATGAGCACACCATTTTCCTGGAGCTCAGCATCTTGGTAAATATTGGAAAAGGGGCGTGGCAAGACCAGAAGAGGAAGCTGGGTATCGGATTCCAGGCAAGGTTGGCCTGGCTGGCAGATAACACCATCATCGGTAAAGGCTGTTACCTGAGGAGTGTCAGTTGTTTTATCCAGGGCTCCTGGATCATCATGCCCGAAGGTGCCTTCCAGGTCCGAGAGGTTATTTTGAGATATTGGGGCATCAGCATCTCCAGAGCCGGGAATACTTTCCACCGGATCATCATGCCCAAAAGTACCTTCCAGTTCCGACAAGTCTGCTTGAGCTGGACTATAGTACAAGGTCAAGAGTAAAATTGCACCAACACATAGTCCTTCCCGAATAGCACCAAAAAATCGAAACATGTTGCCTCCTGGTAATGATGGTTGAAGCTTATGATTTTAAGGTAGTAAAAATCACAGAAAAATACTCAGCCTAAAGATATAACATTCAGTTAACCTGCAATTCCGGCCCGAAGGGCTTGGCGTGGTTTGTGCCGAGCG
>JAAYGN010000246.1 GCA_012727715.1 Desulfovibrionales bacterium | reverse complement strand
GTTGGAACACATGGTCACCCTGGCTCGGGAGCAGGGCTTGGAGTGTATTCTCGAATTTAGCGGGTCCAAGGGCTATCATTTCTGGTTTCCCTTTGACACACCCGTAAATCCTGCTCAGGTCCGGGCTTGTTTGCAATTTTTAGTTTCTCAAATAGCTCCTGATTTATCCTGTTTTAGTCTGGAGGTCTTCCCCAAACAGGATACTCTTTCCGGTAAGGGGCTGGGCAATTTGGTCAAGCTGCCCCTGGGTATTCATCGCTTATCCGGAAAACCGTCACGATTTTTACCAGGGCAACATGGAGATACTTGGCAGCAATTGGAAAAGCTTAAGCCAGTCAAGATCAATTCCGCGTCAGTCTTGGGAATTGTTCCAGCAGGACCAAAGCCAGTAGTTGTGGATCACCCAGGTTATGCCAAGTGGAAAAAAGACTACCCTGATTTGGGTATTTTGGCCGAGGCCTGTCCTCTTTTGGCCGGACTTTTTAGCCTGTGTCGTCAAGGCAAGCCTTTGTCTGTGCGTGAGGAGCGGGTCCTTTATGGCGTTATTGGATTTTTGGATCAGCGTAAACTTTTACTCCATGCTCTGCTGGGAGCACAATCAGAATATAACTCCCATTTGGTGGATTACCGTATTTCCCGGTTGCGGGGCACTCCCTTGGGCTGCAAGAAGATTCATGACCTTTTGGAATCTCGACGAGATTTTTGTGTCTTTCCCATAGAAGCCACCTATCATCATCCCCTTGTTTTTGTGCCCGGATGGTCTGCATCTCACCTGGAAACCAGTTCATCTGTAGCAAATTTGCAAGATGCCCTGAACCAATTGCAACATAGCCTTACTGTGGTAGCCAGATTTTTGCCCTTGCCCAAAGGTGAGGGATAAATGGAACGTGTTTATGTGTTGGAACCAGGCACATTTTTAAAAAAAGACGGTACTAATTTGGCAGTGACTTGCAAAGGAAAAGTCATTGATCGCGTTGCTTTTGATGGACTCAAGCAACTTACTCTCATTGGTTATACTTCTTTAAGCGGTGCTGTGTTACGAGCTTTGGTCCGCAATCGGGTGGAAACAGTGCTGCTGACACCTACGGGCCGCTTTGAAGGAAGGCTTTGTCTGGCAGAACATAAACAGGTGTTACGTCGCCAAGCTCAATATTTACGCTTGTCAGATCCTGCTATCCAGGCCCAGGCTGCCATTTGGATTGTACGCGGAAAATTGCGTACCCAGGCCCGGTTGTTGGCTTTACGCGGACAACAATATGCAGAAACAACTTTAGGTGCTTCAGCAGCAGCTATTCGGGCTTTGGAACGTTCTTTTCCTGCGGTCCAGGATTTGGATCTTATTCGCGGGGTAGAGGGCCATGCCAGCAAAATTTATTTTCACGCCTTTCCTGATCTGTTACGTAATCCAGACTTTTCTTTTTCCGGACGGACCAAAAGACCACCCACTGATCCGGTCAATGCCTTGTTGTCTTTTGTCTATACCTTGATCACCAATGAGATTTTATCTTGTATTCAGCGTGTGGGCCTGGACCCGTATTTGGGTACACTCCATGAAGTGAGTTATGGT
>JAAYGN010000245.1 GCA_012727715.1 Desulfovibrionales bacterium | reverse complement strand
TGTTACGTATGCTAGCAGATAGCACCGCTGCCACCGAAGCCGGAAAGCCCCATGATTCCGACGAAGTGTTTGATGATATTCGCAAGATGATAGCTAAGAAACGAAGTGAGCGTGGATAAACCGTCCTGGCGGGTTAAGTTTACCAGCCCCGCCAAAGAAGACATAAAAGATATTTTTTCTTTCATTGCCGACAGGGACGGGCCGGATATTGCCGAAACGATTCTGTCCAGATTTATCCAGGCGCGGGACAGCTTGGGTAAGCTTCATGATCGTGGACGCATTCCTCCCGAGATGAGGCACATCAATGTTTTTTCTTACAGGGAAATTCAGGTTCCACCGTATCGGGTTGTGTACCAAGTCCATCAAGCTATTCAAGAAGTCCATATTCATATTGTTGCCGATGGACGTCGCAACTTCACAGAGCTTTTGAAAAAACGACTGCTTACTCCCACCAACTAAACCTTCAGATAATAAGCACACTATAGAACTCAGGCTCTTAGTCTGACTAGCTTAGGTTGTTATCATGCCCACTAAATGAAAACTTTTGTACCAGTCCCTGAGCATTAAAGAAAAGCAAGACTTGGTAACCCCAGCCGTCTAGATAGCAGCCAACGTTCCAGGATATTTCCCCATCCTGGGTTGATTTTTCAATACTGACCTTAGGGCCAAAGATTTTCTCAATATAGTCCTGGTTACACCACGGGGTGTTGATAAAAATTCCACCTAGACCCGCACCTTGTCGGGTCAGGGTAAACGTTACATTACGACAATCTTCATACTCTACTTCCAGGCCATCAAATCGCAGCACTGTTTGCTCCTGAGGGCCACGCCAATATTCATGCACAGTGCGTGATTGAAGTTCTCCCGGTCCCCAGCGTTTCATCATTTCCGAGACATGGGCCCCAAGATGCAGGGGAATGAGTTGTCCAATACGTCGTCCATCATCAAAAAACGTGACATCTACAAGCTTGGTCTCCACCCATCCAGCAGGCAAGAAACAATTCTGATCCACAACAAAAATCCAGTCTTCATCTTTGCTGTCCAGAGCCAAAAGATCAAAAGCCAAGTAGTTTTCTTGCAGATCTTCCCAAGTAACTTGAGAATTAGTCAGTTCACCGGCTGTAGATGGAGTTTTATAGATAGGAATGGGCCCAGTTTGTGATGATTCATGAAAAAATACAGAAGCTGGCAAGGTGTTTTTACTGGCCATGTTTCGCTGTTCTTCTTGGGAGATGTCTATTGCACTATAGCCTTGTCCATAAGGGGTTTGGGCGAGCTCTGCTAAGATTTGGGATTCAGTGAGTTTGGCATCACTGAAGGATATTTCCTGCACCATAGTGCTGCTGATATAGGCAGGGGTAAATTGGCCCAGGGCCAGGCGGGAGCTGATGGTACCTGTTTTATGGTCTAAAATTCCCACAATCTTGTACCAACCTGTTCCAGAGTCTTGCTCCTGCACCACAGGCATTTCAGCTAAAAGTATGGTGTTTAAGTCCGCCAGTTTTTTTGTCTCGGAATCAAGGCCCGGCAAAGAACGCAAGCGGACTTGGTCCTTTTGCACCCGCAAGGGAACAAAACGGGTCTCAGCCCCAGTAGTTGGCCCTGAATTTTGGGATGCTGCTTGGGTCTTGAGATATGTGCCTTCAATATAGGCGCCCATGCCACAATAACCTGAGCAATGTCTTTGGTCCAAGGTGCGGACAAAAAGGAACTCACTATACAAAATAAGTTCCAAGGCACAGTCTTCATCTATTTCATGGACAATACGATTGCCTTCCAGGCGGCCTTGTTCATAGTTCCCAGCATCAATGGGAATGCGGCACATATTAAATCCTGGTGCAGCTGAGTTGGTATCAATGCTAAAATCTACAAAGCCATCTTTTGTTAGGGCAAGTTTTACACTACCGCTGGCTGCATTTTCACCATAACTAAACTCATAGGTGCCAGCCATGGCAGAAGGATCAAATTGCCATAAGCTTTCGGGCCAAACCGGGCTTTGGGAGGTTAAGGCCAGAGGATAGAGGATAGCCTCACTGGTCTGGAATTGTCCGTTCTTTTCAGAAATTCTGTCAGGAGCCTGCCAGGTACCTGTAAAACTCGTGTTGGATATTTTTCCCTTGATAATGCCCGTAATTTGTCCTGAGGGTAAAAATTCATGAAGCAAAAGTTCGGGATCATCAGCTGGTCCTGTAGCATAGCCCAGAAGGCGAATTGGGCTATTGGTACCAGTTTTGGTATAGGTGATTTCACCCATGACCAGCCCTCCACGTACATCAAACCACAAAGACACTGGGATAGCATTGTTGATGGTTCCTTCCCAGGTAAGGGGCATGGCTGGTTCTGTAGCCCTGGCAGAGTGAAAGGCGACAAAGATCATAAGGTTGGCCAGCACAAGTTTAAAAAGAGCAGCACGAATGTTCTTCATAATTTTTCTCTGTTTTTTTAAGTGAAAAAAACTGACTTAACTTTTTTGAGTTCCAAAGTGTTGTCCGATTTGTTCCATATTCCGTAAATATTCTTCAGAACGATCCAAATAAAAAGCCAGAGCTTTGGAGAAATTTTTGCCTACCAGACCATCAACAAACATTTGGCTGATTTCCCGGTGGCGTAACAGCACGTATTGGGAGCGTAAAAAAATGAGCCACTCTTCTCTGGTCATATTTTGGACTACAATAAGCAAAGCCCGCTGGGCCCTGGGCTGATAGAACCATAAGTACATTAAATCCAGCGCATTAGCGATTAGGACTTTTTCCAGGTCGCGGACTTCATAGGTTATGGTTTCCATAAAAGTTTTGGGGGACTGGAGCATATCCAGGACATCTTCTTCTGGGAAGGTGACATCCAATCTGGCATAAACATCAAACATGGACACGAGCTTGGCGCGGTAGTCTGCAAGACGGATGCGCACATTTTTTTGGCGGTCACCCAAGCCTTCCACAATGGCAGCAATACAATCTGAGGCCACTTTGGAAACCACAGCTGCCCATTTTTGGAGCATCTCTTCAATAGTAGTTATGGGTACTTCAGCCATGTACATGGTACTACTAAGTCCAAAATTAAAAATCACAGCTAAAGGAATGGATAAAATACTGCGAAAAAAATTAGCAATGGCCACATTGCGTGGCAGTCCTCGAAAAATATTGTGGGAATAAATATACACACCATTAATGAGGGCCATGACCGTGAATAAAACACCTGGAGCATTGTTGGCATTAACACCAAAGGTGTGATCCATGAGCATGGTTTTGACTCCCAGTTCCAGCAGGGGGACAGATAACCCGGTATAGAGCAGGTCATCAGCTATGCGGCTCCAACTGACCAGGGAGTTCCAGCGTAAAAGAGGAGAGCGTTTGAGTCCACCGCCACCTAAAACTGATTGGATGACATTGCGTACCCAGGTAATGGCATACCAGATAAAGGCACCCAAATAGGCGAGTACCCACCAACTTTCTGTCAGAGCAAAGGTTAAAAATGCGGGGATAAAGCCAATAAGGATTTTCAGGGCATTTTTAAAGGCTGTACTGAGACGACGACTGGAGCGAGCTGTTTTGTCTTCTGGCTCATTTTGTCCAGGTAGTCGCAAACCATTATCAGGATAGCCCTGGATACCACCCAAGGTGATCACATTACCTGGCTGGTCAGGATGGATATCAATATTTTCCAGGGACCATTCGCAGGTAGTTTGGCACCCCCAGTGCTCCAGACCAGGAACGGCCCGCAGAGCTTTCAAAAAGAAAGATTTACTTTTGCGGTTTTGACAAAAAATCTTTTTTTGAACAGTCAAACAAGCAGTAACAGGCAAGAGTTTGCGATGGCTTTCAGTGGGAGCCAGAGCAAGTTTTCTGGAACGTCGGGGTAAAGTGTCCAAAACCACAACGCCCATCCCGTATTGATGACGAGATTGTCCGGTGGAACTACTCCCCAGCCTTGAACCCAAGGAACGATTTTTGTAAAATTTATGAAAAGTTTCAATATTAAAGAGGATGTCCAGAAGTTTTGCCTTGCGTTCCTCCATGTCTGAGAGTTCTTGTTCCAGAGGCAGGGTCATGGAGAGGTCTTCTTGCTCCTGGTTTTTTTGTAATTGCTTGGCCAGGGACAGACGATCTTCTTCAAAGGACCAGATAACCTCACGAATTGCTTTTTTGAGAGCAATAACATTGTCTTGGTTTAAAGCATCGCGCAAAGCACAAATGCTACCGGCCAGTCGTTCCGGGCTGGTCAGGTCCACAGCATCGCCAGGACAGAGTTGGGTTAAGGTGCCTCGTACTGGAAGTCTGCCCCTGGAGATGTCTTTTAAGCTGTATAATTCAATATTCGTGATATGGCCTTGGCAATCATACAAAATTTCCAATGTGTCGGGGATGGAAAGATTGGCCAAGCTTAACGTAAAATGGGAGCTGGAATGGAATTTGGCTAAACGCGGTAAGAGTTCGCCTGGAGTGAGTTGCAGCAGGGCTGGAACATCGGGTGAGTCCTGAGGAGTGGACGGGTCATGGAGATCTGGATTGCGGCAGGGCTGGAGATATCGGGTGATAATCATTTCTGAATCAATGGCATTGAGGGCTTGCACCTGTGATTCCAGCTCCTTGCGTCGTTCTGGGCTGGCCTTACGATATTCCTTCCCCAAGCGTTGTACAGCTTGTTCCAGTTTAGGTCCCAGGCCACTTTGGATAAACTTGGCCAAATGCAAAAGTGATGGTTGTCCAGTGCCTACAAAGGATTTGAATTCAAATTCACTAAGTTCATCAAGGTCCAGCCCAAACTCTTGGTTCAGGGACAGGCGGTGAATGGCATTATACGCATGGAGAGCTTCAAACACGTATTTTTGTTGATAGGTCGAAACCTGGCGGCTTTCATGCATAAAGGCGCGGACAGGCTGTTCTTCTAAAAAGGCTCGAAAAGACTTGGGGTCTGTGTAGCCACGAGGCTCCCAGATGGTACGCACATATTTTCCCCGAAAGCGTGAAAGAACTTCAATGCCAATGCGGATACGCATATCCAAAATAGACCCAGCTTCCAAAAGTTCATCTGCCACTTCTGGATCAACATAATTATAATACACCACAGTGAGAAAACGAATACCCTTGATCCAGGCATCCATGACCAGATGTGTTGGAGATTTGCGACCTTTGGTATTGGCATCATGAATATGATCATCAAAAGCCAGTTGATTCCATTCTTCGGGCATTTCCAAGAGATGATATTTTTCTAGCTCGGCACGAACAATACGAGGTTTGCCCGAGGAGGCCATACGAAAATCATGGGCCAGGCATAATTGGACAGCCTGGTTACCACGATTGCGAATAAGCTCCTTCATAATCTGCAATAATACCCGAGAGGTATTTTTTTGTAGATAGGATGTGGCAGACAGGATGACTTCGTTTTTGAGAGCCCGTAAGGCTCGCAGGCGTTTAACAGCCTGACCTTCCTCTAAAGAACCCAGCAGACTGGCAATGGCATAGGCAATGCGCAATACTTGAGGAGCAGCCATCTCTTTGATGCCATGGGGATGCATATAGGAAGCCAACAATGAGCTTGCACTTTGGCCTTGAGGCGAACGATCCAGGACATCATTGACAATGCGCAATAGTGCGTGGTCGTTGCGATCAAAAAAGAAACGTGAAGTATATGTGCTCAAGGACAACCCTGACTGAACAATTTAGCTATCCACGGTATCTTGTGGCCCTTGTTCGGCTTGACGCTCAGACAAGACTTTTTTTCTGTAGGCGTCTTCAAGTTTGTACAAAAGATCCTCCAGATCTGCCGGCTTCATCAAATAATCATAAGCTCCACATTCCATACCCTCCATGGCTGAATCAATACTGGCGTGACCGGTGAGCATGATCACTTCTGTGGTGGGCCATGATTCTTTAATTTTCTTAAGTACTTCCAGCCCGTTCATTTCCGGCATTTTAACATCAAGCACAACAATGTCTCGAGGAGTTTCAGCGAGCATGGCCAAAGCCTGTTCGCCACGCGAAGCACCCTGAGCCTGAATACCACGTTTATTCAAGCGTTTGATAATTGTGCGCAGAAAATCTTCCTCATCATCCACTAGTAATACGGAAAACTTTTCCATGCATGCTCCTTAAACTATGGGTTTATAGATAGTTTGAATTATTGTAATCTATGCATCAGATTTCTTTTTATATCCCGAGAAGTAGCGATCCGGCAATGCCCTTTTTCTGTCTGCCCTGATGGTACTTGGAGTATGCAAACATGACAACCCAGGTAAGCTTTGCTATAAGAGTTTCAGGAGGTAAAGACATACAGCCAAGCAGATCTTCTCTAGAAACTTCCGGGCCCAAGCCGCTGCTTTCTTGGCAAAAAGCTTTTGTGGGCTATGTATGCGGCCTGTTTGTACCAATATATTTTTGGACTGCCATTGTGGCTTTTGGCGTGGCGATCCTTGTTTGGGCACGAGGACGGGTGGCATTGATACTATTTTTGTGCTTTAGCCTTGGTGTTGGTGTGAGTTTTGCCCTCTCCCCATCCAGACTTGCACCGCCTGAAGAATGGAACACTGAAACTCTGGTGTGGGGAGTTATTGACGAAGTACGATCCTATCCCGGGCAGAGGGTGGGTATTCTTGCCTCTCAGGTCATGGATCTGAGAACCAATGCGACCATGCCGGGTCGCTTGTATTGGTCTTGGGACCACCCATCTGAGCTTCTACAGGTAGGGCAGGAATTTACAACTCGACTTAAAATACGTCCAGTGCGTGGTCGAACCAATTTTGGTTTGTCTTCCAGTGAGGAGCATTGGCATCAACGTGATGTCTGGCACCGAGCGTACACTCAGGGTGTTCTAAAAGTGGACCTGGTCCAAAACCAGGCAGCAGGCATCCGTTTTCGTCTTATGCAGCGCGTCGCCGATCTGATGCCCCAAAATCAGGGTGGAGCTGTACTACGGGCTCTTCTTTTTGGGGACAGATTTTTTTTAGATCCCATCTTTATGGAACGTATTCGGCGTAGCAGTCTGGCCCATAGTCTGGCGCTTTCTGGCCTGCATTTGGCTCTGGTAGCTGGCTTTGGTTATGTCTTGACCTGGGGGCTAGGTTTGATTCGGCCCCAGATGTTTTTGTCCTTGCCACGACAAAAACTGGGTACCCTTTTGGCTTTGCCTTTGGGGTTTGGTTATTTATGGCTGGGCGGCTTTGCGCCTTCCTTACAACGAGCAGCATTGATGCTGGCAACCATGGCTGTGCACCAGTTCTTGGGTACCAGGCGATTTGTTCAGGATTCTTTATTTCTGGCCATGGCTGTACTGGTCATTCTTGACCCCAGGGCCGTCCATGATCTGAGCTTACAGCTTTCTGTGTTGGCAGTTGTGGGCATTATCTTGTTTGTCCCCTATCTCAGTCAATTTTTGATGCCCCTGGCCAGGGCATGGGTTTTGCGTCCCCTGTATCACGCATTGATGCTGGCTGTGGTCAGTTTCAGTGCCAATGCTTTTTTATTGCCAATTCTCGCTCTCTATTTTGGGGAAATTTCTCCACATCTGTGGCTCAATATTCTTTGGCTCCCTGTTTTGGGGCTGGTAGTTTTACCCGTCACCTTTTTAGGCTTTGTCTGTATGGGTATTTTTCCAGGATTGGCTCAGCATCTCTTTGGCATAGCTGCCTATCCTGTGCTGCTTTTGGAAAGAGGGCTCAGTTTCCTTGATCAGGTAGGGTGGTTACAGGTGTTTGTACCCTTGCGGCCAGGGGGTATTGAAATTTTGGGCTACTGGCTGACTCTTGGTGTACTGGCTGTGACGTTATCCCAGGGTTGGTCCAGGCGCAGGACTATGGCTTATTTTGGTTTGGGATTGGGGCTGATGATGGCCCCAGCCTTGAAACAAATGATGGATCTGACACAAGAGAGGATGGAACTGACAGTATTGGATACGGGTATGAGCCAGGCAGTGATGGTTCGATCACATACTGGCAAAACTCTCTTGATTGATGGGGGTGGGGTCTGGAATACAGCCTATGATCCTGGGCGATTTGTGGTTGCCCCAGCCTTGGCCTGGCAGTATCCACCGCAGGTGGATTATGTTTTTCTTTCGCACATGGATTTGGATCATGCTCGTGGGCTGGGGTATATTCTCCAGTCCTTGAATATCGGTTCTTTTATTTGGACTGGGCTTGAGGATGATTCACAAGACTCAGAGCTTATTGGCACTCTTGTCGCGCAAAGATTGTGGCCCAACCTGAGAGTGCGTGCCGGCGACCGTTTACCCATAGAGCCGGGATTATGGCTAGAGGTTCTGCACCCTCCTTTGGGGCAGGTGGGCAAGTCGAGTAACAATAATTCTTTGGTATTGCGCCTGGTGTGGAAAGATCGTGGTCTGGCCCTTATTCCTGGAGATATAGAACGCCAGGGTATAGCCTTGCTTTTGGCCAGCAATGCCACCTTGGATGCAGATGTACTGATATTGCCACATCATGGGTCACGTTCCAGCTTGAGCCCTCGATTATATGCTGCTGTGAGTGCACAATGGGCTGTGGCCGCGTGCGGACCCTTTAATCGCTTTTCTTTTCCCCATACCGAGGTAGTTGGTGCTTGCCAAAAAGCAAGTATGGATGTTTTGAGTACAGCCGAGCATGGTGCCGTGCGTTTTACGTGGTTACCTGGTCAGGAACCTCTGGTTCAAGGTGCACGCAACAAAAAATAAGGGCAGGTAATTGATTGTCTCTCGCAGGCTGTTGCGCTAGTATTTTTTGTTTTTGAAACAACAAATTTGGAGTAGCTCATGACCACCATCATGCCCACAGATAAAAATTTACGTCATGCCATTGCCTGGATTGAGGAACATCGCTCACCAGACCACAGTCTTCGTTTGCTTATGCATCAGGCAGCGACAAAGTATAATCTGACCCCCAATGAAGAATTGGCTTTGGAGCGTTTTTACCAGGATGAGGCGAAAAGCAAGTGAGAATTCGCTTATTGCAGCGAGAGCTTTTTCGGGAAATGGGGCTTATTTGCCTTATTTGTCTTTCTGCCTTGTTATGTTTGGTTTTACTTGGCCGCATACTGCAATTGCGAGAACTCTTTATGGGCCAGGGAGTCTCCTTTTTTGATTTGGGCAAGCTTTTTGTTTTCCTGAGTCCCTTTTTTCTTCTCTTTTTGGTTCCTGTGTCATGCATGTTGGGTATTTGCCTTACTTTGCTGCGTATGGGTGCTGATCGGGAACTGACGTCATTGCGGGCCGGGGGACTAAGTATCTGGCCGTTATTACCGGCACCTTTGGTTTTATCTTTTCTTTGTACCGGGCTCACCTTGTGGATGTCCTTGGTAGGTATTTCCTGGGGTATGGATGAGTTTCGAAGTACTGTGGTGGAGCTGGCTCGCAAAAAGACATCCATTAGTATTGCACCTGGAGTTTTTAATACCTCATATCCAGGCCTGGCTGTCTATGCCCGGCAAGCTGATCCAGCTACAGATGAGCTGCTGGATGTCTTTGTCCTGGACAGGTCCCGTCCCAATGCTCAAGCCACAATTGTGGCCTCACATGGCCGCATTGATTCCAACGCAGACCAGGGTCAGGTGTTTATACTCTTGCGGGACGGGCATTTGTATCGAGATGCAGGCAGTGAACTGTCAGTTATCAGCTTTAATCGTTATTTGGTCAGTTTGGACATGTCCCAGCTTTTGGGTGGGATGGAGCTTAAGGAGATGTCACCCAAAGAAATGTCCTGGAAAAGGCTAGTTCATTTATACGATCAGGATGTGCCGGACAGAGATGATAATTTTCAGCGTCGTGTTGCAATTGAAATTCACAAACGTTTGGCCTTGCCCATGGCTTGCTTGATCCTGGGCCTCTTTGCCTTTTTTCTGGCTTTTGCTTTCCAAGGTATGAGCCGTCAATATGGGCTTTTGGTATCTTTGGGAGCTTTTTTCTTCTATTATACTCTTTTATCTGTGGGCATGGCCCTGGCAGAAGGGGGAACTTTGCCTCCAGCTGTTGCGGTCTGGTTTTCCAATGTCTTTTTTGCTGTACTCGGATGTTTAGGATTGTGGTTGGTGAGTCAAGAGCGAGAAATGAATATACGCCTTCTGTATCAGCGGATATGGAGATTGATCTGGAGGTCTGAATGATGAGTATTTTATCTCGTTATCTTTTACGTCAGAATATGTTTTTTTTATCAATTATTTTGGCAGCAGGTCTTGGAGTTTATTTTTTTGTAGAGCTTTTTGATCGACTGGATAATTTTTTAGAAGCAGATGTGAGCTGGACGTCCATTGCCTCGTATTTTATTTATCGTGCTCCATTTATTTTGGCGCAAATTTTTCCTGCTGTTTTTTTAATTGCACTTTTGGCCCAGCTTGGTTTGATGTTGCGTAACCGAGAATTATTGGCCCTGGAAGCCTGCTCCGTTTCTCCAGGTACTATTAGTCGCCCCATCCTGGTGTATGCTTTGTGTTTGGCCTGCGTGCAATTTCTTTTTTCTGAAGTTTTGGGTGTGCAGGGTTATGGGGCAGCAGAGCAAATTTGGAACGAAGAAGTGCGTAACAGGCAAATGGCCAGCCGGCAGTTGGAGGACGTCTGGTTTCGAGAAGGTGGACGCATCGTGCATATGGGCAAGGTGACACCCAAGTCTGGCATTGGCTCTGAGCTGGTTTTGTATGAGTTGGATCCTGGTAACTGGGGAAGTGTCCTGCGTATTATTCGATCTGGAAGTTTTGAAGCCTCAACCAGGGGCTGGACATTGCACAAGGTTGAAATTGTTGATCCCGAGAATTTTACTACAACTCTTGAACAGAGCATGGAGTTAGATTTACATACAAATGTGGAAAATTTTTTAGTTATTGATCCCAAGACTCGTTTAGAGTCACTGCCTCTTTGGCAACTGGGCCAGGAGATTCACCGGCTCAAAGAGTCTGGCTCGAATATTGAGCGTCTTTTGACTGCCTGGCACGCAAAGCTTGCCTATGCATTTTCTGTGGTAATTATGGCCTTTATTGCCCTGGCTTTACTGACCTTGTTTGGCTCCCTATATCTTATTATCCCCTTGGGGCTGGTCATTACCTTTTGTTATCATGGCTTGTTTGTACTTTGTGTATCTGCTGGGGAAAATGGGCTTATTGCCTCTTTTTTAGGTGCTTGGGGTGCCAATTTGTTTTTTATCATATTGGCAGGCGGAAAGTTGTTGTTGGGTCGATCTTTTCATGTTGGATAATTTGGGAGGCACAATGGTTTGGTGGATAACCCTAGGTGGTTTTGCTCTTGGCTGTGTGATAGCCTATGCCATGACACAACAGGGTTCTGGCAAGGATGAGGACTCCTAATCTTCAACTGCTGGCTGTTGTGCGGGCTCCAGGTATTTCGTCAGAATGCTGACAATTTCCGGGTAGTAGTCATCTGAAAACTTGAGGCCCAAAATATTTTCCTGGACCAAAAGTTTGGCTCTGGTGGAGCCAAAAACAGTGGAAAAAATGACACTGGCTACAAGTCTGGGCTCAATATCGTCTCGAATACTACCATCATCTATGCCTTGGTTGAGGCAAGCAATCATTTTATCTACCACTTGGGTACAGACAGCCAAAATTCCTGAATTGTCGGCATCAATGGTGTTGGCCAAAAAAGGAGAACAGCGCAGCAAGGTTAAAAAACCACTTTCTGGCATGATGGAGGCTTTAAGAATGCATTTGGAAAAGTTGAGCACACTGCTCAGTCCATCCGAAGCATAATACAGGCTTTCATCGATTTTTTTAATCAGATCTGTGAGAATTCTAATCTCAACCTGTTGAAAAAGATTTTCCTTGCTTCCGTAATGATGGGCAATAAGTCCGTCAGCAATACCTGCTTCCTGGGCAATACGTTTATAGGTTGTTTCTGCGTACCCCAGTTCCCCAAAAAGTTTTTCCGCTGTTTTAAGAATACGTGATTTATTGTCCATCTTGTCTTCTCCTTTCCCTATGTCTCTAATACCCGTTCTTTGTCCTGAACTCCAGGCAAAGGATCCGTGAGTATTTTTGCAGCTTTGTGTGAGCACTTGAGATTTTCTAGCTAGATAGTTATTGTTTTTTAATGGATATCATACTGTAATAAAATATATTTTTCTTTTTCTTGACGTAAGTCTTTTCTTCCTTTAGCCCTCAGCAACATATGGATTTGAGTAGGTACTCAAATTGTAAAAATGTGTCTACACTTAAGCAGAAGGGGGAGGCAATGCGCGTGTACAGTAAGGTATGGTTGTGGGCCATAGGGATGGTGCTTTTAATGTCACAAATGAGTTTTGCTGCGGGTTTTGGAATTTATGAATGGAGTGCTCGCAGCAATGCCTTGGGAGGCGCCACTGTGGGCCGAGCTGATGATCCTTCAGCAGTAGCTTCCAACCCTGCTGGCATTACCCAATTGGATGGGGTACAGGTCATGGGTGGCTTTACCATGATTCATCCGGTCATGGATATTCAAACTGTGGACCCTGTTAGTGGTAAGGAAACCTGGTCAACATCAGACAAAAACGCCTTATGGGTTCCTCCTCATTTCTACGCCACCTGGAAGGTCAATGACCGTTACTCTTTGGGTCTGGGAGTTTTTTCCCGTTTTGGGCTGGGTTCAGTTATTGATGAGGATTGGCCTGGCAAGTATAATTCCTATGAAGCCATTATTGAGTCTGTATCTGTTAATCCCAACGTGGCCGTTAAGGTGACAGACAAGCTCTCTGCAGCCGTGGGCCTCGAGGCCATGTATTTGACCTTTTCCCAAAAAAGAAAATTGCCATTTGCAACATATGGGCAACCTGATGGGGACTTGCATCTGGATGCCGATGGAGTGTCTTTGGGTTTTAACATGGCCCTGCATTATCAGCCTTGTGACTATGCTAAAATAGGCCTGACCTATCGCAGCCCGGTGAATATGAAGGTCCGGGGAGATGCTACTTTTTCTGATATCCCAGGTTTTGTGCAGAATACGGGCGCTTTTCTCGATACTTCAGCCAGTGGTACTGTAACTTTGCCCGATTCTTTTGCCCTGGGCTTAGCGTTGTACCCCATGGACCGATTGAGTATTGAGTTAGGGGCAGTGTATACCTTGTGGAGCAAATACGATGAGTTGACTATTAATTTTAGTGACCCGGTTATTCCCACTTCCTCCGGTTTAGTGGATACTACTACCAGCTCGAAACGTTGGCGTGATGTGTGGCGTTTTAATGTGGGTGTGGAGTATGCTGCCTTGGATTGGCTGGATCTTCGCTTAGGATATGTTTTTGACCAAAGCCCGGTACGTGATCATACGATTGATTATATGGTTCCGGCCAATGATCGTCATCTGCTCAATGGTGGGTTGGGTTTTCATTGGGATAACTGGATTGTGGATCTTAACTATACCTATTTAAAAATCATGGACCGAAATATTAAGGGCCGAGATGATGGTGTGTTAAAGGGCAAGATCAGAAATGCTGATGCCCATATGGTGGGCATGTCTGTTGGTTATCGTTTTTAGACGTATGTTTTTTTTCAAGCTTGAAAACCCCGTTCCCACGGGGTTTTTTTTGGCCTTTAAGCAAGAAGGCCTAAAGTATTTTGAGCAGGTATTGTCTTGTTTGCTGATAGATGAAAGATATTCCTTATTGCTTTGTGCATAGAGATAGTCTATATGTTTTTTACTTGCTGATAATTGCTACTAATTAGCCTGTATCCAGGAGGTGTATATGGCTGAAGAATTGGAAGCGGCTTGTACCCGCCCCACTGCTGAAGTTGAAGCAGATGTATCTGAAACCCCATCCCCAAAAGAACCAGTTTCTCAAGGAGTAAAACCTATGATTCAAGTTGGAAAAAAAGCTCCGGATTTTACTGCCCCGGCATATTTAAATGGAAAATTTACCTCAATAAAGTTGTCTGACTATCTTGGAAAGTGGGTGGTTCTCTGTTTTTATCCCGGTGACTTTACCTTTGTCTGAGCAACTGAAATTTCAGCGGTCGCTGAGAAGCACGACGAATTTGTCAAGTTGGGTGCGCAAGTATTATCCGCAAGTACTGACAGCATGTTCGTCCATAAAATGTGGGTTGATGACGAATTATCCAAGATGATCACAGCCCAGACTGTTCCCTTCCCCATGCTTTCTGATGGTGGTGGTAATATTGGTAAAATATATGGTGTGTACGATGAGGCCGGTGGTGTTGACGTACGCGGTCGTTTTTTGATTGATCCCGATGGAGTTGTTCAGGCCTATGAAGTGTTGACTCCGCCTGTTGGTCGTAATGTTCTGGAAACCCTGCGTCAGATTCAGGCTTTTCAGGTAGTACGTGCAAGCAAGGGTGGCGAAGCAGCACCTTCTGGTTGGAGACCAGGCAAGATGACCCTTAAGCCCAGCCCCGCTTTGGTGGGCAAGGTCTGGCAAGCCTGGACTGTGGACAAGGCCTTTGATTAGACTTGTGATCACACCTTAGCAAAAGCGGCGTTCATTCTCGGTGGGCGCCGTTTTTTTTGGACTGTCTTCCACAAATTATAAAATTTTTAATATACGGAGATGTGTATGAACTCGTTAACAGGGAAACCCTCTGATGTGTACTCGCCATTATATTTTTTAACCTCTTTGGGTTGTGGTGGCATGGCTGTGGCTTTTTTTATGTGGCTTATGCATTGGACTGAGCATCCGGGCAAATCTGTGCCCGTATTTTCAGATATTGTTTTTTCCTTTGGGGCAGGCGGATTTTTCCAGCGGATCATGATTGTAGTGGCCGTGGCAGGTATTGCGTACTACGCCTTCTTAAACCTCAAGTATCTTGTTTGGAATTGGAAACATTTCAAGAAGTGGCAGCAAACTCCAGCCTATGAACAGCTCACAAATTCCAATGCTGAGACTCAGGTACTGGCCATGCCCCTTGCTTTGGCTATGAGTGTTAATGTTTGCTTTATTCTGGGTATGGTTTTTGTCCCAGGCTTGTGGTATATTGTGGAATTTCTTTTTCCCCTGGCTCTTCTTATTTTGCTGGCCATCGGGATCATGGCTTTTCGTATGCTTGGGAAGTTTCTGGGTCGGGTTTTGGTTTCGGGAGGTTTTAGTTGCGTACATAACAATTCTTTTTCTCAAGCATTACCTGCTTTTGCTCTAGCCATGGTCGGTGTGGGTCTAGCTGCACCTGCCGGCTTGTCAGCGACAGCTTTTGTGGCTGGAGTGGGACTCACTTTATCTACTTTTTTTCTGGTGGCTTCAGTTCTTATTGCTGCTGTTGCCCTGGTTTTAGGTTTGCGTTCCTTGCTGGAAAATGGAGCCAATATTGAGACGGCACCTACTTTATCTGTCTTTATTCCTTTATTGACGGTTCTCGGCATTTTAGCTTTGCGACAACATCATGGCTTAAATGAGCATTTTGGCTTGGGTAGTGGTGGGGCAGACAGGCTGATACTTTTGTCTCAATTTTTTTCAGCACAAATACTTTTTGCTCTTTTGACTGGAGTGGTTCTCAAGAAACTGGGTTATATGGCAAAGTATGTAAATGGTGAAGAAGCTTCGGTGGGTTCCTACGCCCTGGTGTGTCCTGGGGTAGCTTTAGCCGTGATGATTCATTTTTGGCTCAATCGTGGTCTGGTGGATGCTGGACTGGTGACCAAATTTTCTTTTATGTACTGGATTATTTCTGCTATGGCCTTGGGTATTCAATTGGCCACCATGCGTTTTATTTCCACGTTAAATCGCAAGCATTTTCCAAAAAAATAACCAGGATCTTGTTTCAAGCATCATTACTTCCAAATGATAATAATGTAATGATGCTTGAATCAAGATTAACGTTGCACTTAAATTACAGATTTCTATAAACGCGTGTACCTGGCGGTACATCGTCCACAACCCAGACATTACCACCAATAATAGCCCCCTGACCAATGGTGATGCGTCCCAGGATAGTTGCCCCAGAATAAATGGTGACATTGTCCTCCACAATAGGGTGACGGGCGATGCCTTTAACCAATTGCCCGCTGTCTTCCTTGGGAAAGCTTTTGGCTCCCAAGGTTACCCCCTGATACAAACGTACATTTTTACCAATGATGCAGGTTTCACCAATGACCGTACCTGTGCCATGATCGATGAAAAAAGATTCATCAATAGTGGCCCCAGGGTGGATATCAATGCCTGTGGAAGAATGGGCCATTTCTGCAATAATACGTGGGATGAGCGGTACATTTAAGAGATGAAGCTCGTGTGCTAACCGATAATTGGTGACCGCCTTGATGGATGGGTAGCAAAAGATAGTTTCTCCAGGATTTTTGGCTGCCGGATCACCGGCATAAGCAGCCTGCACATCAGTGGCAAGCATGGCTCTAACCTGAGGTAAGGTCTTTAAAAATTTGTCGGCAATGGTTTCAGCTCTGATGGCGCAATCTTTGGAGCAAAGTTGTTCCCCTTGTTCACAAGCAAAACAAAAGCCTCGCTCTACCTGCTCCGTCAGTTCACGGCGAACTTTTTCCAGTTTGGAGCCCACAAAGTAGGCCATATTGCCTGGGGTGATAAAGGGTTCCTTAAAAAAACCTGGAAAAAGTACGGACCGAAGTCGTTCCACAATTTCCGACAAAAGTTCCACGGATGGCATGGGAGAACCAAAGCGTGGCTGATGATAGACGCCTTGGTAAGAGTCTGGATGACAAAGACTTGCCACCACCTCTTGTAGGGTTGAGTTATCGTTATTCTTATTCATGGTTTTCGCTTGGTGAGGTAAAAAGTTCCGTTGACAGGTAGCGTTCACCAGTATCACAAATGATGGTGGCAATGCGCTTCCCTTGCATTTTTGGTTCCTTGGCCAGTTGCAGGGCTGCCCACACATTGGCCCCAGAAGAAATACCACACAAAATACCTTCTTGCCGGGCCAGTTGCCTGGCTGTGTCAATGGCATCTGAATCCTTGACCACCATGACTTGATCCACAACTTTGTGGTCCAAAATTGGGGGAATAAAATTGGCCCCAATACCCTGAATTTTGTGTGGACCAGCCTGACCAGAACTGATGAGAGGAGAATTGGCTGGTTCGACGGCAATGGTTAAAAAATCAGGTTTTAAGTGTTTTAAGGCCCGGCCAATGCCGGTAATGGTTCCTCCAGTACCCACTCCTGCTACCAGAGCATCAAGATTACCACCTGTATCTTGCCATAATTCCTGCGCTGTAGTTTGTTCATGAGTTGCTGGATTGGCTGGATTGGAAAATTGTCCAGGCATGAAAATATTGTCCATGGATGCAACAATTCGTTCAGCTTCGGCCACAGCTCCGGCCATACCCTGGCTGGCTGGAGTTAAAACAAGTTGGGCTCCCAGGGCAGCAAGGAGCATGCGTCGCTCCATACTCATGGATTCGGGCATGGTTAAAATAAGGTGATAGCCGCGTACAGCACAAACAAAGGCCAGCCCCAGTCCAGTGTTACCACTGGTGGGCTCAACTATAGTTGTTTGCGCAGAGAGGTGGCCTTGACGTTCTGCGTCCTCAATCATGGCCAGGGCAATACGATCCTTGATGGAGGATAAGGGGTTGAAAAATTCTAGTTTAACAACCACTTCAGCTCCACAATCCTTGGCCAATCGTTGCAAGCGAACCAAGGGGGTCTTCCCCACCAGTTCGGTCATGGAATTTGCGATATTCATAATATGTTTTTTGGTGTTATGGACTTGGCTTATCACCTGTTTGGACAATAAAATATCTGACAGTAAAGGATGATGTTAGTCCAGATCTTTGGTGATAAAATCAAGAGCTGTTAATGCCTCTTTGAGGCGTTTGCCGGGAGAAAATTTGATATCCCGTGATGTGTGTGCAGCTTGTTCAGCATTGTTTGCTTCTGGTAAAACCGGGCGCTCTGTAACGGTCATGGTTCCGATACCGGGCAAGGTGATTTTATCACCTTGGCGTAAGGATTCCGTCAAGACATCCATCATAGCCTCCACAACTTGGGTGGCCTCGGTATCAGAATAACCCATTGCATTTTTAAGACGACTGATCAGTATGTCTTTATTCATGTAAACCTCAGGGGAATACCAATGGTATGCATTAAACAAAGATATAGACGACCCAGAAGAAATGGTAAAGCTTTGTCCTTATGGTCTTATGAGACGTACTTTGCAGATATGATTTTAGGCCGTTAAGGCAGCGGCCTTTGCAGACTGATACGTCCAATTTTTCCTGAACGTAATTCATTCAAGAGAATCGTGGCGGCTTTGTCCAGATCTACTTCTGCCCCTTTAAGTAAACACCCTCTTTTTTTACCTATTGCTTCAAGGAGGGCAACTCCCGTGTCAGGCAGGCCATCTAGGCCATAGCGAGATTGCAATAAATGGGGATACTCGCTCATGAGATACTGTCCGATCCAAGTGGCTACATGAGTATTATCCATGGCTGTTTCACGTATGGCCCCACTGCCCGCCAGCATATAGGAGGCCTGAGGATCATCTATTTTTGGCCACAATACTCCTGGGGTATCATACAAGGTAATTTCATCACTAATATGCACCCGTTTTTGCTTGGTGGTGATGGCTGCCTGGTTGGCTGTACGGGCAACCTTGCGTCCAACCAGAGTGTTCATAAGGGTGGATTTGCCAACATTGGGGATGCCTATAATCAAGCAGAGCAGGGGCTTTATGAGCAGCTTTCGTTTGGGACCCATTTTAAGGAGTAAACTTATGATGCGCCGGGTAATTTTGGGATCCGTGGCCACAATGTCCATGGGCAAAATTTGAGATTGACTTTGAAAATATTTTTTCCAGGCAGTGGTCACTACCGGGTCTGCCAAATCCGATTTGTTGAGCACTTTTAAACAGGGGCGTTCCCCTCGCAATTCAGCCAGCATGGGGTTTTCACTAAAAAGAGGAAGGCGGGCATCCAGGATTTCAATGACCACATCAATGCTGGGCATGATGGCCGCAATTTGTTTACGCGCCCGATGCATATGGCCGGGAAACCATTGTACAGGCATTAGCTGCCCTCACTTTGGAGCAACAAGCCTTCCTGACGCAGCAAGGCATTAGGATCAGGATTGCGACCCCGAAAAAGTTTGAAAATTTCCATGGGATGACGGCTCCCCCCTAGAGCTAAAACAGTATTTCGGAAGCGTCGTCCCTGTAGATGGCGCTGGTCTTTATTATTTTCCATAAACAGAGCAAAAGCATCGGCACTTAAAACTTCCGCCCACTTGTAACTATAATATCCCGCAGCGTATCCCCCGGCAAAAATATGGGTAAAAGAGCACAGAAAACGATCCTCAGGTAAGGGAGGCATGGGCAGGATTTCTTGGCTTATGTGATGGGCCAGTGCCACAGGGTCAAGATTGTGGGGATCTGCTGTGTGTAAGGCCAAATCTATAAGAGCAAAGGAAATTTGGCGTAAAGCATTGGAGCCGGCCCGAAAGTTTCGAGCTTGCAGCAACTGAGCTTGCATCTGATGCGGCATGGGTTCATGGGTTTGATAATGTCGGGCCAGGCGTGCAAGAATATCTTTTTCATAGCACCAATTTTCCATAAATTGACTGGAAAGCTCCACAGCATCCCACTCAACATTGGCTATGCCGGCCACCAGACCGTGATCAACAGTTGTAAGCAGATGTTGGAGGGCGTGTCCAAATTCATGGAAAAGAGTAGTTACTTCTGAAAAACTCATAAGGGATGGAGCATCATCAAGACCTGGGCGTTGATTACAATTGATATAGGCAACAGGTAATCGAAGGGAGGTGCCAGTTGGGGCGCAAATTGTGCTGCGTCCCACCATTTCATCCATCCATGCTCCAGCACGTTTTTCTTCAGGTCGGGCATAGGGGTCCAGAAAAAAACCACCCTTTTCTTTTTGGTTTTCATCAAGAACAATAAAATAGGAGACATGGGGATGCCAGGTCTCCATTTCTTTTTGTTCAACGATGGTGATGTCAAAGAGCTCACCAACCAGATCAAAAAGACCTTGCAGCACTGCGGGCAAGGGAAAATATGGCCGAACTTCCTCATCCTGGAGGTTGAAACGTTGCTCCTTGAGCCGTTCTGCCCAATACATCAGATCCCAGGGCTTTAGTTCTTCACTTTGCCCCTGGCTTTGAGCCAAGTCTTCCAGGTCAACCAGGTCGTTTAAAGCTGGATCTGTGGCTGCTGTACGAATTTTTTGGAGAAGGATTTCAATATCTTTTACACTGGACGCCATTTTACGTGCCAGGCTCATGGCCGCAAAGTTTTCATACCCTAAAAGGTTGGCCAACTCTTGCCTTAAAAGCAAAATTTCCTTGATCAAAAAGCTGTTGTCTGTAGCACCATTGGATGCCCGGGTAATATAGGCTCGGTAAACTTCCTCACGCAGATCACGATCTTTGGCATGCTGCATAAAGGACAAAAAAGAAGGCAGGTCCAGGGTAATGCACCAGGGTCCTGATTCTTGATCGGCGTGTGCATGACCTTGTGCCCTGGCCATGGTTGCGGCCAAAGCCAGGGCCGTTTGCGGCAAGCCCCTGACTTGTTCTGCTTTGGTTAGGGTCAGAACATAGGCCTTGGTGGCATCCAAGACATTATTGGCAAAAGTGGTGGTTAGGCGAGCCAGTTCTTGGCTTAGGTGGTTAGAATGCTCTTGATCCTTGGCTGTTAGGCCAACTCCTTGCAGGGTAGCATCGCGGAGCAAAATAGTGATGATGCGTTGCAAGGCCTGGCTATAGCTAGAAAAATCAGGGCTATCTTTTAAGGCCATAAGGCATGTATAGACAGGTTTACTTTGACCTAAGCGGGTATAAAACCTGATGACTTCAGGCTGGGCCTGGCTGTGGACCTCGCGCAGGGCCGGGCTATTGGTCACATTGTATAAATGGGTAACCAGCCCCCAGGTGCGGCTGACCCGATCAATAAGTCGTTCCAGGGGGACAAGCAGGCCATGCCATGTCTTGGGTAGGGTTTGTTCCAGTGCTATGAGCTCTTGCAAACTTTGCTCAATAGTTTCGTTCATAGCTGGCAGTACATGCTCTGGCCTGATACGTGAGAATTGGGGAAAATACTCCCAGTGTAAAAGTGGATTTGTCTTCATGGATGATCAAAGAGCTGTGAGGTTGTTTTTTAGATATTTTCTTTTGTAATCCGAAACAAAAGACCCGGAGAACCGGGTCTTATTTTTTAGAACTGGGTACTCAGGTCCGTTTGGACTTGTTGAATGAGTTCCTTAGCTCGCATGAGTTTTTCTTGTTGTTCAGGAGTTTCGAGTTGGGTTGACATGTACGAGGTCTTTTGGCTCATTTCCTGTAAAATACTACTCAAAAGAGCGGCCCTGGTTTTGGAGGGCAAAGTTTCCAGGTCATTGACCCTGGTTTCCATGGTGCTGATTTTGGTATCAAGAGTGGAGACTGTATTTTTTATGGTACTTAGGTCATGGACTTGCTGGGTTAGCATCTGAATATTTTGGTTCAGATGCATATAAAAACCAAGGAGGATAATCAGGGTTGCCACAAGGACAAAGGCAGTTATTTGAGCGTGTTTTGGTTTGGCATCCGCTGGTTGTGTTCGTGCCTGGTGATCCTCGGGCGTAGCTTCATGGTCTGGCAAGGATGTTTCTTGAGCTTGAGCAATGGTTGCAGCCTGTAAAGCTGCTTCAACCTGATCATGGGTCAAACTTTTGGGTCTGGTCAGGTGCGCAGACAATTGGGAAAATTCTACCTGGGCCGCTACCTGCTTTTCCTGGGCTTGCTGTGGTGGTGTTAAACCTTCATCATTTTGGTGAGCTTTTGATTTAGGAGCTGATGTTGTTTTTTTGACGTTGGTCAGAGCATCAGAAGGCACTTTGGATGCGTGCTTGGCACGTGATTTTTTATTTTTTGAAGCTGATTTTTTTTTGGAGCTGGTCACTTCCATGAGCTCAACGAGCTTGGTTTCTTGTTCTAAATGTATAACTTTTTTGGCTGCTCCCATATTTTCCTCCTCCACAAAGTGCCATTCTAGGGGTGCGACATCCCCGAAGAAAGTATTGATTACACCAGATTATATCAAAGTAGAGTATTGCAAATAAAAACAGTCACAGTTTTCTTGGATAATAAAGTCTGTATTTTTATATTGCAACGTTTCTGGTGTTGTCAGTAAAAACCAAATTCTATCTAACCTAAAACTATTTAAAAGACCAGTTCCTGCTCAAGAGCTTAAGGGCTTGATACCCACAGCAGCACGAATTTTGTCTAAAAATGGCTGGCTGTGGACTCTGGCTTTTTCGGCTCCTTTGGTGAGTACCTCCTGGATATATTTTGGATTTTGTATGAGTTCGGCGTATTTTTGTCTGGGCTCAGCCAGTTGGGCATTGACGAGTTCAAAGAGCTCTTGTTTGACCTCTCCCCAACCAATGCCACGAGCAAAGCGTTGGCGCATTTCTTCAACTTGGGTTGGGCTTGCAAAAGTACGATAGAAATCAAAAAGAACACATCCTTCTGTTTCTTTAGGTTCTTCTGGTGCCTGAGAGTTGGTGACAATTTTCATGATTAGCTTGCGTAATTGTTTTTCCGGCACAAAAAGAGGAATGTAATTATTATAGCTTTTGCTCATTTTGCGACCATCAAGACCAGCCAATATTGCAGTGGACTCATCCACTTTAGCTTCAGGTAGAACAAAATGTTCTCCAAAATGATGGTTAAAACGCTGGGCAATGTCTCTGGTCATTTCCAGATGTTGAACCTGATCGCGGCCCACGGGCACAATGTGAGCATTAAACATGAGAATATCTGCCGCCATGAGTACGGGATAGGAGAAAAGTCCCATGGTGATACCCTTGTCCGGGTCTGTACTGCCATTATCCTCATTTTCCTGCACCGCTGCCTTATAGGCATGGGCACGATTCATGAGTCCTTTGGCGGTCATGCAGGTTAAAATCCAGGTCAGTTCAGGAATTTCCGGAATATCGGATTGGCAATAAAATATACTTTTTTCTGTATCCAGACCTAAAGCCATCCAGGTAGCAGCTACTTCCAGACGGGATTGATGCACTCGTGCAGGGTCATGGCATTTCACTAAAGAATGGAAGTCAGCCAGAAAATAATAGGAATTGACTCCTTCATCACGACTAGCTTCAATAGCCGGACGTATGGCACCAACATAGTTGCCCAGATGAGGAGTACCGGTGGTGGTGATACCGGTTAGAACAGTCTTTTTTTTCATCTTCAAGCCTTAGAACTGGGGGTTGATAAGGTATGTTTGGACTAGCGTAATAACAGGGCGTAGAATCTTACCTAAAATACCGGTAAAAGCCAGGAGGAGCAGAATCAGAAAGCCATAGCGTTCCAAACGCATAAATTGGTTGACCCAGGCTCCAGGGAGCAAACAAGCCAGGACTTTGCTGCCATCAAGGGGAGGGATGGGTAAAAGATTAAAGGTACCCAAAATGGCATTGATAATGATCCCGGCCAGGGCAATATTGACCATGGGACGCAGGATATACACATAGTGCACTGCTGAAGGAGTTTGGGAAAAGTACACAAGAATTTTTAATATCAACACAAAAAAAAGCATAACTATAAAGTTGGCCATGGGGCCAGCCAGGGAAACGTACAGTACTCCTCGGCGATAATCTTTATAGTAATTGGGATTAATGGGCACAGGCTTGGCCCAGCCAATAAGCTGGGTCAGGACCAGAACCAGAGTTCCCATTGGATCAAGGTGTTTGAGAGGATTTAGGGTCAAACGGCCTGCCAGTTTGGCCGTGGGATCTCCCATAAGATAGGATACATAACCGTGCGCTACCTCATGGCAGGTGATGCCTAGAAAAAACGGAATGGCCATGATAGAAATTTGCTGGATGGCCTGACTAAAATTAAAATCGAACATGGTGCGTGAGCTATCACTTAGTGCCTGGGTGGGCAACTCTTTTAGGACCAGCGGGCATAGAGATTGTGAGGTAAGTGTAATTGTTCAAGAATTCGGCCAATAAATTGCCACATCAGCTGGTCCATGGTTTGGGGCTGGTGATAAAAACCAGGGCAAGGGGGCATGATGGTCGCTCCTGCTTGGTGAGCACGGAGCATATTACGCAAATGAATTTCATTGAGAGGAGTTTCTCGCGGAACCAGAATAAGAGGGCGGCCTTCTTTCAGGCAAACATCAGCGGCTCGATGTATGAGGTTGGTTCCAACTCCAGAGGCAATGGCAGCCAAACTGGCCATGGAGCAGGGGCAGACAATCATGCCATTATGACTCCAAGAGCCACTTGCTGGCGCAGCTGCGATATTTGTGGGTTGATGTAAGATATGAAAGGCATTGGAGATAGTGGAGAGCTTGAGTTGTGTTTCATGTTTGATGACTGCCTGGGCCCCTGGGGAAATAATTCCATGGACTTCGACATCAGGGATAGTCCGTAAGGCTCTCATTAAGAGCAGAGCATACCTAATGCCACTGGCTCCAGAAATAGCGACAATAATGCGTTGCGGTGTAGGAGAAGTATTCGATTTTTGCATACGTGGAAATTGCTATCTCAGGGCTCTTTGCTTGACAAGTAAGAACAGTCTACATAGAAATTTTTCCTTTGCGCAATTAGCTCAGTTGGATAGAGCGTTAGCCTCCGGAGCTAAAGGCCGCAGGTTCGATTCCTGCATTGCGCACCAACTATATCAACGGGTTATCACATACATGTGGTGACCCGTTTTTTATTTTGCTACCCTATTGCTACCCAAAGCGGTGCAACTCAGGTTTTCCCCGAACCCCTTACTATTTTTCCAGTGCGTACATAATGCTACTTCCAAGTTTCCAGCATGGCCACTTGTCATTGAGCTTTTTTTCCAGGGTTGAGAGCCCAGCAAAGGTTATCTTTAATATCTTTCCACATTTTTGTTTATGTAAGATGGTACTTG
>JAAYGN010000244.1 GCA_012727715.1 Desulfovibrionales bacterium | reverse complement strand
GTTGGTGGTTGGTAAAACTTTATCCTCATTTACTCCCAGGAGTTTATAGTATGAAAAGATACCGTGGCTTACAGATAGTATTGACTTTGATCATGGGAATGACGCTGTGTCTGCCGGGCACAAGTTTTGGGCAAGCCGTCAAAGATGGGTTCTTGACCTTGTACGACTACGGCTCCCTGGATGGTGCTGTGGATGAGGACGCTTTTAGGCTCAAACTTGGTCAATGGATCGCAGATTATAACAAGATTAAACGACAAGTCCTGGCCATGCCCAAGGACAAGGCTGAAGAAGCTGTCCTGGATGGGGCGTACAAAGATAAGCTGGAGGGCAGTTCCAGCCTAAGCAGTCTTGATGATGTGGTCCGACCAGTTTTGGATCGTTGGGCAGCATCCTGGGAGGATGGCAAACTACAGGAGGATAAATTAACTGCTGGTGAACGCAAGGTCATAGCACTGCTTAACGAGTGTGGCATAAAACTTGATTCAATTGAAGGCGATAATTTTTTGAGAGCAGATTGGAACTATCTCAACACATTGCTGCTCCCCAATCCCAGCCCCGAAACCCTGGCCTATATGACCACTAAAGGCGGACAACCTGACTATTTTTTCTCTGATGGAGGCTGCTTTTATCTGCTAGAAGAAATGGGTGTCTGGGCCGTGGAATGGGAAAAATTTCTGACCACATATCCTGGCGGCAAATACCAACAACTGGCTGGGCAGCAGTACCACATGTTTATGGAGCACCTTCTGTTCAGTCGTGTGGACAACACCCCGGCCTTTCCCTCCTGGAACCAGGGAAAAATGGAAGACTATTGGGTTGAAGGTCTTCAAGCTGTAGTTGCCAATCATCCCGGCACCCAAACAGCAAAAATCGTGGAAGATTTTTTAGCAGCCATAAGCAAAGATGGTCTCACTCTTTCGTCGGCCAATGAACAAAAATTTGTTCAAAGGATTACAGCTGTCTTTCAACCTGCACCATCTTCCCAACAGACTTCTCCTGTGTCACCAGCACAGACCCACCCCTTGTCCCCAGGAGAACAAAAACTTCTTGGGAAACATCTGTTTTCCTTGCAATGGATCAGTTGGGAACAATTTGGCACAGCCGTGGTTACCCAGGAGGCTTCGGGTTTGCACATCAAGGCCAAACAAGAGCTCAATGGTGATTATGTAACCCTCATTGGCCAAGTAACGGTTAAGAACGAAAAAGAATTCACAGTTACGGGCGATCTCATCACTTGTGTCCACTACATAAATAATGGCGAGCCTTGCGCACGTAATGGAACCTTCACTTTTAAAAATACCGGAACAAGAAAATATTGGCGGTTACAGGAAATGGACAACCCCTGTGATATTGGTGTAGATTATGTAGACATCTATTTTTAACCATAAGAGCCATGATTAAAATATCCCTGTCGATCATGACATTTTTATTCCTGTCCATCCCCGCTCTATGCAGGGCTGGTGAAAGAATCATACGCAATGAGCTAAATCAATTTGTGGGTGAAATTTCAAAGGATGGCATTGTCCGCAATGACATCACCACTATTGGTATGATCAAGCCCGACGGCACCATCCGCAACACAACTACCATTACAGGCAAAATTACGGCGGATGGGTCTATCCGCAACGATAAAAACCAGCTTCTTGGAAAAATTGAGGCTGATGGCACAGTGCGCAACGATTGTAATCAAGTCTTGGGTAAAATCCATTCTAATGGAGAAGTAAGAAATGAGTACAACCAGTGCCTGGGTGTAGCTCAAAACATACCCAAAGAATGGGTTGCAATCTTTTTCTTTTTTGATTTGTTTGACTAGACTTTTAATCATTACCCAGCGTTTTGTAATTTAAAAACAACACAGGGAGGTTTGATGTGGTCAGGGCTAAAATGAAAACATCGTTATGGCTGACAGTGATGGCAACACTACTTTTTACCCTACCAGCTCTGGCAGCTGGCAAAGAAAAAGTACTTCTGGATGCGGACATGGTCGAATGCTTTGATGATGGTGTGGCCATGGTCATGCTGGCCAATGCTCCAGGCATTGATCTGGTAGGTGTCACCACCCTTAC
>JAAYGN010000243.1 GCA_012727715.1 Desulfovibrionales bacterium | reverse complement strand
AGTCTATTTGCAGGCTGACGCACAATTTCGCATGCAGGCCAGTGATTTTGATCACTACCATGTCCGCAATACCCAAGGCAAAATGGTGCCCTTTCCCTACTTTCTCACCGTGAAAAATTCCAAAGGCTCACCACTACTGGAACGCTACCAGGGTGTTTCGGCTATCAGGATCCTTGGTGAAGCTGCTCCAGGTAAAAGCTCGGGTGAGGCCATGGCGGTCATGGAAGAGTTGGCGACTGAGCTACCCCAAGGTTTTGGCTTTGAATGGACTGGTCTTTCTTATCAGGAAAAACAAGCCGGAGCCCAGGCTGCTCTTTTATATGCACTCTCTTTGATCGTTGTTTTTCTATGCTTGGCTGCCTTGTATGAAAGCTGGATCATTCCCTTTTCCGTACTTCTGGTCATGCCTGCCGGAGTTTGGGGAGCAACCCTTGGAGTCTGGTCTCAGGGCATGAGTAATGATGTTTATTTTCATATTGGCATGCTGGCAGTCATGGGCCTTTCGGCCAAAAACTCCATTCTTATTGTGGAATTTGCGCGTGAAATGCATGCCCAAGGAGAGGATTTGCTTGTTGCGGTGCAAAAGGCGGTGCGCATTCGGCTCCGTCCAATTATCATGACCTCCTTGGCTTTTATCTTAGGCGTGCTTCCTTTGGCCTTAAATAGTGGAGCTGGTTCAGGAGCTCAAAATGCCGTGGGTACAACTGTGGTCAGCGGTGTGCTCGCAGCTACCTTTTTTGGCGTGTACCTCACTCCTGTCTTTTTTATTGTGGTCACCCGCCTTTTTGGTAAAAAATAGTTTCTTCCTAAAATCAATTTTAATGTGATGAACTAGGCGTTATCATGTTGACAAGATAAACGCTGGCACTCTACCTCTTTTCTGATATTCAAAATATTATCTATGGTCATATACATGCCGACCAATTGGCTTGGACCACCTGGATACAGATCCGATCCTTAACCCATGATCTCCGGAGAAGCCCTTGTGCCCTTGTCCCCCAACTTGTTCTAAAAACTCACCCTGCGCACAGCCCAAGTTGTACCTGGGCATTATTTTGCTCTCGCTTATATCCATGATCCTCTGCGCATGCACCTCTGATCAAAACCAAGCCGTGAACAATGCACCCCCACCTGTACCCGTGGTGGTGGCCCAGGCCGTGGCCAAAGATATTCCAGTGCGCATTCAGGCCGTGGGCACGGTTACGCCCATGGATGCCGTGGACATCAAAAGCCAGGTTGGCGGCCAAATCATGGACCAGTTTATTACTGATGGTCAGGAAGTCAGAGCAGGTGACCCCTTATTTCTTATTGATCCCCGCCCCTTTAAACTGGCCTTGATTGAGGCAGAAGCCAGAGTTGAACGAGATCTGGCACTGTTGGATAAAGCTGAAAAAGACTTGCATCGGTATTCCAGCTTGAAAGATAAAAATGTCATTGCCAAAGAATCCTATGACCATACCCAGGCCCAGGTCAGAACCTTGCGCGGAACCATCAAGGTCAATGAAGCTGAACGCGACCGGGCCAAACTCGACCTGGAATATGCCACAGTACAAGCACCCATTGATGGCCGGGCCGGGCATGTCCAGGTCCACAAAGGCAATGTGATCAAGGCCAATGATGACCGCACCCTGGTGACCATCAATCGCATTCAGCCCATTTTTGTTTCCTGTACTGTGCCGGAAAAATATTTGTCGGAAATTGCCGCCCGCATGAAAGCCGGAACTGTCCAGGTCATGGCTCAACCTGACGGTCAAAGCCTGGCCCAAACCGGAGTTCTGGCGGCCATGGACAATACTGTGGATCAAAGCACGGGCACCATCCGCCTTAAAGCCAGTTTTCCCAATGAAAATGAAGCCCTGTGGCCTGGCCAATTTGTGCGCGTGACCTTGTCTTTAAGCACTCACCACGGCATAACCATCCCCACTGCTGCGGTGCAAGAAGGGCTGCATGGCCCGTATGTCTATGTGGTCGGTCCAGAGAACAAGGTCCACACCCAAGAGGTCTCTATTTTTGGCATTTTGGATGAAGAGAGTATTATTGATACCGGCCTGAATCATGGCGACCTGGTTGTTACAGAAGGACAATTACGCCTGACCCCAGAGGCTGTGGTCAATTATGAGGCCATTCAAGAGACATCAGATCAAGACCATACCATGGGGACAACTGGCCAATGAACCCCTCAGCTCTTTTTATCCACCGCCCGGTGACCACGATTTTGATTATGCTCGGCCTTATGCTCTTTGGCATCATGGCCTACCATCGTTTACCTGTTAGCGATTTACCCAGTGTGGATTTTCCCACCATCCAGGTCTCGGCATCCCTGGCCGGGGCCAATCCGGAAACCATGGCGGCTGCTGTGGCTACCCCGCTTGAAAAACAATTTTCCACCATTGCGGGTATTGATTCCATGACTTCGACCAATAGTCTTGGCAACACGCGCATCACCCTGCAATTTGATTTGGAACGTGACATTGATGCCGCAGCCCAGGATGTGCAGGCCGCCATTACCGCAGCCACGCGCCAATTGCCCTCGGACATGACCACCCCGCCCACCTACCGCAAGGTCAATCCTGCGGATCATCCCATTTTATACCTGGCCATTTCTTCACCGACCCTGCGTTTGTCTGATCTCAATGAATACGCGGAAACCCTCATGGCTCAACGCATTTCCATGGTCAATGGTGTGGCCCAGGTCATGGTCTATGGATCCAGCAAATATGCCGTGCGTATTCAACTGGATCCCGAAGCTCTGGCCGCCAAAGGGATTGGTGTAGATGAAGTCGCCACAGCAGTAAAAAACAGCAACGTCAATCTGCCTGTGGGCACCGTGGCCGGCCAGGACCGCGAATACACAGTGCATTCCAGTGGTCAGCTCATGCGCGCCGAGGCCTATGGCCCTGTGGTTGTGGCCTGGCGCAATGGTGCTCCGGTGCGTTTAAATGAAGTGGCCAAGGTCTTTGATAGTGTGGAACAAACCCGGCGGGGCAATTGGTACAATTATGCCCCAGCCATGATCCTGGCTATCCAGCGCCAGCCAGGCACCAATACTGTGGGTGTTTCCCAGGCGGTCAAGGATTTGCTGCCCACTTTTCGCGCTCAACTGCCAGCCTCGGTGCATCTGGATATTCTTTTTGACCGCTCGGACTCCATCAAGGATTCTGTAGGTGCAGTCAAATTTACCCTGATGCTGACCATTGCCCTGGTTGTTATGGTCATTTTTCTCTTTTTGCGGAACCTGACCGCCACCCTCATACCCAGCCTGGCCCTGCCTCTTTCTGTGCTGGGTACTTTTGCGGTCATGTATCAAATGGGTTTTAGTGTGAATAATATTTCCCTCATGGCCCTGACCTTGGCCGTGGGTTTTGTGGTTGATGACGCTATTGTCATGCTGGAAAATATTGTTCGCCACATGGAGCAAGGTAAAACAGCATTGCAGGCGGCTTTGGATGGCTCCAGAGAAATATTTTTCACCATTGTCTCCATGACCATCTCCCTGGCTGCGGTTTTTTTACCAGTGCTCTTTATGGGTGGCGTGGTGGGCCGACTTTTTCACGAATTTGCCGTGACCATTTCCACAGCTATTTTACTTTCAGGCGTGGTCTCCCTGACCCTGACTCCCATGCTCTGCAAATTTATGCTCAAATCCCAAAAAAAAGACCATGGACGTTTTTATCACGCCATGGAGATTTTTTTTGATGGGCTACGCCTGGCCTATGAAAAAACCCTGGCCCTGGCCCTTAAATTCAAACTGGGTATTTTGCTCATTTCTTTGCTACTTATTGCCGCCTCAGCCTATTTATTTGTACTGGTGCCCAAGGGATTTATCCCCAGCGAGGACAATAATAGCCTCATGGTCATTGTGGAGGGAGAACAGGGTATTGGCATTGAAGCCATGACCGCCCACCAGCGCAAACTTATGGATATTATTTCCGCTGATCCTGCTGTGGCGGCCTTTATGTCCAGTGTCGGTGCTGGGGGGCCCAATGCAGCCGGTAATAGTGGACGGCTCATGGTTCGTTTAAAACCGCGCACCGAACGTACGGAACACGTTAACCACGTTATACAACGACTGCGCAAAAACCTGGCTCAGGTCCCTGGTGTACGCGTTTATCTACAAAACCCGCCCCCCATCCGTTTGGGAGGCATGGCCACCAAGGGCCAATACCAACTGACCCTGCAAAGCCCCAATATTGAAGAACTCTATCGCGAAGGGGCCCGTTTGGAACAGCGTTTAAAAGAAGTACCCCTGTTACAAGATGTTAATAGTGACCTGGAGATCAAAAATCCCCAATTAAATGTGGAAATTGATCGCGACAAAGCTTCGTCTTTGGGTATTTTTGCTCATGAAATTGAAAATACCCTGGCCACAGCCTATGGCAACCGTGAAATATCAACCATTTATGATTCCACCAATACCTATAAGGTCATTATGGAACTGGAACCCAAATACCAGGCCAATCCTGATGCCCTGGCCCTTTTATATGTGCGCTCCAAGGATGGGGCATTGGTGAGCATGGATTCTTTGACCACCTGGAAGACCACGGCTGGTCCGTTGTCCGTCAACCATTCGGGCCAACTTCCTTCCGTAACCCTGTCCTTTAACCTGGTACCTGGGGTGTCTTTGGGAGACGCGGTTGCTGTGGTGGAAGACCTGTCCAGAGCAACCCTGCCCGATACCATAAGCACAGCCTTTCAGGGCGAGGCCCAGGCCTTTCAAACCTCTTTTCAGGGCTTATGGCTGCTCCTGATCATGGCTATTGTGGTCATTTATATGGTTTTGGGCATTTTGTATGAAAGTTTTATTCATCCCTTGACCATTTTATCCGGCCTGCCTTCAGCTGGAGTGGGTGCTCTTTTAACTTTGTACATCTTTGGACAGGATTTAAATATTTACAGTTTTGTGGGTATTATCATGCTCATTGGTATTGTTAAGAAAAACGCCATTATGATGATTGACTTCGCCCAACAGGCCCAACGCCAAAACGGGCTGACAGCGGAGAAGGCCATTTTTGAAGGAGCTTTGGTGCGTTTCAGGCCCATTATGATGACCACCATGGCCGCGCTCATGGGTACGTTACCCATTGCTTTGGGCATGGGCGCTGGTGCTGAGGCCAGACGGCCCTTGGGCCTGGCTGTGGTTGGTGGGCTGGTGGTCTCCCAGATTTTGACCCTCTATTTTACGCCAGTGTATTATATTTATCTGGACCGTTTTCAGGCCTGGCTGGGACGCATGCATACTAGTGCCGCTCATGAAAAAGTTGAAAAAGCTCTGCAGGAGTAAAAGTATAGGCCTGACGGCAAAACTCACAAGTAACTTCTACATCATTATCTCCTGCCGCCAGGTCCTGAATATCTTCGTATCCCAGGGTAATGAGGGCTTGCTCCAAACGATCCCGGGAGCAACTACAGACAAAAGAGACGTCTTGATGGCCGAGGACTTCAAAAGAAATATCTCCAAAGATTCTGGCGAGAATTTCCTCCGGTCGTGCACCTTCAAAGAAAAGTTTCGACAAGGGCGGTAAAGCTTTGAGGCCCGCTTCCAACTGGGCCAGGGCCGCATCAGCAGCTGAAGGCAGGGCTTGTAACAAAAACCCGCCCGCCACCAAAATCTGTCCCGCATCTCCTGGCATGGTGGCCAAGCCCACAGCAGAAGGGATTTGCTCGGAATCCGTTAAATAATAGGCCAAATCTTCCGCAATTTCACTGGAAACCAGATTGACCACCCCTTTGTAGGGTTCGCGCATTACAAGGTCCTTGGTTACAGTTAACAGCCCGGCTCGCCCCAAAGCAGCTGGAAGATCAAACTGGCCGTTAACCAGGGGTACATCCACTTGGGGGTTACCCACATAACCATGGACCCGGCATAAGGAATCAGCCTCCACCAAAATTTTTCCCAAAGGTCCATGACCCTCAAACTTGAGTGCTACCCGCTCTTGGCCTTTAAGCAAGGCTCCCATAAGTACTCCACCGGTCAAAGCCCGACCCAGGGCTACAGAAGCAGTGGGCCAAGTTTTGTGACGTAAGCACGCCTCCTGCACGGTCTGGGTCGTTCGACAACACAAAGCCCGCACATGGGCCTCTCCTGAAATAACACGCACCAATTCATCCATCATGATCCATCCAAAATTATTACCATAGTTTTAAGGTCGAGACATCAGAGGCAGACGCTTGCCCAGACCAATACCTTGGGGTGTAGCGTGCACCACATAGGGCATGAACTCCACACCCTTGTCCATGGCCTGCCAATAAAGATGGGCAAAAACTGGATCAATAAAATCCGCTGGGCCAAAACACAAGCCATCAGGTCTTTGTACCGCTAAAAACACTCCTACTCGCACGCCCTGATCAGCCAAATCCATGAGTTCCTGTAAATGTTTCTGGCCACGCACACTGATTGCATCAGGAAAGCAGGCCACCTGATCCTCAACCATGGTCACATTTTTTGCTTCAATCCAAAACTCGCCTTGCGGACCACTTAACCAGGCATCCAGACGTGATGCACCTATGGTTTTTTCTGACTCATAGACCTCATAGCCCATAAGTTCAGGTATCAGCCCTTGCTCCCAAGATTTTTTAAGAAGCCGATTGGGAGTTAGGGTATTGACGCCAACCCAATGCCCATGACGCCGAACCAGCTCCATTGTATAAGGCAAACGTCTTTTGGGAGACAAGGCTGGAGACAAAAAAATATCCATACCCGGACGCAGTAACCCCACCATGGATCCAGAATTATTGGTATGGGCTTTGACTGGTTGGTCATCGAGCAACGCATGGATAATAAAACGCTTTTCCCTGGATATCAGGAGAGCTTGCCGGCTATGGGCTGGAAATAGGAGCTGATAACTCATTTTCTACCCTGCTTTTTTGTCAGATTTTTGACAGGCAGAAACAAAAGTAACAGCACTGTCTTAAAGACTCAGGAGAATGTATGGCCTTTGATCCTTGTGGAATAATTGGCAAGAGTACCCCCCTGCAAGAGGTGTTTCGTGTCCTGACCAAAGTTGCACCCTCTGACAGCACCGTGCTGGTCACGGGTGAATCAGGCACAGGCAAGGAACTCCTTGTACGGGCCTTACATCGCAATAGCAAACGTGCTGACAAGCCTTTTGTGCCTATTAATTGTGGAGCCATACCCCGTGAACTTCTGGAGTCCGAACTTTTTGGGCATGAAAAAGGTGCTTTTACCCACGCTATCCGCACCAAGGTCGGTCGTTTTGAGCTGGCCCATGGTGGCACTGTGTTTTTGGATGAAATTGGAGAAATGGACCTTTTACTTCAGGTCAAAATTTTGCGCGTTCTTCAGGAACGGGAATTTGAACGGGTCGGCGGCTCCAAAACCATTAAGACTGACGTACGAATTATTGCGGCCACCAATAGGAATTTAGAAGAAGAGGTCGGCCGAGGTAACTTTCGGGAAGACCTTTTTTATCGTCTTAATGTTATTCCCATTGATCTTCCCCCACTGCGAGAACGGGGTGAAGATGTCCTGACTTTGGCCAACTACTTTTTAGGACGTTTTGGTAAAAACAGACCATCAGGCACGTTAAACCTGGAACAACAAGCGAGAAATATCTTGCTCAATTACTCTTGGCCAGGCAATGTGCGTGAACTGGAAAATTTCATGGAACGCATGTCTATTTTATGCGATGGGAATCAGATTGCACTGGGTGATCTCCCGGAAAAAATCCTCAAAGAAACTGGCATTGAGCCTCCCCCAAGACCCCTTGCTGCCACTGATGGAGCATTTCGCTGGCCTGATCTTGGAGATTTGCGTGATTATGGCCCAACCCTTAAAGACTTTCTGGATCAGGTGGAGGACCGTTTGCTGACCCAAGCTTTGGAAGAAGCAGAAGGTGTTAAAAACAGGGCCGCAGAAATTTTGGGGATCAAACGCACCACTCTCATTGAAAAATTAAAGAAAAAAGACATGATGTGATTTTAAGCCCGATTTTTGCAAAAGACACACCGTGCGCATCCAATATTGCTTAAGCCTCAGACGGCTTCTTTTTGTAGTGCTCGGAACACTCATTATCTGCTCCCAAGGCTTTGGGGGCACTTTGACGTGGCAGCAAACCGACCAGGGTGAAAGGCTCATCTTCAAGTTCGACAGTCGCTTGCCCGACACCAAACCCAAATTTCATCAGCCCAACAAACTTATTTTCCATTTAAACTGGGCATTTTGGCAGCGTGAACGCAAATTCAAATTGCCAGTTCTTCCTTCCTCAGCCCTATTTCAAGATATTGCCTATACACCCCAGCAAGGCATTATTTTGACCATGAACTCTAAAGAGTTTGACTTTACATTCTCCACCAAACCCAAGTCCAAAGAATTTGTGCTGGATATTTGGTCACTTGTTCCTAAAAATGATTCAAAGCAGCCCCAAACTGATGCAACTGGCAATGCGTCAGAGATAAGCCCCGATTTTCAGAACACCACAAGTGAAGATCAAATCTCCTCGCAAACTCAAGGAAAAATTCAAATCAAAGAAACACTCCTCACTGGCCCTGGAAATCAGACTCCAGGCCTTGATAACGGGACTATCCCCCATACAAATAGCACTGCCCATCAAGCAGATATGCCCGCTGCCCCTGAAGAGGACTTTGAGGCAGAACCAAGGAAAGAATCTGAATCCAAGCCTATACGTAAGTCCGCATTTCAATCCACACTAGAGCCTGAAGAGTTTTTATCAGGCATGACCCAAATACGTGGGAAAGTGCTCTGGTCTCAAGAAAATCTGGCATCAGAAGAACCCCTGTCCCACATAGGTTCAGAGCAAGATACACAATCTGAGCATAAACAAAGTCAGCCCGCTGTTGTTCCAGAAGAAATGCTGACCACCAGCACAGATCTGCACAATCATAGCCAAAACCAAAATACGCTCAATAATGTGACGCAGGACACAGGCCAAAGCCCAAGTCCTCACATCCAGCACCCCTTGGATATGCCCAATGCGACAAACCTTGATGACCATACCCATAACACCTTCGGTCAAGGAGATGACACTTTTCCTAGGCACATGCTCAATGCCACCAGTAGTGTGACCACAGATAACAGCACAATGCACATGAATGCTACTGAGCACATGGATGTCGATGCGTTACACACTACCAATGCTACCAGTGTTGCAGCATTGAAAACCTTGTACAACTCTTTGACCAAGGCTTTGGAAGACCAAGATCTGGACGCCATCAAAAATACTGCCCAAGCCATGCTCAAATCCACAAGTCTTTCTCCAGATCTTCGTGAAGATTTGCTGTACACCCTGGCTGATCT
>JAAYGN010000242.1 GCA_012727715.1 Desulfovibrionales bacterium | reverse complement strand
GTTTAGAGGTCACTCATATCGTTCGCAAGATCCCAAGGGGCGGCTCATGCTCCCTCCGGAATTTCGTGACGAGGTCTTTGCTCAATCTCCTGAGGGGAGGATAGTGCTGACCAATTTTGATGATTGTGTCGCTGCCTATCCTTTGCCTGAGTGGGAAATCATTGAACAAAATTTTGCCAAATTAAATATGGCTGATCGCGGGGTACGTGACTTTCACCGTTTCTTTATTTCTGGTGCTATAGAGGTCACCCTGGATAAACAGGGCCGCATCCTTGTTCCTCCCCATCTGCGAACCTACGCGCAATTAAGTAAGGACATTGTTTTGGCAGGTGTTGGTCGAAAATTTGAAATCTGGGATCTAGAGCGCTTTGAAAACCAGCGTAAGGTTATGCAGGAAAATTTTGATCAGGTTATGGATAATCTGGCTGGCAGTGGTTTTGAGTTACGTTTTTGATTCGAGGCAATAATGAAAGAACAATGCGATCATATCCCGGTCATGCGCAACCAAGTCCTGGATTGGATCGCACCTAAGCCAGGGGGGCGGTATCTGGATGCGACTGTGGGGCTGGGCGGGCACGCTATAGGTCTTATGGAGCGAGCCGTAGGCCAAGCCTGGTTGCTAGGTCTTGATCGTGATGTCCAAGCCCTGCGTCGGGCCCAGGCACAGCTGACTTCTTTTGGCCAGCAGGTAACTTTGGCCCAGACTTCCTTTCAATATTTTGCCCTGGAAGCCCAAAAATTGGGATGGGATTTTTTTGATGGGGTTATTGTTGATCTCGGGGTTTCTTCTTTGCAACTGGACAGTCCTGAGCGTGGTTTTTCTTTTTTATACGATGGGCCCCTTGATATGCGCATGGATCCTGGTTCCGGTGCGCCGCCAGCAGCTCAAATTGTCAATACTGCATCCTGTGAGCGGTTAAAAAAAATTATTTGGGAGTATGGTGAAGAGCCAATGGCTGGGCGGATTGCCAGAGCTATTGTTTCTGCCCGAGAACAAGGCTGGATTGAAAATACTTTGGCTTTGGCGCGTATTGTGGAACGGGCATATCCAGGTAAACGGCGTGCTTTGGCGCGTAATCATCCGGCGACCAAAACATTTCAGGCCCTACGCATTGAAGTAAATAGTGAGCTGCAAGAACTTAAAAATTTTTTACACGATATTATAGATTATTTATCTCCAGGGGCAAGAATTGCAGTGATTTCTTTTCATTCTTTGGAAGATCGTCTGGTCAAGCACGCTTTTAAACGAGAAAGCAGTGCTTGTTTATGCCCTAGGGAATATCCGGTGTGCCAATGTGGTCACACCCGAAAGTTGCGTATTTTAACACGAAAACCCTTGCTGCCCGAGGCTGAAGAACAGCAAGAAAATCCACGTAGCCGGAGTGCAAAATTACGTGTGGCCGAACGCCTTCAAGAGGAGCAAGCATGAAAATAGAAAGTTTTTTGGGTTTATTGCTCATGTTTGCCATCACTCTTGCTTTGGGTTTGGCCCTGGTCTGGGTCAACATTGAACGTGTAGATTTGGCCTATGAACTCAAAACTTTGGAGCGTGAACTCCAGGATAAACGAGACCAGCATGCCAAACTTGAAGTTGAGCGGCATTATCTTTTGGCTCCAGCACAGCTTCGAGAACGGGCTAATGAAATGGGGCTAAGGCCTCCGGTTCGAGAACAGATTCGCATGTTGCAACAATAATAAGTGAGAGTCAGGCTGTAATGAACATGGTTGTCAAAGATCCCAAACCGCCCAAGGAGAGAAGCAGAGGCAAAATTATTTTTGCCGGTGTAATTTTTGCTTTGGCCTTGGCAGGATTGTGGGCCCGAGCATACCATGTGCAGATTGTTAAAGGACCAGAGTATGCCAAAATGGCTAATCGCCAGTATTGGGCATCGGAGACTGTATCAGGCAAGCGTGGCGAGATTTTTGATCGCAATGGTTTGCTCTTGGCGACCACTGTGTCTACGCAATCTGTTTATGTCAGGCCACATGAAATTCAGGATAAAGCCAAAGTGACCCAGGAGTTATCCTCTATCTTAGGGGTGAACAGAAAAAACGTGTCCTCCTTGGTTGGTTCGGCCAAACGTTTTGTTTGGATAGCTCGAAAGGTGAGTGATGCTCAAGCCACTGCTGTGCGCGAGGCCATGCTGCCAGGGGTATATTTGGATGTGGAAAATGCCCGCCAATATCCTCAGGCGCATATGGCTGGGCAGCTCCTTGGTTTTGTCAATATTGATGGGCAAGGTATTGAAGGTATTGAGAAAAGTTTCAACTCTATTTTGCAGCCCTCTTCCACCAAGTACACAGTGCAAAAGGATGCGGCCGGCAAGCGCCTCTCTTTGCCTGGTAAAGATGATCAAGAAATTTATGACGGCCAGGATATTTTTTTAACCATAGATAGTCAGGTGCAGTTAGCCACAGAACAGGCCTTGGAGCGAAGTGTGGTCAACGCCAAGGGTAAATATGGTATCGGACTGGTCGTGGAAGTACCTACTGGCCAGATTTTAGGGTGGGCAAACTATCCTTTTTTTAATCCCAATTCTTCCAAGAAAAACAGTAATGGCTGGAAAAATAGATTGGCTGTGGATATTTTTGAGCCTGGGTCCACCATGAAGCCCATTATGGTTGCTGCCGCATTACAAGAAAAAATCTGTACTCCAACCACCAAATACTATTGTGAAAATGGACGCTGGGCTGTGGGTGGACGTCGCATTCGTGATACCCACAAGTATGAAAATCTGACTGTCAGTGAAATCATTCGTTATTCCAGCAATATTGGAAGTGCTAAAATTGGCCTGGCCCTTGGTGCATCCAAGTACAGTCACTATCTTCAGGAAATAGGCTTTGCTCGTCCTTTGGGGTTGCCCTTGCCTGGAGAATCTGCCGGGCTTTTACGTCCACCTGGGCAATGGAAAGAACTGGATTTGGCCAATATTTCCTTTGGGCAAGGCCTGGCCGTGACCATGCTGCAAATGGCTGAGGCCTATCTCTGTATAGCCAATGGCGGGATACGTATTCCTTTAACCTTGCAGTATGAGCCAGGAAATCCTGTCCAGGGGAAGCGAGTTTTTGATACAGAGGTGGCGGCCATGGTCATGGCCATGTTGGAAGAAGTTGTGGAACAGGATGGCACAGGCAAGCGTTCACGTATTGATGGCATTCGAGTGGCAGGAAAAACTGGCACAGCTCAAAAAGCCAGCCCTACGGGTGGATATGGCTCGGATTATACGGCCTCATTTATTGCTATTTTTCCTGCGGATAATCCACGCTACCTGATATGTATGATGATCGATGAACCACAGGCCGGTCACTATGGTGGAGTGCTGGTGGCTCCTGAAGTGCGTAATGTCGGGATGCAACTGCTCATGGCGGCAGGGATGTTGACTGAGCCTGAAGAGGCGGAGGTCGCCATAGAAAGCACTCCAACAGATCGAGTGGTGGCTGTGGTACGGAAAAGTAAGGCCATTATTGTGCATGAAGGCATGGTGCCGGACTTGACAGGAGTAACGGTCCGCCAAGCTTTGGAAACCCTTGTTCCTCAGGGAGTGGTACCCACAGTGAGCGGCCAGGGTGTATTTATTGGCAAACAAAAACCTTTGCCTGGTGAAAAATGGTCTGCTGAAAAAAAATGTCAATTGTGGCTTACGGATCAGCCAGGATAAAATGGACATCAATAATTTGGACCGCATTACAAAGATCTTAGAGCATGGTGCCAATCTGGGCACCCATTCTGGGCGTATTATGCCTGGTGATGTGTTTGTGGCCATGCCTGGCATCCGAGTTAATGGTGCACAGTATATTGACGAGGCCATTGATCGCGGAGCCAGAGCCATTGTCTATGATGTCAAGGTGCCTGTGGTGCCGCGGGCAGATGTTTTGTATGTTCCTGTTGAAGATCCTGCCCAGGTTTTGGGCATTTTAGCTCCTTTGGCCTTTGGGACCAAGGATCGTATGCCACATGTTGTTGGTATTACCGGGACTAATGGTAAAACAACGACTGCATACTTGGTCCATTACCTTCTTGAGCATAATACTTTGTCCGTAGGGCTTATGGGCACAGTGCAATACTCTTGGCCGGGAATGAGTGTCCCTGCCAATATGACCACTCCAGATACCCTGACTTTGCACCAGACAGTGGGGCAAATGGTCAAAAGTGGTGTGAGTCACCTGGTTATGGAAATTTCATCCCATGCTCTGGATCAGGAGCGTATTGCCGGGCTGCCTGTGGAAGTGGGTGTATTTACCAATTTGACGCAGGACCATCTTGATTATCACCAGGATATGGACAGGTATTTTCAGGCCAAGGCGCGTTTGTTTCGTCATCCTCCCCAGGGGTGTGCTTTGGGTGTGGTTAATGCGGATGATGCCTATGGGCTACGTCTTAAAAAAGAGCGTCCGGAACTTATGAGTTATGGGCTGGGCCAGGCTGATTTGCAGGCTGAAATTTTGTCCGCGGGTACGTGGGGCACGCATCTGGTCATGAAATATCATAGCCAGACTTGGGAACTACGCACAACTCTGGTGGGGCGGCACAATGTGTATAACTTGCTGGCCTGCCAGGGAACAGGGCTTTTATTGGGCCTGGAGACCAAGCAATTGGCCTGTCTGGCAGATGCCCCTGGTGCACCGGGCAGACTGGAGCGGGTACCCAATAATCGTGGCCTGGATATTTTTGTGGACTATGCTCATACCCCTGATGCTTTAGAAAAAGTTTCTTTTGCACTGAAATCCATGGGGTTTCAACGTTTACTCGTGGTTTTTGGCTGTGGGGGAGATCGGGATACCAGCAAGCGCCCCCTTATGGGCCAGGCTGTGTCCCAATATGCGGATATAGCGGTGTTGACTTCAGACAATCCTCGAACAGAAGACCCGCAGACCATTATGGATCAGGTGTTACCTGGCCTTGATGGTCCTCTTGAAATCATTTGTGAACCAGATCGGCGTAAGGCCATTGGTCTGGCCATTGACCGTATGCACTCAGGCGATGCCTTGCTCATCGCAGGCAAAGGGCATGAAGATTATCAGATTATTGGTACTGAAAAACGTCATTTTTCTGATTTTGAGGTGGTCCGGGAGTACCTGTCATGAGGCTGAGTGTAGGGCAAATTGCTGCGGCCATGGGTGCGAGTGTGGATATTCATCCTGACCCAATGGTAACTCGGGTGAGCATTGATAGCCGTTCTGTTCAGCCTGGAGATCTTTTTTTCTGTATTGTGGGTCGGCAACTGGATGGTCATGAGTTTGCACAGCAGGCCATTGCAGCCGGAGCCTGTGCTCTGGTGGCCAGCAGACCTTTGGATGTAGGTGTGCCTGTCTTGCTGGTCCGCGATACAACAAAGGCTTTGGGGCGTCTGGCCAGATTTTGGCGGGAGCAGTCCCAAGCATGCGTTATTGGGGTAACAGGCTCGGCTGGGAAAACAACGGTCAAGGAAATGTTGGCCAAGGTGTTAGCCACTGCAGGGGCAACAGGTAAAAATTTTCGGAATTTGAACAACCAAATAGGTCTGCCCCTGTCGATATTAGAAATGAGCGGGCAAG
>JAAYGN010000241.1 GCA_012727715.1 Desulfovibrionales bacterium | reverse complement strand
GTCCAGTTTTTTGTGGACCATTTGGATGTCAATCCCCGGCCTGAACACGAAATTGTGCAAACCGTGAGTGTGCAACGCACCATGCAACGGGCTATTTTACAAATTCAGTCCGCGGGCAAACCTTTGGTCCATGCTGGAGATTTTTTAGCCGCCATGCTGGAAGAAGAAGATGCCTTTGCGGTGTATTATCTCAAGGCCCAAGGTCTGACCCGTTTGGCAGTGCTGGAATATATTTCTCATAACCTGCCAGATGGCGGCACGGCAGCTGGTGCCGAGACCAAGGGGGATGACAAGCCCACGGCCCTGGCCCAATACACCGTGGACCTGGTGGCCAGGGCACAAGAAGGTGGTATTGATCCTTTGGTGGGTCGTGAGGAGGAATTGAAGCGCACCTTGCAGGTTTTGGCCCGGCGCAAGAAAAATAACCCGGTCTTTGTGGGTGATCCCGGTGTGGGCAAGACCGCAGTGGTCGAAGGGCTGGCCCTAAAAATCGCCCAAGATGAAGTGCCCGAACAATTCGCAGACACCAAGATTTTTGCTTTGGACATGGGCAGTCTTTTGGCCGGGACCAAATACCGGGGTGATTTTGAAGCCCGGCTCAAGGGCGTTATTGCTGAACTGAAGGCCATACCTGGGGCCATTTTATCCATTGATGAAATCCATACCATTGTGGGTGCAGGTTCCACCAGTGGCGGGTCCATGGATGCATCCAATATCTTAAAGCCAGTGCTTAGTTCAGGGGAACTACGCTGTATTGGTTCCACCACCTATGAAGAATATAAGAATCATTTTGAAAAGGATCGGGCCCTGTCCCGGCGTTTTCAAAAAATAGATATTGTGGAGCCAAGTATTGCGGAAAGTGAGAAAATCCTTATGGGTCTTCGGCCCTATTATGAAGATTTTCACGGGGTGAAATATCAGCCCTCAGCCATGTTGGCCGCAGTGGAGCTTTCCGCCCGGCATATCAATGACCGCTGTTTACCAGACAAAGCCATTGATGTTATTGACGAAGCTGGAGCCATTTTTGTTTTATCCGGTCAAAGTAAACGCCGCAAATCCATTACCCGCCGGGATATTGAAGAAGTGGTGGCCCGCATGGCCCGTATCCCCAGCTCACGGGTGACGGCCTCGGATCGGGACCGTTTGGCCCGATTGGAAGAGGACTTGGGCCAACAAGTTTTTGGCCAGCAAGAAGCAGTGACCATGCTTACCCAGGCCATCAAACGTTCCCGGGCTGGTTTGGGCAATGTGGAACGTCCGTTGGGCTCTTTTCTGCTCACCGGTCCTACAGGTGTGGGCAAAACAGAATTGGCCAAACAATTGGCCGCCTGTCTGGGCGTGTCCTTTGTGCGCTTTGATATGAGTGAATACATGGAAAAGCACGCTGTGGCCCGACTCATTGGTGCCCCTCCAGGATATATTGGTTTTGAGCAAGGCGGACTTTTAACTGAAGCCATACGTAAGACTCCCCATTGTGTGCTCTTGCTGGATGAAATTGAAAAAGCGCATATGGATATGTTTTCCATTTTATTGCAGGTCATGGATCATGCCACCTTGACGGACAATAATGGCCGTAAATCGGATTTTCGTAATGTGGTGCTGCTTATGACTTCCAATGCAGGAGCCCGGGAAATGAGCGCCAATGCCATTGGTTTTAAGGCGGGTCAGGAAGAAAATCGGGCTTCACGGGGGCTGGCGGCCATTGAAAAGTTGTTTAGCCCGGAATTTCGCAATCGCCTGGACGCTATTATTCCTTTCCACTCGTTAAGCCAGGACATCATGGAAAAAATTGTGGACAAGTTCATGGCTGAACTGAATACACAATTAACAGCCAAAAATGTGCTTGTGGAACTGGACGAAGAGGCCCGGGTCTGGTTGGCCAAAAAGGGCCATGACCCAGCCTTTGGGGCCCGTCCTTTGGGTCGGCTGATACAAAAGGAAATTAAGGATGTCTTGGCTGACTCCATTTTGTTTGGAGACCTGTCCAGTGGAGGCTTGGTGCGCATTACTTTGCAAGAAGATGGCCAGGCCCTGGATTTTCTTTTTACCAAAAACTGATCATTCATGGCCGTCTTTGCCCTGCCTAGGGCTCCTATTTTCCCTGACCCTGCCCTGGCTGACAAAGACGGCCTTTTAGCTGTGGGCGGGGATCTCTCGCCCCAACGCCTCCTGGCTGCCTATGCCTTGGGCATTTTCCCCTGGTATAGTGACAACTCACCTATCTTATGGTGGAGTCCTGATCCGCGTCTTGTTTTGGAACCCAGCTGTATTCACGTGCCCAGACGCCTGGAGCGCCTCTTGCGTCAGGGGCGTTTTACCTTTTCCCTGGACCGTGTTTTTGCACAGGTCATCACCCGTTGTGCCCAGATTCCCCGCCATGGGAAAATAGGTACCTGGATTGTGCCCGAAATGCTGGCCGCGTATTGCGCCTTGCATGACCTGGGCTTTGCCCACAGCATTGAGGTCTGGGAAGACAATGAACTGGTGGGTGGCGTATATGGTGTGGCTCTGGGCCAGGCATTTTTTGGGGAATCCATGTTTTATGAACGCTCCAATGCCTCCAAGGCTGGGCTGGTGATCTTGAGCCGTGCTTTGCATGGAGCTGGCTTTACTCTTTTTGATTGCCAACAGGTGACCAGGCATATGCTCAATTTTGGTGCGCAGATCATCAGCCGGACAGAATTTTTAACCCGCTTGGCCCAGGCTGTGAAGCATAATGGAATACCCGGCAAATGGCGTCTGGCTGATGGTTCTTTAGTTGATGGCTGATAGTTGATAGTTAAGAGCCATAAACCATTCAACAAGAACTATCGTCCATAGGCCATGAACCCCTCTTGTCTTTGGAACCGCTGATTAAACCGAAATAAGTCATTGCGAACGAAGTGAAGCAATCCAAAATCCTTGACTTATCAGTAGATTATAGATTGCCGCGTCGCTACGCGCCTCGCAATGACAGAATTAATCAGCATTTCCCTTTCCGATCGAGATGACCTGAAATTGCCATGACCATGATGGTACGTTCGACTTGCTCTGTGCCTCCTTGGCAAAAATTCAGGTTCAGGATCACAATCCTTTTTTCAAAGTATGCGTTGACAGATTCCATGAAAAATAAGTATAAAATTCTATAAAATTCCAGTGGATATATGATTAGGTTGGTATAGTAGCAAGAATGAATAATTTGAGTTGCTAGGTCATTTTGCGTCGTAAGACCTGCGTTTTTTGCGCACAAAAAGATTTTGTGTGGCTAAAGTTCATGCCATGTAAAATCTTTCCACAGAAGATAACAAATTTTGACGATGATTTTGCGCCTTTCCTAAACAGTATGGAGGACAGTTATGGTTCAAAACTATGTTTTCCCGGCGTCCGTGTCCGAAGCAGTCACGGTCCTGAGTACCAATCGTGGTAAAGCCCGGATCATTGCGGGGGGTACGGACCTGCTCCTGGAGCTTCAGGATGGCAAGCATACCTGCGATGTGCTGGTGGATTTGACCCAGATTGCAGAGCTCAAAAATATCACTGAGGACAATGGCTTCATCCGTATTGGTGCCAGTGTGACCCATGCTCAGGCGGCCAAGTCCGAACTTATTTTGCAACATGCCCCAGCCCTGGCCCAGGCCTGTCGTAAAGTGGGCTCTCTGCAAATTCGCAATATGGGCACGATTATCGGTAATATTGTTACTGGTAATCCAGCTGCGGATGCTGCTGTAGCCTTGTCCTGCTTAAATACCATTGCTGAAGTAACGACCCAGGAAGGCATGCAGACCATGCCCCTGGAAGACATGTATGCCGGAGTGTGTCTCTCCTGCATTGATAGCTGTTGTCAGGTGGTCACCCATGTCAAATTTCCCGTGAAGCAGCCCGGACAAGGATCAGCCTATTTGCGTATGGAGCAGCGTAAGGCCTTGGCTCTGCCCATGCTCGCGGTTTCGGCCATGGTTTCTGTGCAAAAGGACAGCTTTGAATGGGCACGAGTACTTATTGCCCCTGTGGGTGCTGGTCCCCAACATGCCGTGGATGCCGAGGAATTTTTAAAGGGAGCACCTGTCACTCCAGAAACCATAGCCAAGGCAGGGCAATTGGCCTGCAACCAGGCCAAGTTTCGTAGTAGTGCCATTCGGGGTTCCAAAGAATATCGGCTGGGAGTTTTACCCGTTTTTGTGGAGCGGGTTCTGGAAGCAGCAGTAGCCAATGCTCGGCAGGCATAAGGAAGGAAAAATATGGCAAGTCAGATTATATCGTTTCGCCTTAATGGTGAAGTTTTGGAAATTGCTGTCTCCCCGTCAGAGATGCTTTTGGATGTTTTGCGGGAAAAAATGCATCTCACGGGCACCAAACGAGGCTGTGGCAAGGGTGAATGTGGTGCGTGTACCATTATTTTTAATGGCAAGGCCATGAATGCCTGTCTTATTCCAGCCATGCGGGCTCAGGGCGCGGATATCCAGACCATTGAGGGTGTGGCCGGGCCTGATGCCTTACATCCCTTACAGCAAAGTTTTATTGACAAAGGTGCAGTGCAATGTGGGTTTTGTACTCCAGGCATGATTATGTCGGCCAAGGCGTTGTTGGATAAAAATAAATCTCCTTCCAAAGAGGAGATCCGCGAAGCTGTGGGTGGGAATATTTGTCGCTGCACTGGATATATAAAAATTGAGGAAGCTGTGGAGGATGCAGCCCAGGCTTTGCGGGCCAATGCGGTCCAGGGAGGTGATCTATGAGCAAGTTTACCTATGTTGGAAAAAATATTCCCAGGCGTGACGGTGTGGACAAGACCACTGGCAGCGGGCTTTTTACCACAGATATCTTTTTGCCGGGCATGCTCTTTGCCAAGGTCCTGCGCAGTCCTCATGCCCATGCTCGGATTGTGAGCATTGACACTTCTGCAGCGGAAAAATTGCCTGGTGTCAAAGCGGTCATCACCCATAAAAATGGCCCCAAAAATCTTTTTAATGCTGCTGTGCCCATGTTTTTAACCATTCCCACCCTGGAGCGAGTCCTGGATCAGCTTCTTTTTGACGATGTGGTCCGTCATGTGGGTGATGAGGTGGCTGCTGTGGCGGCAACCAGTGAAGCCATTGCTCTGGAAGCCCTAAAGCTGATCAAGGTGGAATACGAAGTTTTGCCCGCAGTGCTGGACGCCTTGGAAGCCATGAAACCTGATGCACCAGAGCTGCATCCAGGCAAAGGTTGCACTCCAGAAGGCAGAAATATCCCCGGTGAAATTGTGCGCATTCCTTATAATGACGTGGACACGGGTTTTGCCGAGTCGGACGTGATTATTGAGGAAACTTTTGAATTGCCTGTGGTCAAACAAGTGCAGATGGAAACCCAGGCTGCTGTGGCCCAGGTGGAAGGCAATGGGAATGTCACGGTGTGGTCCACGACCCAGACTCCCCATCCTTCACGTGTGATTTTGGCCAAGATTTTTGATATTCCGGCTGGAAAAATTCGAGTCCTAGCACCACCCTATGTGGGCGGAGGTTTTGGGGTTCGCATTGGTCTCAGTGGCAAGGCCGAGCCCATTGCCATGGCCCTGGCTCTTATGGCCAAGCGCCCGGTAAAATTGATTTATAC
>JAAYGN010000029.1 GCA_012727715.1 Desulfovibrionales bacterium | reverse complement strand
GCTCTGGGGAGGCCATTGTCTTTTCCGAACCCTACACCAGCTACCGCCAACTCCTGGAAAGTGATGAACCCTTGCTGTTAATTGGCACTGTGGGCAAGAGCGATGCCCCGGATGAAGAGCAGGAAGACAGTGTCAAAAAGCCAAAAATCTTGGCCGAAGCCTTTAAACTTTTATCTACAGTAACCGGATCAGGCAGTGAGCCTGTGGTGCTGAAAGTCTTGTCTGCTGATGACCAACCTGATTGGGCTGGATTGCAGGAAATCTTCATGCGATATCCCGGCCAAGCACCCATTGAGCTGGACCTGATTCGAGGAGACTTTATTTGTCGCTTGCAGCTTGGTCCCAATTTCTTGGTTGCACCAGGACCACAATTTTGGCGAGATTTTGAACAATGGCAATCAGCCTGAAGGAGAAATAATGGCTCAGGGACAATGGTGTTTACGCGTCACAGGAGACTTTAGTTCCTCACATCAATTACGGCATTATGAAGGTAAATGCGAAAATATGCATGGCCATAATTTTAGTGTGGAAGTGGATGTCTCAGGGCAAGAGCTTGATCCCAAACTGGGAATTCTCATGGATTTTAAAGAATTGAAACGACTTCTTAAACTCGTAACCCAAGAATTGGATCACAAGCACTTAAATGATTTGCCTGAATTCACCCAACACAATCCCTCCTCAGAGCTTTTGGCCCGCTATATTTATAAACGAATGCACAGCCTTTTAGCCACATACCCTGTGCAGCTGAAACAGGTCATGGTTTCGGAAAAAGCCAGCTCCAAAGCCTATTATTCTGAAGGCTAGTATGCGTGCGGTACTGCAAAGAGTTCGTCAAGCCCAGGTTAAGGTAGCTGGAAAAATTGTGGCCAGCATCGGGCCTGGCTATGTGCTTTTGATTGGTTTTGGTCGTGATGACCACCCTGCTATGGTCGGTGGACCGGTGTGGAATCGATTTCTTAAAAAAATTTTGGACTTGCGCCTTTTTCCCGATGACAGCGGACCCATCAACCAAAGTCTGGAAGACCAAGATGGGGCAATACTGGTGGTTTCACAATTTACCCTATACGCGGATATTAAAAAAGGTCGGCGGCCTTCTTTTTCCAAAGCAGCCAGGCCAGAAGAAGCCAAGACTATGTATCATGCCTTTATTGCTGACCTGACGAAGCTTTGGCCCAAGGTAGAACAGGGAATTTTTGGCGCAGACATGGATATAGAGCTCACCAATTGGGGCCCGGTGACCATTTGGATAGATAGTCAGGAACTTTAACGACACCAATTTCCTGCTGATCACCCCGTGGGCTTTCTATGCACAATTGGCAGGCATGTTGCTAAACGTGATGCTGACGTCTGAACTTTGACAGGAGACAGTGTCCATGACCTTAGTCTATACCACTTCTACTTTTTAAGCATACGGGAACACTATGATCAAATATAGTGTGCAAGCTCTCCTTGATGGAGATCGGCTTATTGATGTGCAGGTTATCCTTGAGGGCCGCATTCGCCATTTAGCCGGTAAAAGAGGCTTGGAACATGAACTGGCCCGGGTGTCGGACCTGCCAACCTCTGGTATCTTGCCTGTTTTTTTAGGTTCTGGCCTTGGCCT
>JAAYGN010000240.1 GCA_012727715.1 Desulfovibrionales bacterium | reverse complement strand
TTTCCTTTATATTTTCCCATCACACGTACTCATGTCTATTCAGCATTTTTTTTACCTGCTTTATACTGTTGAACATCAGTACATCAATAATAGACAGCCAGGGCACAAATTCATTATTAAACTGTGTATATTCTATTGGCAGTGACCGGATAAATTTCAGTTCTATTCCATTTTCCTCAAAATTTTCTTTGCTGTACAGGTTTTGTCCGCCTATGGGGTTTATATAAATATTAGCATCCATCTGTTTGCATATGGACTGCAACCTTTCTGCTTTTTTAAGCTTTTTTGTTTCTGAAAAGTACTGTGAAGACTTGTAAAATTTTGTATTAATACCAAGATAGTGAGCGCATTGCTTGATACTTTCTGCAGCCATATCACCAATAGAACAATCTCGATTTTTCAGCACATCACAAATGATTTCAAATACAACTTCAAATTGAGGGGCTTGTTGATAGGCCATTGCAATGGTTTTAATTGCCTTGTCAAAACTTATGGACTGTGTCTCGATTGCTATTTCGTTAATCAGCTTATTGGGACTGGACTTTATAAGGGGAATTGTGAAATATCTGGCTTCTCCATTTATTAAAATTCTATTCCGGTTTATCCAGCCTCCCTTAATATACTGCACATCATCATAAAAAATAAACTTATCTACCGCGTTGACCAGTTGAAAATACCCGATATAAGGGAAAAAATAGGGCTGCATTATGGCCAGCTTCATGTGTAATTCCCCTGAATAAGAGAGGCTATTTTCGCAACCTCTTCATCTGCCAAAGCCGGATAAATGGGCAGGCAAAGTACGCTCTCCGCAACTTTGTGAGCCACAGGCAGATTCTGTGATGTTGCAGAAGGCAGACCCCGATACATGGGAAATTCGCTGATAAGAGGGTAAAAATAGCGACGGGGGATAATGCCATGTTCCCGCAGCCTGTTGTTAAGCCCGTCCCTGGTAAGGGGGTATTCTTTCTCGACCAGGACAGGAAAATAAGTGTAATTGTACTTGGTGTCTTCGGGCAGTGACGGCAAGGTAATACCTTCAATACCTTCCAATTCCTTTCGGTATAGTCTGTCAATTTCCTCCCGCCTGGCAATGGCCTGATCCACGTGCTTTAACTGTAAAAGTCCAAAGGCAGCCTGAACTTCATTCATTTTGGCATTGATACCTGGAGCAACAACAGTAGTTTCATCGTGAAAACCAAAATTTTTCAAATCATTAATTTGCTGTTTTGTTTTAGCATTGGGACAAATTATGGCTCCACCTTCAAAGGTATTAAAAACCTTGGTTGCATGAAAGCTCAAAGTGGAAAGATCACCGTGGGAAAGCAGACTTTGGCCTTTGTACTGTACACCAAAGGCATGGGCTGCATCATAAATAACCTTTAAGCCATAACTGTCTGCTATGCGTTGAATGTTCTCCACATCACAGGGCTTACCATAAACATGGACCGGCATAATGGCTGTGGTGCGTGGAGTGATAGCTGCCTCAATTTTTTCTGGATTCAAATTAAAAATTTGGGGGTCAATATCCACAAATACAGGTTTGATACTATGCCAGAATAGGGAGTGGGCTGTAGCTACAAAAGAAAAAGGCGTGGTTATAACTTCACCGGAAATACGCAACACTTGTAAAGCAGTAAGAAGTGCCAGGGTACCATTGGCAAACAAGGCTACCTCTGGGACATTTAGGTATTCGACTAGTTCCTGCTCCAGATTTTTGTGCATAGGACCATTGTTCGTAAGAATTTTACTACCCCATATTTGTTGCAAATAAGGGATAAATTCTTCCAAGGGAGGCATATAAGGCTGTGTAACATAAATAGGATTCTGAATCATTTTTCTCCCTAACATATGGCAATGATTTTAATTTCTGGAAGTTTATTTGGACTTTTTTTGCTTCCTTTTTTATAGTTTTTCCTGAACCTACATATCACATATCGCAATTAGACATTAGAGAAGCAACATTACGACATTTACCAGGTCAATCTATTTATTTGCTCACTTCCAGAGATGTTCTGGCAATTCTTTTTGCTGGATTGCCTACATAGACCCCATCTTCTTCAGTATCAGTCAGAACAACAGCACCTGCACCAATAAATGTTCTTGGTGCGACTGTAATACCATCCCGTATAACTGAGCTCAGGCCAAAAAAACACCTCTCACCTACTGTAACATTCCCGCCAAAGGTAACCCCTGAGGCTATAAAAAAATGGCTGCCTATGACGCAATGGTGTCCGATATTAGCAGCGTTTCTGATAATTACATTATCGCCAATTTTAGCATAAGGCTGAATAATCGCCTGGGCAAAAACAATACAATTTTTTCCCAGGTTCAGCCCAGGCCAGGTAACTGCCCTGTCTGACAGGTAGGTGGCAGGCTGGTACCCCATATCTACTGCCTGATAAAAACGCTCCATCCTTAATCCATTAATTCTGGAGTAACCAAGGCTTATCAGTATTTTCACTGAATCCGGTGGATAAATTTTCGACAAATCTTCAAACGGGACAACCGGCAACCCCTCGTAGCTATTCTTTGTTAAATATTGCTTATCAACAGTAAAGGCTTTGACCTTCCATTGGCCTTCACTGGCCAGACAAAAACTTGTAAGGGCGGCCAATCTCTGATTACCAAAAATAACAACCGGCTGCTTTTTCATTTTTTTATCCCATACCTTCCATTATGCCCCGGTTCCAGCTCCAGTATTTCCCGCAATTGCGCAGAGGTCATCAATTCACGTCCGTTTGCCTGGCGTAAAACATGTATCCTTCTGATTAACTCAATGTTATTGGCAAGTTTTTTCCTTTCTGGATCAAACCAGATGTTATCTTCAAGTCCGACCCTTACTCCCCCACCAATGGCAATGGCCACAGAGTTCATCATAAGTTGAAAATCGCCAACTGCACCCACGCTCCACAATGATCCAGGGGGAAGATCATTAATCATGACCCCCAGATGAAGAAGGTTGGGTTGAGCGCAGGCAATATTCCCCATAATCAGGTTGAAATAAAACGGCTCGGCAATAAGTCTTTTTTTCTGCAAGTATTTTGCGTAATTGATCATGCCAACATCGAAAACTTCCAACTCAGGCCGTATTCCCCTCTCCATCATTATTTTGGCCAATGCTTGTACAGTTTCAGGCTCATTAATACTCGCCTTTTTATTAAAATTCACCGAACTCAAGGTAAGGCTGCCCATGTCAGGCTTTAGGTAACCATCCAATTCCAGGGGCTCCGCTCTTTTTTCAGAATCCGATGTATTACGGCCGCTTAATGATACGCAAATAATTAACTCGGGTGCATAAGCTCGCACTCCCTCTATAATCTCAGCGTAAATTTGTTTTTTATAAGTGGGCTCACCGGTTGAAGGCTCCCTTGCATGCAGATGAAGCATGGTGATGCCTTCAACCCACGCGGCATAAACATCTTGAACGATTTCTTTGACAGAAAGTGGCACATAGGGTGTCATTTTCCTAGTGGGAATCATACCGGTAGGAGTAAAATTAACAATTAATTTATGCATATCCCTCCTGTTTGTACCTTTACCAAGATTAATACTGATTCCACAGAAAGTGATCAATTAAAATCAAAGCGATGCAAAGCTAACTTTTGGATACTCTGGCAAGGGATCAGCTTGGATCAATGAAGATTTTATCTTCCGCATGGATCCTTCCTTGCAATATTACATACATAACTAGCCAGCATTATTCAAAAAATCACATAAAGTCACTGTTCAAACTATTTCGAATGAAAAATTTTGTATTTTAAGGTGTTAAAAAGTGGGACAGAATTACGCAAGAAAGACAAAAATCTTATAATTATATAACTTTTCGAAATGTAAGGGAATTATAAATATTCGGTGATTTCTGATTTTGGCCCATTCTGCTCAGCAATATTTCACATGGACGCCAAGAAGACACAGACAAACCTTAATCCGTTCCCAAACACATATTGCTTTAAAAAACTGATAGGCTGATAAAAAAATTACTCGCCAATAATCTTGATCAACACCCTTTTCTTGCGACGACCGTCAAATTCACCATAAAAAATTTGTTCCCAGGTTCCAAAATCCAGGCGCCCCTGGGTTACAGCCACCACCACTTCCCGACCCATAATCTGACGCTTCAGATGTGCGTCAGCATTGTCTTCACCCACATTATGACGGTATTGGGACACAGGCTCATGGGGTGCCAGCCGCTCCAGCCACTGGTCATAGTCGTAATGCAGGCCAGACTCATCATCATTTATAAACACCGAAGCCGTAATATGCATGGCATTGACCAGTACCAATCCTTCTTGAATCCCACTGTCAGCCAAGGCTTTTTCCACCTCAGGGGTTATATTGATAAAGGCCCGCCGGGTGGGCACCTCAAACATCAATTCTTGACGATAACTTTTCATCTACACTTCCTCCAAAGTT
>JAAYGN010000239.1 GCA_012727715.1 Desulfovibrionales bacterium | reverse complement strand
CTGATCCAGGACATGGATATTTACGCTTTGTCACCACATGCCCATTTGTTGGCTCAACCACGCATGGTTTCACCATTGGTGGTCCAGGAAGCCATCCAGGGCCGATATCAATTGCCTAGTCAAGCACAGTGGCAAGATATTATTGAAGATTCCAGCAAAATTTCTGGAGTGGATGCCAAGCTTATCGCTGCAGTGATCAAGGTTGAATCCAACAACAACCCCCGGGCCATTTCCCCCAAAGGTGCCCAGGGCCTGATGCAACTCATGCCCAGTACACAAACCTATCTTGGTGTTCTTGATCCTTTTGACCCCAAAGCCAATGTCCAGGCGGGGAGTTTATATCTTAAAGAACAATTGGCCAGTTTTGGAACAGTAGAATTGGCCTTGGCCGCCTACAACGCCGGGCCAGGAAATGTACACAAACACGGTGGAGTACCGCCCTTTGTGGAAACACAATCTTTTGTCCGCCAAGTCTTGGCGGCATATTCCACATTACATTGAGCATGGAACAAACAGCAAACTGACCAGTGCATTATCTTTGGGCCTACGTACCAAAGTTAGATGATACCAAAATTATGTGCTGTATCATCTATTCATTACAAAACTGTGGTGAGTAGAAGTGAGGCAAGTGCTTTGTCTCCAACAGCTGGCCATGGCCACGCCAGATTCAAGGCAAAGGTGATTCCATATTTGGAACTGCCGTGACAATTTTACCAGATACGGTCAGAATTAATCCGCATCGCGAAGTGGTGCCAGCTTGAATGATTTGCTCGCCAGTAATCCTTTAACCATGAGAGCGTTCCTCATGGACACACTATTAACAGCTACAGATTGGCGATACACCACAGAAAAACCGTGCTTGCAAAAAATAACTCTGCCGCAAGGCTTACATGTGCAGATAACTTTGAAATGTTACGCTGAGCTGCCACCTGATAAATGTGACCCATAAGTGCGGGGCCAACGTTACACCTAGAAAATTGTCCTGCAACAAAAAAGTGATCTATAGAGCCAGAAGATTGAAGAACCGCATATCCGGCCACCCGAGTTATCAACTACGGCAACAAAGGGGCGCAAGGAACGTATTGTATCTGTCCATTTTTGCACATCGTAAGTATTTGGTGCCCAAGCATTGAGTTGATCTTCTGTGTAAAAGGCGCGTGCAAGCTCGTAAACAGAAGACATAAACACATGCCGTAGTTCTCTCTCTTCTCCTGGTATAAAATCTCGTATAAGCATGGGTAATCCTCCCCAAGTTAGTACCATCCAAAAGTAGAGCTTTCCTTGGGTGAATATTTCATGATGAACTCAGCCGGGGGTAAATGGCCCAGGGACTCATGGGGACGTTCCTCATTGTACTGCCTCAGTCAATTTTCTGTAATAGTCCTGACCTCGGTCAAGGAACTAAACAGATAAAAATCCAGGACTTCTTCCCTGTACGTTCTGTTAGAGCGTTCGATATGCGAGTGCCTAAGTTGGCTTACGTGGTTGGATAAATTCTAAAGTTACATTATTTTTTCAGCCCAGTCCGCCATCTGCACAGAGATCACTTTCGGCCCATTGTCTATTTGGAAAGAAGGATGGGATTTGGCTAATTTCTGAGGCTGTTTTTAGCACAGCAATCATCTCTGTTTTTAACCAGATTTGCCCAGCAGATTGCCCCACTTGGATTTTGGGTCAATTTTGCTAGTTTTTTGCCCTTTTAATCGCTTAAAAACCCCAAAAAAACAAGGGTTACAGCTAGTTGCTATAACCCTTGACATGATTGGTGTCGAAGGGGGGAATCGAACCCCCACGGGTTGCCCCACTGCCCCCTCAAGACAGCGTGTCTACCAGTTCCACCACTTCGACGTAAATATTATATTGGCAAAAAACTTAAATGCAAACAAGAGAGAAAAGTCTTTAACGACCCTCCCTGGCTTTGTCTACTGTTTTTAATCAGTACCTTCGGAACCTGCTGGCTGGTCAGCATCCTGACTCACAGGAATCTGAGGAGTTACAGGTGCTTCAGAACTCTGGGGCACAGGCATATCTAAAACAATGGATTCACGAGGAGCCACATGTTTTTGCGTGCTGATGTAGGTAAAGATCATGGACGTAACAAAAAAAACTGTGGCTGCACCAGCAGTCAGTTTACTCAGCAAAGTGCCTGCTCCACTCGATCCAAAAAGGGACCCACCGCCGCCACCAAAAATAACTCCCATGCCTTCTTTACCTGATTGTAACAGAACAAGAACCACAAGGGTGATACAGGCTATAATGTGAATGGTGATAATCAGGGACAAAGG
>JAAYGN010000238.1 GCA_012727715.1 Desulfovibrionales bacterium | reverse complement strand
GTTCACAGATTGGAGAGCAGATTTTTGATCAGCCCAAGGCCCTGCTCATGGCCGGGGGGATGGTTTTTTTGTTTGGCCTGGTTCCCGGGTTTCCCAAGCCCCAGCTTTTTACCCTGGCCTTTGCCCTGGGCGGACTGGGATATGTGCTCAAACGTGTTGATGAGGCCCCCAAAGATCACGATGCCAAAGCTGAATTAACCAAGTCATTAACCCCAACGGTTGGACCTAAAAAAGTGCTGCGTCCCGGCCTGGCTGGCCAGCAGGATGAATTTGCGCCCACTGTGCCCATTATTTTGGATATTTCTCCGGCCCTGGGCGAAGTTTTGGACTATGATTCCTTAAACGAAGAACTGGCCATTTTGCGCCGGGCTTTATATTTTGATCTGGGCGTACCTTTTCCTGGCATCAATATCCGTCCTAACCCTGGTCTGCCTGCCTTAAGTTATACCTTGCACTTGAATGAAATTCCCATGTCCAGGGGCAAGCTTGAGGCAGATATGGTGCTGGTCCGGGACACTGCGGAAAATATTCGGATGTTGGGCGTGGAAGTGCATGAAAAGGAACGCTTTCTGCCAGAAATAGACCCGTTGTGGGTTGCGAAATCTCAGGCTCGACAGTTGCAGCGTGTGGGTATTACCTGCATGACCCATTCACGCATTCTGGCCTATCATCTTTCCCTTATTTTATCGCGCCATGCCTCGTCTTTTCTGGGTTTGCAGGAAACCAAATATCTTTTGGATCGCATGGAAGAGCGTGCTCCTGATCTGGTCCGTGAAGCAACCCGGCTCATGCCTACCCAGCGCATCGCTGAAATTTTTCAGCGCCTGGTTCAGGAACAGGTGTCTATCCGCGATTTACGCAGTATTCTGGAGGCATTGGTTGAATGGAGCCCCAAGGAAAAAGATACTGTGACCTTGACAGAGTATGTGCGCACAGCCTTAAAACGCCAGATCAGCTATATGTATTCCAAAGGCCAGAACATGCTGCCAGCCATTCTTATGGAGCCTGCGGTGGAGGAAACTATCCGCAAGGCAATTCGCCAGACCTCGGCTGGTGCATTTTTAGCCCTTGAACCAGAAGTAACCCAACGTTTTATGAAAGCAGTGAGTGATGCTGCTGGGCGCTACAAGACCAGTTCGCAAAAGCCGGTGCTGGTCGTATCCATGGATATTCGTCGTTATGTGCGTCGCCTGATCGAGGGCGAGCACTATGAACTGGCTGTGATTTCCTATCAGGAGATTACGTCAGAAATTTCCGTACAACCGGTAAACAGAATCCGCCTTTAGTCACTGCGGCTCCGACAAAGGACAGGCCATGGAACCTACTGCCTTGAATTATGCTGTGCAGGCTTTGTATCTGGTGCTTATGCTCTCCCTGCCACCCATTGTGGTTGCTTCTGTTGTGGGTATTACCTTTAGTCTGATTCAGGCCATTACCCAACTTCAGGAACAAACCCTGTCCTTTGGGGTTAAACTCATTGCGGTCATTGTCACCCTGTTTTTAATGGGAGGATGGCTGGGAGGGGAGTTGTTGCGATATTCAATGGAAATTTTTAATAATTTTTATTTGCTCTAACTTGGCTTTGCATTACGTATGGATATTGACCTTTTATTTCACCAATTCCGTGTGGCAGACAATATCCTTGCTGTTCTTATGGGCCTGCCCCGGCTTATTCTCATTATGCAGACAGTGCCCTTTATGGGCAGTTCCATTATAACTGGCCAGATTCGGATTGCTCTTGCTTTTTCCGTATATGTATTTCTGCATCCTGTGCTGATGAGTACCATCACGGTTCCTGATGTCCTGACCATATCTCTTGTGGGACAGTATGGACTTATTATGCTCAAGGAAGGGCTTCTTGGTTTTTTTATTGGGTTTTTGGCGGGAATGCTTTTTTGGGCTGTGCAAAGTGCTGGTTTTTTTATTGATAACCAACGTGGTGCATCTATGGCTTCTGGTGCAGATCCTTTATCTGGTCTGGAAACATCTCCCCTTGGCTCCTTCTTGTTTCAGTGTGCGGTGTTCATCTTTTTTACTGGCGGAGGATTCCTGGCTTTTTTAGGTCTGGTCTATGCCAGTTATGAAGTATGGCCCGTATTTTCATTGTTGCCCATGGGCATTTTCTCCAACAGCCTGGAAATACCCTTGTACTTTGCGGGCCGGGTGGCCTGGCTCGTGGGCACCATGGTACTTTTGTCCGCTCCTTTTGTGGCCGCCTGCTTACTGACTGATATGTCCCTGGGGCTTATCAATCGTTTTGCGGCGCAACTGAATGTGTATATTTTAGGTATGCCGATAAAAAGTGGCTTGGCTATGTTTTTACTTTTTATCTCTTTTGGGGTTTTGTTGCTTCAGATCACAGGGCTCTTTGATATTATAACCCATGATTTATATTTTTTAGAGCGAATTTTTAATGAGTGAAAAAACAGAACAACCCACTCCGAAACGCCTGCGTGAATCCAGGGAAAAGGGCGATGTCTGTAAAAGTCAGGATGTGCCAGCAGCTGCTTCAGTGCTGGCCATTGCGGTGTATTTGGTGGCGCGCAGTGATACTATTTTTGAAACTTTATCCGCCATGACCCTAAGTCCAATGGACTACATGTCCAGGCCATTTGAGGAAGCCCTGCCTTTGGTGGCCACCGTTGTTGTCAGCTGTTTTTTTAAGCTCGTCTTTCCAGTCATTGCTCTGGTTATGGGAGTGTCCATTATTTCTAATCTGGCCCAGGTCGGAGTGCTTTTTGCTTTTAAGGCTGCCAAGCCCAAACTGGAAAATATCAGCCCCTCCAAATGGTTCAAAAAAGTTTTTTCCATAAAAAATCTTGTGGAGTTTTTGAAGAATATCGTAAAAGTCACAGTCCTGGCTTTTGTGGTGTATAAAGTGATGAACAAGCATTTGCAGATGCTTTTTTCACTTTTTTACGGCAATGTTGGAGATGTGTGGGTAGTCCTCGGACAAGCGGCCAAGGATCTGCTTTTTTATGCAGCAGGTGCCTTTTGTGCTATTGCTGCTGTGGATTATTTGTTTCAGCGTTGGCAATATACCAAGCAACACATGATGAGCAAAGATGAAGTGAAGCGGGAATACAAGGAAATGGAAGGTGATCCCTTGATCAAAAGTAAGCGTAAACAGCTGCATCAGGAACTCATTTCTCAAAGTACACTGGACAATGTTCGCAAGGCCAAAGTGCTGGTAACAAACCCAACGCATATTGCCATTGCCCTGGATTATGAAAAAGATACAACACCGCTGCCCATTGTTGTGGCCAAGGGCGAGGGTTTGCTTGCCCAAAGGATGATGGAGATCGCCCGCCAGGAAGGCATACCCATTATGCACAATGTTCCTTTGGCACGGGAGTTGTTTGAACATGGCACAGAGAATGCCTATATCCCCAAGGAGCTTATTGGCCCTGTTGCCGAAGTATTGCGTTGGGTACAGTCGTTGCGGCGTGAGTAAACCGCTTACTTTATCCAGCTCATACATAAACAACTATGTATGAGCTGGTGGTTCAGGACTTTTATTCTCGCGGGGCGTTGGTGCCATAGTGCATATCCCAGCCTTGGAGCTGCACCGCTGGAGCGTCTGTATTCAGGTCTGAGAGTCTGAAGTCCAGAAATCCATTCTTACCAAATTCGTATCCATCTGCTTCGCCTTTTTGCTGGCGAAAATCCAAATGAACATCCACATTGCCATCCTGGTGGGTAGTGATGGAAAGATTTGCAATGTCTGTGCTAAAATTGCTCCTGTGATTCGCAAAGGCCTCCTCCATGACTCCTACGGCTGGATCTTGTGTCAGGACTACGTCCATAAGTCCAAACATGTTTTGGTAGGTCATGGTTGCGATATGACGAGCCTGGCTCTCGCCACCCACGGCATCAATAAAGGCGTCGAGGTGGTCACTGCGCTCGGCCTCGGTAAAGGAGTTCACACCGCCATGGGTTCCATGGGTCTGGCCATTGACCTCCAGGGGCCGGCGAAAGAAGTCCCTGATAAATTCATCAGGCAGCCCCCGGTATCCGGGAGTTTTGGCTGTACGCAGTTCCTCTGTCAGCTCAGTTGTTAGACGTGCAGTAATGGCGTCGCGGTTGGGTAACTGGGTATCAAACATGGCTTCCAGACGGGAATCTGAAGCAAAGTCTGGTCCTCTACGGAGATTGGCCTGATCCATATCTACAATGCGCCGGCGAGGAGTACTGCTGAATAAGGCGTCCCAGTCATCCAGGCGCACCACAGGATCTGGTGTTCCAAGGCCCTGAAGGGTGAAGGTGAAGGAGGAGTTCATGCCTAGTTCGTGGCTGTCTGGATCTTCAGGCACTCTCTGTGACGAACTGTCCACTTGTATGCATGCATTGTCCTCATGCATGAGGATGGAGAAGGACATGGTGCTAGGGCGTCCGGTTTGCGCAATGGGCAAATGGAGGGTACCCGCGTTAACGGTATGTTCGTGTTGGAGCGGGCCATAGCCTGGGTCTTGATGCAAGGCAGTAAGCATGTCTCCAAGACGTGCCTGGGATGTAACGCGGGCAATCTGCTGGGCCTTTGCCTGACCGCCTACCGCAGCAATAAATGCTTGTACTTGGGCGCGTTGTTCCTCTACGGGGATATTTGATCCCCGAGCTCCAAAAAACTGGCCATTGACGCTGATACCATTGCGTTGAAAATCAGCAACAAATTGTCCGGAGAGCCCTTCCAGACCATTGTCGGGCATATTGGCCAGATCTTCCTGGATACCGGTCAGCAAGTGAGTGCTGATGGCTTCGCGATTGACTTCCCCACGCTGGATAGCTTCAACAAATTGACCCACAGCAATAGTGCCTGGTCCTGCCAGCAAACGGGCGTCACCCATGTGCATAATGCCAGCAGCTTGTTGGGCCAGTTGGGCTTGATTGGTGCGAGTGGTGTCTGCTGCGCGGACATGCCGGGCTAAAACAGCTTCATTACTTACTGCTTTCAGAATAGGGCGGACCAGGTCCATGTCCTGATGTGTGGAGTCGCCAATGACTGGTTCCCCCAGTCCACTGGTGTTACACAGGAGCAAGTAGATTTGGGACATTTTACGCGACGCAGACGTGGCTATCATGTAGGATCGATCATCCATGGCACCAAGAGGTTGTCCGCCCAGGGCCATGACATCCAGCAATCCAGCCATCATGCCTTTGAGTTGCGGCGTATTGAGCAGAGTGGCCAGGTGCTCGTGCTGGGCTGGGGACAGGTGCTCGGCCGCAGTACGCAAGGCGTTGCCCATGAGGACTGTGCTGTGTTCAGCATCAACTTCGTCAATATTGGTCGCTGCCTTGGCCAGTTGACGGGCAAAGTGCTCCACTTGGTCAGGCCTCAGGCTTTGAGCATCAGCAACAGAAAGCAGGCTGTTAATTGTTGCCCGCATGAGGTTTGTGGTTGAGGTCAGGGCTGGGCTACCGCTCAGTTCGTACTGATTCAGGACAACTTCATTACCAATTCGCACATCCAGGTGGTCAAAACGTGCGGCCAGATTATTTCGTAGGCCCTGCAAGGAGTCGCGGGTGTCCTGGAGCAGATTGTTTTGCGCCAGAGCCTGATCCAGGTTGGCAACCATGATCCGGATGCCCTGAGCAGTGGCCAGAGGGTCGTTTTGGCGCAGAATACCTGCCATCTCACCCTGACCAGAGCTGTCCAGGGTATGCACAAGAGTCTTGAAGTTTCTGGCCACATCATCAGGAATGCGTTCCTTGCGGGAATCTTGAAGATTGGCAAAGAGGCGACCACCAGAAATACCACGCAACACGGTGCGACAAAAGCCCAAGGCATGACCCAAAGTTTGCCCAATGTCTTTGAATCTGGCTGGACGATCAACAATTTGGGGATCACGGTTAGGAGCGGAGCGAGAAGTCAGGCGACAGCCATGGGCTTCCATTTTAAGAAACAACCGGTCACCCTGGAGTTGGTTGGTGCCGCTGGTCATGCTTCCGTAAAGCAGGGTGCCCTTGCCATAGGGCAGGGAGATGTTGGCGTGGGCATCAATGCCACGATGTCCACCTCCAGGGGTGTTTTGAAACCCTTCAATATGCGAAGATGGGCGCTGGTAGGTCTCAGGGCAGGAATCCAGAAAGTCGCGTAACCGATGGTTTGGATCAGCAATATTGAACGCACCTTCGCTGAATCCATCTCCTTTTTCCATGCCCTTGGCCGTCAGGAAAGTCATGAGATCACGCACATCTTCCATGCTGGCCGGTCCTTGCAGGGTACCTGCATTAACCTCG
>JAAYGN010000237.1 GCA_012727715.1 Desulfovibrionales bacterium | reverse complement strand
CCGCATCTGGCCATTACACCAGATATCTTAGGTGAACATCCCCTTTATCAGGTGCCCAATGCAGCGTTGGCTGTCCTTGCCTGGAGCACCTTATGCACTGTGCAAGGCTGGCAATTTCACCCTGATGTCTGTACAAACGTTCTGGGTACAACACATTTCCCCGGACGTTTTCAACAACATGGACCAGTGCTTGTGGATGGAGCGCATAACACCTTGGGCTTACTGGCCTTGTGTGATACCTTGGAAAAACGTCAGAAACACTTTGATGTGCTGGTCTTTCAATCCATGCAGGATAAAGTTCTGGATCAGAGCATCTTTGAGCGTTTGGCACGACTTGCAGATATGGTCCTGGTGCCTGATTTACCGCATCTAGAACGCGCCAGCCAAGCCCAAGAACTGGCTGCTCGTTTTGGCCACAAGGGGCAGGTTGCTTCGAGCCTTGGGGCGGCCCTTAACAGATCAGGGTCCATACTTTTGTGCGGGTCCCTCTATGTGGTGGGAGAATTTTACGCACAACATCCAGAATACCTTAATGAGTAAGGACGAGATAGATGAGCTCCCTTTTTCGGCATATTCCAGCTGTGGATCGTTTCCTTCATGAATTTGAGTCGGATGCAAGTTTAGATGATGTGCCAAGAAGCATGATGCGGGACCTGGTGGGTGAATTTCTTGATCTGTGCCGGGAAGAAATTCGTCAAGATCTCCTGCATTCTGTTCAAGACTTAGACCTTACAATCCTGGTTCCCAGAGCAAAAGCCTATATCCTGTCCCGCTCCCAAACCCATTTTCGTCGGGTTTTAAATGCCACTGGGGTGGTGATCCACACAAATTTGGGGCGTTCTGTTTTGGCCAAGTCTGCCGCTCAAGCTGTCCTTGCGGGATGTGCCCATTATTCCAATTTGGAAATGGACCTGGCTACCGGGCAGCGGGGGAGTCGTTATAGCCATGTGGAAGAACTTTTGTGCCGTTTAACAGGAGCTGAAGCCGGGCTGGTGGTCAACAACAATGCAGCGGCAGTACTGCTGGTTTTGGACACCTTGGCCAAGGGGCGAGAAGTCATTGTGTCCCGTGGTCAATTGGTGGAAATTGGTGGATCTTTTCGTATCCCGGAAGTCATGAAAAAAAGCGGGGCTATTTTGCGCGAGGTCGGGGCCACCAACCGCACCCATCTTGTTGATTACCAAGAAGCCATTAATGAGCATACAGCCATGCTTATGAAGGTCCATACGTCCAATTACCGCATCATTGGTTTTCACAAGGAAGTTGCCTTGGCCGACCTGGTGGCCCTGGGCCAAGCGCATAATTTACCCGTTTTTGAGGACTTGGGTAGCGGCAATTTCTTTGATTTTTCTTCCTTTGGCTTTATGCCCGAGCCCACGGTGCAGCAGGTCTTGAAAAATGGTGCTGACCTGGTCTCCTTTAGTGGTGACAAACTCTTGGGCGGGCCTCAGGCTGGTATTATTGTGGGACAGAAAAAATATATTGAGCACATTAAAAAGAACCAACTTAACCGGGCCTTACGCATTGATAAAATGACCCTGGCTGCTCTGGAGGCCACGTTGCGACTCTATCTTGACCCCAAAAAGGCCAGGGATACAGTGCCTACTTTGGCCATGATCACTGCTTCCCCTGAAAAATTACAGAAAAAAGCCCAAAAACTACGACGTATTTTGTCCAACACCTTGGGCGAGTTAGCGTGTATTAGTACGCGATCTGGATTTTCCCGAGTGGGCGGTGGGTCGTTTCCAGAACAGGATTTGCCCACAACCCTGGTTTGTGTAGTACCCAAGCAGGGGAGTGTGGAAGATTTGCGTCAAGGGTTGTTGCATGGAGATCTGCCGCTGGTGGGCCGAGTGGAGGATGATCATTTTTGTCTGGATCCCCGGACCTTGACCCAGGATGAATTTAAGTTGGTGGGCAAGGTTTTGCATGTGGCTTTACTGCCTTGATTTCTACCAACATTTGTTTTTTGTACTCATATAAGGAGCATGTATGAACCAGGTCATGGTTCGGCCAGAAGTAGAGCAGTTTCAAGCCTATGTTCCTGGTCTGTCTATAGATGAAATAAAGGAAAAATACGGGCTAAGCACGGTTATCAAACTGGCCAGCAATGAAAATCCCTTGGGCGTTTCACCTGTGGTCCAGGAGCGGATCAGGGCTGCGAGTTCCTTCTCCTTTCGTTATGCCCAAGCAGGCACGCCAGCTTTATGCCGGGCCTTGGCTGCGCATTTGCATGTCCCCCAAAATTGTCTTGTTGTTGGCAATGGATCTGATGAAATTATTGACCTGCTTTTGCGCGTGGTAGCCAGGCCAGGGGTGGACAATATTGTGGCCTTTGATCCTTGTTTTAGCATCTATAAGCTGCAAACGCGTTTATGTGGGCTTGAATTTCGCCAAACAGGGCTGCACACTGATTTTTCTTTTGCCCTGGACAAGCTCCTTGATCTTGTTGATGAGCACACTGCCCTTGTTTTTATCACCAATCCAGATAATCCTTCAGGATATGCTTGTGCGGCCCAAGACCTGGTTGCTTTAGCCCATAAGCTGCCCCAGAAAACCTTGTTGGTGGTGGATGAGGCCTATATTGATTTTGCAAGTCCTCTTGAACATTACTCCATGTTGCCTCAAGTCTCACGTCTTTCCAATGTGGTCTTGCTGCGTACTTTTTCTAAAATGTATGGTTTGGCCGGACTTCGTCTGGGGTATGGTATTATGCCAGATTGGCTGGCAGATTTTGTTTTGCGGGTAAAACTTCCCTTTAGCGTCAATGTCCTGGCTGAACAAGCAGGTTTGGCAGCTTTGCAAGATGAAATTTTTATTGCTGAAACTTTGCGTGTGGTAACCCAGGGAAGAGCATGGTTAACTCAGGAGCTCACTGCTTTGGGCTGTGAGGTGTACTCCTCTCAAGCTAATTTTTTAATGTTTAAACCACCTATGGATGCCGCCTTACTTTTTTCGACCTTGCTTGCTCAAGGTGTGATCATCCGGCCACTGGCTTCCTATGGTTTGCCAGACAAATTGCGGGTAAGCATTGGCAATGCAGAAGAAAACCAGATATTTTTGGATAAAACCCAGGAGATAATTCGTGAGTATCACCATAGTCACCCTTGATGGGCCAGCTGGTGTTGGCAAGACCACTGTGGCCCGTGAATTGGCTGATAGATTGGAGATTGCCTATTTAGATACAGGAGCCATGTTTCGGGCCATTGCCCTGACTTTGGGCGAAGGTTCCTGGGAGCTCCCTGTGGATAAGTTGGTGCCAGAGCTGAACCGATTGGACTTTGATTTGGAAGGAGTGGGCAGACATTCAGCGTTGCTTTTAAATGGTTTTCCCTTGTCAGAAGATATACGCAGCGAGCAAGTTGGACTGTGGGCATCGCATCTGGGACGTATTCCCGTGATCAGGGATTTTTTACGACGGAATCAACAGGCCATTGGCCAGGTGACACCTTTGGTTGCGGAAGGCCGGGATATGGGCAGTGTGGTTTTTCCTGATGCCAAGTACAAGTTTTTCCTGGATGCTTCCATTGAGATCCGAGCCAAGCGGCGTTTTGATCAGCTCAAAGAAATGGGCATGCTGGAAGATCTGGAATCTATTCAAGCCCGTATCCGCATTCGTGATGACCAGGATCGCAATCGGTCCATAGCCCCGCTTCGTCCTGCCCCTGATGCAGTGGTCATTGATACCGGTCTTTTGGATGCCCAGGGAGTACTGGAAGAAGTACTCGGTCATATTGCCAAGAAAAATATATAGGTAGATATTTTTACGAACTGGAAAAGGAAGTCATGAATTTTGTCACCTTTGAATTCTTGCTTTTTTTTCTAACAACGTTGACTTTATGGCTTTTGTTTGCACCCTTTGCCCGTTTACGCCTCGCCCTTTTACTCGTCTGTAATCTTTTTTTTTATTCCACAGCTGGCAGGCATTATCTGCCACTTTTACTCGGGGTAGGACTTTTTAATTGGCTCATGGGCAAGATCATCGCCAAAAGTTCAAGGTGGAGAAAGGTTTGGCTTTTTCTTGGTATTTGTACCAATATTTTTATTTTAGGTCTTTTTAAGTACTCTGAATTTTTTATCCTGGAAGCCCAGGTTTTTTTATCCAGTTTTGGTATCTCCCTGCGCCTGGATACTTTTCTACCCGAGGCCTTGTTAGAGCTTCCTTTTCCCATTGGTCTATCTTTTTATGTTTTTCAAGCCATAGCTTATCTTGCTGAGATAGCATCGAAAAGACAAAGGCCTGAGAGTTTTTTTAAAGTACTGCTTTACCTTTCATTTTTCCCCACCATTTTGGCAGGACCCATCATGCGGCCCTGGCAGTTTTTCCCCCAGATTCGCTCCCTTTTGGCTGGACAAAAAATCATTGCTCTGCCTGGTAAACCCACAAGGATACAGGATGAATCACCTTTGTGGGACCAGGAAAAAGAGATAATACATGGTGAAAACAGTCAAAACACTCTTCCTATTCAGGGGGTTGCAGAGCAAATACCCAAAGCCTTGGCTTTTATAGTCAGCGGATTATTTAAAAAAGTGGTTCTGGCCAGTTTTCTTTCTGAGCACGTGGTGCGTGATGTATTTCAAGGACCTGAAGCCTATTCTTCTCTGGCTGTACTCACAGCAGTCTATGGATATGCTGTTCAGATTTTTTGTGATTTTTCCGGGTACACGGATTTGGCCCTGGGGTTAGCCCTGCTTTTGGGCTTTTCCTTGCCCCAAAATTTTAATGCTCCCTATCTGGCTTGTAATTTACAGGATTTTTGGCGGCGTTGGCATATCACCCTGTCCACGTGGCTCCGTGACTATGTGTATATTCCTTTAGGGGGCAGCAGACAGGGCAATCGCTATGTGAATTTAGCGCTAACCATGATTTTGGGTGGATTGTGGCATGGTGCCCATGCCCGCTTTCTTGTCTGGGGAGCTTTGCATGGTTTTGGGCTTATTTGTGTGCATGGGGTACACCAGTGTAAATCTCGATTTTTTCCCAAGGATCAAAAAAATGGGAGCAGCCAAAAATCATGGTTAGGAGGTTTTTTGGGGTGGTTGGTCACCTTTCACTTTGTCAGTCTGGCCTGGGTATTTTTTAGGGCAGAAGACATGGATAAGGCCCTGGAGATTTTACACCGACTTTTTGTCTGGAATCAACCTGGGCAGGGATTTTTACTCTTGGCCTTGCCAGCCATTGGTTGTGGCCTATTGTTACAAATTATGGGGCGCTTTATATTTACCTGGTTTGTGCATGCACAAGCTCGTTTACCTGTTATCTTTCAGGCGCTGACCACTGCTTTGCTGACCAGCATGATTTTTCGTATGGGACCTGACGGAGTGCTCCCGTTTATTTATTTTCAATTCTAAAAAAATATATTTATTACTCACCTATGCCCCAGTGTATTATTATACATTCACCCGCTAGAATCTGGATAACCCTGGTATTGACCTGTTTTTTAGTGGGCATCCTCGAGCGAGACCGCTTGCAGGCAACCCTTGTGGATGTTTTTGATGAACAGGGATATTTGGAGCATTACACAAAAATCACAGGACAGATTCCACATAGTTTAGTCCTGGATGAACTTTCTCGTTGGCAATCTCTTGTGGTCCAGACCTTTCATTCTACTGTGGTTATGGGTAAAATTGTACCGAACCAAGCAAAAAGCATGTCCTTACCTCAGAGCATGGCTCTTGCCACACCCCAGACCACGTCAGCGGTCACTGATATTGTCACCACTGAAAGAAGACCAAGCAAAAAAGTTTCCTTTTCCGGTACTCATCCTGATTCACCTTGGCTGCATCTAGTTCAGCAGTTTTTTGACCCCGACCTGGACCTTGGTATGCAAGGTAAAAACAGACAAAAAACCTTGGGCGCTCTTATG
>JAAYGN010000236.1 GCA_012727715.1 Desulfovibrionales bacterium | reverse complement strand
TGGACATGCTCTAACTTTTGATATGTTTGGGGATATTATGACCAAGATCAGGATTGTTGATATTCTTTTGTCTGATGCGCAACAGGATTGTCTGGATGTCTGGGGCTGGGTACGGACAAAGCGGGCCAGCATGGATTTTGTTTTTTTGGAATTAAATGATGGCTCGTGTCTGAAAAATTTACAAATTATTGTTGACCCCAGGACCCAAGGCTTTGACCTTGTGGATCAAATCAATACTGGGGCGGCGGTGCATGTTGTGGGAGCGTTGGTGCCCTCTCCAGGCCAGGGACAAAAATGGGAGGTACAGGCCCAAACCTTAGAGCTTATTGGGGCTGCTGATGCCTCCTATCCTTTACAAAAAAAACGACATTCTGATGAGTTCTTGCGCACCATTGCTCACTTGCGTCCCCGGACCAACAAATATGGAGCCTTAAACAGAATCCGTGCGCAACTGGCCTACGGAGTGCACCGTTTTTTTCATGAACAGGGTTTTTATCTGGTGCATGCGCCCATTATCACGGGCTCTGATTGTGAAGGGGCGGGCGAGATGTTTCAGGTCACGGCCCTGGATTTGGCCCAGGTACCTGTAAAAAATGGCCAGGTGGATTATGATCAGGATTTTTTTGGCAAGGAGGCATCTTTAACGGTTTCTGGGCAATTGGCCGCTGAAAACCTGGCCCTGTCTCTGGGCCGGGTCTATACCTTTGGACCTACTTTTCGCGCTGAAAATTCCAACACCCCCAAACATGCCGCAGAATTTTGGATGATTGAGCCAGAAATGGCCTTTGCGGACCTCAAGGATAATATGGATCTGGGTGAAAAGAGCATTAAATGGCTGATTACCTATATTCAGGATACTTGCGGGGATGATTTGGATCTTTTTGCCAATTTTGTGGACAAAAATCTTAGGGCTACCCTGGATAATATTTTAGCCCAGCCTTTTATGCGCTTACCCTACACTGAAGCAGTGGAAATTCTTAAAAAATCCAAAGAGAATTTTGAATTTCCCGTGGACTTTGGTACAGACTTACAAACCGAGCACGAACGCTATTTAACGGAAAAACATTTTGGTCGGCCAGTCATTGTTTTTGACTATCCCAAAGATATCAAGGCTTTTTACATGCGTTTAAATGATGATGGTCGCACTGTTGGGGCCATGGATGTGTTGGTGCCGCGTATTGGTGAGCTTATTGGCGGTAGTGCCCGGGAAGAGCGCTTGGATGTGCTGGAAAGCCGCATTGAGGAAATGGGCCTGCCCAAGGAAGAGTATTGGTGGTATCTGGATTTACGCCGCTTTGGCACAGTGCCCCATGCTGGTTTTGGCATGGGCTTTGAGCGTTTGCTCATGCTCGTTACTGGCATCAGCAATATCCGGGATGTTATTCCTTTTCCGCGCACCCCGCGCCATTTGGAATTTTAAAGCTTTTGTTACTGGTCAGCACTGTATCGGAGCAATAGGGCCTTAATAGGTTTAGACTTTGGTCAAGGTGTGATACCTAGTTTCCATTGCTGACCTTGTTTTGCTTTTCGTTGGGCAGGCTAAAGTGTAAGATGATGGGTTATTAACGGGTGGATTAGCCAAGACAAAGTTAGCCCTGTGGATTAATTTGTGGAGGCTTGATAATAGATGGTGGCTCTATGGATATGGTTTTTTATCCTTAGTCATAGTATTTTCTCAGCGTAATTTTTAAATGATTTTATGTTGTTAGTTATAATGTAAAATTTTTTTCTATTTTCTTTCTATTTTTTTAAAAATAATGTTTGACAGAAGAATTTGGTATGCATATATCTCCTCTTCTGCGCTGACGAAAATGAGGTGCACGGACTTTGAGTT
>JAAYGN010000235.1 GCA_012727715.1 Desulfovibrionales bacterium | reverse complement strand
CCTTCCTGGGCCAAATGCCTGGCCAGGGCAAAAGCATCCCCGCCATTATTGCCCGGACCAGCAAAAATCAGCACTGAACGACCCCGCAAAGAAGAAAACTCTTGGAGCAAAATCTGCAAAGCGCCTCGGCTGGCATTTTCCATTAACACTGCCCCGGACAAACCAAACCCCTCTATGGTCAAGCGGTCCCAAAGAGCCATTTCCATAGGCGTGGGCAAAGGACTGAGCATCACTATCTCCTATTGTTCCAAAATAACCACAGCCACGGCAGTATCCCGACCATGAGAAATGGACAAAAGAGCCCGTACGGCTTGCAACGCCGCATAGTGTTTTAACGCCTGATTAAAAAAACAAAGACTGGGTTTGCCCACAGGATCATTGGCAATTTCCACATCCTGAAAAGTAATGCCCTGGCTAAACCCAGTCCCCAAAGCCTTGACCGCAGCTTCCTTGGCGGCAAAGCGTGCCGCCAAAAAAGGAATCATTGTTGATGGGGCCTGAGCCAATTCTCTGGGGGTCAAAATACGGGCACAAAACTTGTTTCCATAGCGCGCATAAGCCGCAGCAATCCGGTTCAGCTCAACAATATCAATACCCAGCCCAATGACCATGACCGCGCTCCCAAAATTCCGGCTAGACCTTTTCCAAATTGCTGAGCATCAGCTCTCCAAAGCCCGAACAAGAAAGCTGCTGGGCGCCTTCCATTTGTGAGGCCAAATCTATGGTCACCTTTTTCATGGTAATACACAATTCCAGGGCCTGACGAATTTTCGTGGCCGCCTCATGCCAGCCCAAATGATCAAGCAACAGCGCACCAGACAAAATCAAGCTGCCCGGATTGGCCAAATCCTTGCCTTCAATGGCTGGAGCTGTACCATGGGTCGGTTCAAAAAAGGCCAATTTTTCACTCATGTTCACCCCTGGAGCCAGGCCAAGACCACCCACCTGAGCGGCCAGGGCATCGGAAAGATAGTCACCATTCAAATTTGGAGTGGCAATAACATCGTAACACTCGGGCCGAATCAAGACTTCCTGAAACAGGGCATCAGCAATGCGATCCTTGAGTTCCACAGCCCCCGGAGGGCATGAGGGCACGTTTTCCAAGGTTACCTTTCCGGCAAATTCCTCTGCGGCCAATTCATAGCCCCAATTTCGAAAAGCGCCTTCAGTAAACTTCATGATATTGCCCTTATGGGCCAGGGTGACACTTTTCCTGCCCTGGGCCAGGGCAAATTGGATGGCCTTGCGAATCAATCTCTTGGAACCGCGCTCAGTCATGGGTTTCAAACCAATACCACTGGTAGGGTCAACCTGCACACCCAATTCATCCCGCAAAAAAGCAATAAGTTTTTGGGCTTCCTTGCTTTGGGCCTGCCACTCAATACCAGCATAGACATCTTCGGTATTTTCACGAAAGATTACCATATCAATACGTTCGGGATGTTTGACCGGGCTGACCACCCCAGGAAAATATCGAATGGGTCGAATACAGGCGAACAAGTCCAAAGTTTGCCGCAAAGTGACATTAAGACTTCGAAATCCTGTGCCCACAGGGGTTTCCAGGGGGCCTTTCATGGCTACTTCTGCCTGGGCCAGGGTATCAATGGTGGCTTGGGGCAAATAGGTGCCCACTTCGGCAAAGGCTTTTTTCCCGGCCAACAGCTCTGTCCACACCAGCTTTTTGCTCTGACCATAGGCCAGCTTAATGCTTTGATCCAACACGGGCCTGGCTGCGGCCCAAACTTCCTTGCCAATACCGTCCCCTTCAATAAAATAAACCTGCTGTTCCATAAATTCATCTCTCATTCCAGTTAAATATTTGACCATGGTAACCAGTGCCTGGCTCCGTAAAAAAATTTAATCTGCCCGCGTTCTTGAGGAAAATTCTGGCATAAACAAGGCGCATGGGCAATACCGATATAGCTGG
>JAAYGN010000234.1 GCA_012727715.1 Desulfovibrionales bacterium | reverse complement strand
TTATTTATAATAATTTTATATTCTAAAAAAAGATGCTTACCTGTTTTAGAGTAAAAAGACAAGGGACAAGGCCACAAGGATAAAAGGTGTAAGGATATATTCAAATTAATGACCAAAGTGCATTTTTTGGTCAGATACTCAGGAATCTGTATTAATCTTGGCTAAAGAAATAAGAGTCTTGCTTAATAAATGGGGGTCAATATATTGGGTCTGGGGATTGATCAGGTTGGTCTTCATGACTCGTATCCCTTGGGAAAGCAGGTCACTATTTTGATCATAATCGGGGTAACTAATGTGGGGGTCTATTAACACAAGGTCAAGCACATCGGAGATGTGCATATCGTTGAGGCCATCAAGGCATAAGTAGCGCAAAAGAGTCTGTACCTGAGCAGTCAAAGAAAGACCAAAGCTTTCAGGATCAAAAAAGGTGTTGGGTACAAAAACTTTGGGGCATTTGGCCTGACTGATAGCCTGACCAACCCCGGCGGGTAAGAGGTTGGCAATGATGGAGCTATAAAAACTACCCATAGGATAGCAAATAAGATCAGCGGAGAGAATTGCTTGCCTGCATTGTTCGTCAATGGCGGGGCGGACTGGACACATGTTTTGGCCCGGATCTACCAAGTGCAGGTCCCTGATCATTTCCGTAAGGGGTGGGGCCTCTTTGCCTGTTAATAAGTGTTGCCCAATAATGTGCTGGTTATTGGCCAAGGTTGCACTCAAATGCAGGTCTGCATTGATAACCAGGCGCACTTGTCCCCGGGATCGGACCAATTGGCTATAGGCCTGGACCGCAGGATCCAGGTCTCGATCATGTTTGAGGTATCCAGCAGCAAGAACTACATTACCAATGCTGGCTCCGGCCAAATTAAAGTCCGGGCCAATAGAACATAAGAAATGCTGGAGTAATTTTTGAAGAATTTGTGCTGAGGCGTCATCCAGTCCTTGGCTTAAAGCATGACGTCCCAAGGCCAGACTTTCAAGTTCGTTCTTCAAGGCCCAAGCAGTTGCTGTTTGGGATAGCCGATAGTCCAAAAGGTCCCGCACTGCTGCACATCCGGACTTGTGGGCACAACCTGCCAGGGCAGTGAGTCTGTTACGCAAGTCACCCACTGCCGGCATGGCAAAATAACGCCGTAATTCTGCAGAGCTGCCGCCAGAATCAAAAGGCGTGACCAGGTGAATGGAGTTTGTGGTGTAATGAATAAGGGCCTGGCTGGTGGGGCCAAGGGAAGTGCCACCAGAAAAGAAAAGGATACGGGGCCCTTGATCTGGTTGATTTTGCGCCCAAAGAACTTGCTTTGGGTTTGGTACAATAGTTGGCGGAATCACCTGTTATATCATCCATTGATAATTGGAAATCGTGTACACACATAATAAAGGACGCTCAGCCGAACCCAATCTGAGATGTTTTAGCCTTGATATACATAAGAATGTACACAGGCAAGTTATGGTTTTGGTTGCAGTCAAAAAAGACAGGTTCAAAGAAGTTTTCGACTTTGCTTGCGCAAATATAAGGCCAGGATGTCGTCATTGTAGTCTTGAGGGGCAGAGCTGTATTGTAGTGTTCAATTTTTTCTCCCATATTTTGATGCTCTCTTTATTGTAAAAAGAGTGGCTTATTTTTGATGGTCATACATCAGCATTTCATACTGATTAAAGGAGATATTGACCCATGGATTTTGCCTTGAACCTGGGACTAGGCAAAGTTGTTCTTGGATAGTATAGTCTTTCAGTCATGATTTGAGGCTATGTGTTTTTTTGATCTCTAGATAGTTTAGCTGCTCTGGGATGAAGTTATGAGGTGTGTCAGGTATTTTGTTCTTTTTGTTTTTTTTCTCTTGGCCTTTGTCCATAATTATGCCTTTGCCCAAGATGGTGATCTGGAAAAATCCTATGCCATAAGTGTTTATGGTGGAGTAATGACGGATGATAATTGGCTGCGGTCCATTTCTGGGCAAGCTGGCACAGTTGACTCCTATTTATTGGCCACAGCTTTAAGCTGGAGATTCTATACCCCCCGCCATCATCTCTGGGCCTTGGAATTAGAGGGCAATATCGCTCGCCATTTTGGCATCCAGGATCACTTTGAGTTCAACCTGCCAATTATCACGGTGCGTTGGCTTTGGTTTCCCTGGAACAAATATCTAGAAACCAGCATTGCCTATGGCATTGGCCCTTCCTATGCGACAACCTTGCCTGAGTATGAACGCATGAATAGCCATCCCAGTGATCAATTCTTACTCTTTTGGCATCTGGAAGCTGATTTCAGAGTACCAGGTTCTGCCTGGGCCTTTTTGGCCCGGTTGCATCATCGTTCTTCAGGCTATGGGCTGATGGCCAGAAGCGGTGGAGGCAATGTTTTAACGATGGGCTTGCGTTATAATTTTTAATGATTACTTGGCACGTTGCAGGTAAGACATATGACTTGATGTATAATTTAAAATAGCTAATTATGTTTGAGGAGGAAGGATGAATATGCGAACTATTTCCCAGCCACAGGTCAGTGTTCAGGCCACCAACACCTTTTTGCGTGGGGTATATAATTGGATGACTTTAGGCTTGGGCATCACCGCTTTGGTGGCTTATAGTGTGGCCAGTTCCCCAACATTGGCTCAGGCAATTTTTACCAACCCCATTTTATTTTGGGGGCTTATTTTGGGGCAATTTGGTTTAGTTTTCGGATTATCAGGAGCAGTGCATCGCATGTCTGCGGGCATGGCTACCGGTCTTTTTCTTCTGTATAGTGCTTTAAATGGGGCGACCCTATCAGTAATTTTGCTGGTGTACACAGCTGCGTCCATCTTCAAAGCCTTTGTTGTCTGTACCGGTATGTTTGCAGCCATGAGTGTTTATGGAGCAACGACCAAAAAAGACCTGACCAGTTGGGGCAGTTTTTTGTTTATGGGCCTTATTGGGATTATCATTGCCTCACTTGTTAATATTTTCATGGCGAGCCCCATGGTGGATTTTGTAATCAGTGGCTTGGGGGTTATTATTTTCACCGGACTGACAGCCTATGATACCCAAAAGTTGAAGGTTATGGGAGAATCCGCACCCATGGGTGATACTTTGGCTATCCGACGCGGGACAATTTTAGGTGCTTTGACCCTGTATTTGGATTTTATTAATTTGTTTTTATTTTTATTGCGATTTTTTGGTGCTTCAAGAGATTAGTAGCCTGCTATTTGTGTAAGATGCACGTTGGGGCGGATGATAAATCCGCCCTTTTTTTATGCCTCTAGTCCAAAGAAGTGCCGAGCATTGTCAGCCGATCGTTGCCACAAAAGATGGACATCTTCTCCGCGTAAGCGGGCAATTTCCAGGGCTGTAAAACCCAAGAGGGCAGGTTCATTGGGTCGTCCCCGATAGGGTTCAGGGGCCAGATAAGGAGCATCGGTTTCCAAGAGCAAGCGATCTTCAGGGATCATGGTTACAGCTTGGCGTAGATCGTGCGCTTTGGCAAAAGTAACCACCCCGGGTACCGAAAGGTGCCAGCCACGTTGTACTAGTTTCTCAACCCAATCAGGGCCTAGCCCAAAGCAGTGCCAAAGAAGGGGCCGGCCTGCAAAGCCCATGTCATTCAGAATGGTTAAACATTGTTCCTCGGCCTCGCGGCAATGGATGACCACAGGAAGATTTAGGTCCAAAGCAAGTTGGAGCTGGCGACGAAACCATTGTTCTTGCACTGGACGGGGCGAATGATCATAGTAAAAATCCAGGCCAATTTCACCTACAGCCCGAAGTCCGGCATCTTGGGCGAAGGCTTGGGCCATGGTTTGCAGATCGTTCTCTGTCATTTGGGCCGCGTCATGGGGATGGGTACCAAGGATAAAGAACAGGTTGGGTATGGTTGTAAAATATGGTCTGGTCCTGGCATAGGCATCGGGCCCAAGAAAAACATGGCCCACTGTGCGTACCCCACCTGCTAAAGCACGGTCCAAGGTCGCCTGGATTTCTGCTGATGAGCCTTCCAAATGAGCGTGGCTATCCACCCCCACAGGAGCAAGGCCCAAGCTGCTTGGTGCGGGACGTTCCTTTTTTTTGCTCATTTTTCACGGACGCCCTGTGCCCACTTGTCTGAAGCAATGGCTTCTTCCATAAGCATGACCGGAATTTCTTGACGAATAGGATAGACGACCTGACAGGCAGGACATTCCAGCCCTTCTTCCTGACCAAGGAGATTGAGATTGCCCTTACATTTGGGGCAGGCCAAAATTTTTAAAAGCTCAGGGTGTAAAGGCATGGTGATTCTCCAATGTTTTTTATGGAATACTATTTATCGGACGGAAGAGTTGCCCTTTGCGAGCAAATTTTTTCTAGCCAGTACCAACATGCAATGATTTTACCTTCATTACTTTCAAGTGACAACCCAATAGAGTTTGAGCTTTTTCTTGAACTTTTGAGGTAAAACGTTAATGACTAGGCCATGACATCCCATCCTTCTCACCCAGAAAACAGTAAACCTGTTTTTCTATTTGATGTGGGCAACACCCAAATCAAGGTTTGCCTGGCCTACCCTCAGGGCTTGGGCCAGTGTTATTGTTTACCAGCCACCAATGGAGAAACAGCAGACTCTTTGGGCCTGACACTTGTAAGTATTTGTAACCGTGAACACGTCGCACCAGAGTCTATCCAGGCTTGGGTGCTTTCTTCAGTGGTCCCTCCCTTAACTGGACTTTTGCGTACTGCTTGTGCCCGGTTTTTTGATTGTCCAGCCCTGTTTGTGCCCGGGGATTTTTCTTTGCCTTTGGACAACCACTATGCTCGTCCACAGGAAGTAGGGGCAGATCGTTTGCTGGGGAGTTTTGCAGCCAGGCACCTTTTTTCAGATTCTATCTTGATTGTTGTGGATTTTGGTACAGCCACCACCTTTGATTGTATTCAAGGCAATGCGTATTTGGGGGGGCTTATCTGTCCGGGGGTGTTGAGCTCTATTACAGCTCTTGGAACACAAACTGCCAAGCTGCCCCAGATCAGTCTGGAAGTAGATGCTTTGGACCTGGATATTGGTACCAGTACCAGGCAAAGTCTCAATCATGGTGTCTTGTTTGGTTTTGCCTCCATGGTTGAAGGCCTGACACAGCGGTTAAAAGAACGACTTAAGGCACCCAGGGCTAGGGTCATTGCCACTGGAGGTTTTGCTTCGAAACTTATGAAGATCACCCCCTCAATTGACGAACTGGCTCCAGATCTGCTCATGCAAGGTTTGGCTGCCATATATTTTGAGAACCTTTCATCAGAAAAAAACTAGGGAGTACGTATGAGCACCATTACCGGTATTTGGGCTAGGGAAATTTTAGATTCCAGGGGTAACCCCACAGTGGAGGTTGAAGTAACTCTTGAGTCCGGAGCTACAGGTCGGGCAGCAGTACCTTCGGGTGCATCCACAGGGGCCAGGGAAGCATTGGAGTTACGCGATGGTGATGAGCAACGGTATAATGGCAAAGGCGTGGAACAGGCCGTGCTCAATGTCATGGAGGATATCTCCGGTGAAATTATTGGCCTGGATGCGACCAGACAGGTCGAAGTGGATCAGACCTTGATTGACCTGGATGGCACGGAGAACAAGTCTCGATTGGGCGCCAATGCCACCCTTGGGGTGTCCATGGCGACAGCCAAGGCTGCATCCAAGTTTTTGGGGCTCCCTTTGTACAAGTATTTAGGTGGTATTAATGCCAAGATACTTCCTGCACCCATGATGAATATCATTAATGGCGGTGCCCATGCCGCAAACAACTTGGATATCCAGGAATTTATGATCATGCCCCTTGGTGCAGAAAGTTTCAAGGAAGCTTTGCGTATGGGCACAGAGACTTTTCATGCCTTGAAGAAAATTTTGCAAAAAGATGGTTTGTCCACTTCTGTAGGTGATGAAGGGGGCTTTGCTCCTAATTTGGCCAGTCATGAACAGGCTTTTGCGTATATGGTCAGGGCCATTGAAGCTGCTGGCTATGAGCCTGGCCAGGAGATTGCCCTGGCTATTGATGCTGCTGCCACTGAATTTTACAAAGATGGGAAATATCATTTTGCTGGGGAAAATAAGATTTTGACTGCCCGCGAGCTGACGGACTATTATGCTGATTTAGCTGATAAATTTCCTCTTATTTCCATTGAAGATGGCCTGGCCGAAGGAGATTGGGAAGGTTGGGAAGAGTTGTCAGACGTTTTGGGTGATCAGCTCCAATTGGTTGGTGATGATATTTTTGTAACCAACATGTCCTTGCTGGCAGAAGGCATCTTGCGCAATGTGGGCAACGCTATTTTAATCAAGCTTAATCAAATTGGTACATTGACTGAAACCATGGACTGCATTGAAATGGCCAAGGAAGCTTCTTATGCCACGGTTATTTCTCATCGTTCTGGTGAGACAGAAGACAGTTTTATCGCTGATTTGGCAGTGGCTGTAAATGCAGGTCAAATAAAGACTGGTTCCTTGTGTCGTTCAGATCGGACTGCCAAGTATAACCAACTCCTGCGTATTGAGGAGGATTTGGATGTGCAGGGAACGTATTATGGCCCAGGTATGGCAGCATCGTGGTTTGAAGAGGATGAATAAGAGGTAAAGAGGAACAGAGAAGTTATGTCGGGCCAGGGTGTTGAGATTATTTCAGCAGCCTGGGCCTGCAAAGGATAGTACCATGCTCATCATTGATGGAAAAAAAACAGCCACCTCCATACGCCAAGAAATTCAGTGCCAGGTAGCAGTTCTTGCCCAGCGACATGGACGGGCACCAGGTTTGGCTGTGGTGCTGGTGGGTGATAATCCTGCCTCCCATGTGTACGTGCGCAATAAAGAAGCTGCCTGCCGTGAAGTGGGGTTTGTTTCCCGGGTTTTTCGGTTGCCCGATGATATTCCTCAAGAGCGCCTGGAGACCATTATCGGGGAATTGAATAATGATCCCGCTATGGATGGAATTTTATTGCAACTACCTCTGCCCCAAGGGTTGGATAGCCAAAAGTGTTTGGATCTGATTCGGCCAGACAAGGATGTTGATGGTTTTCATCCTGTTAATATGGGCCGATTGGTATTGGGCCTACCCTGCCTGCGTTCTTGTACCCCCGCAGGGATCATGACTTTATTACAACGCTATAATATTGGTGTAGCAGGTAAAAAAGCAGTGATTATTGGGCGTAGCAATATTGTGGGCAAGCCTTTGGGGCTTATGCTGTTACAAGAAAATGCGACTGTGTCCATTTGTCACTCTAAGACCAAAGATCTTGGTGCTGAAACTCGCAGGGCAGATTTGCTCGTAGCGGCAGTGGGAATCCCGCGTTTGGTTACTGCTGATATGGTCAAGCCAGGAGCAGTGGTTATTGATGTGGGTATCAATCGCACTGATGTTGGACTTGTGGGAGATTGTGATTTTGATGGTCTTAGGGCCGTGGCTTCAGCCATGACTCCTGTTCCAGGAGGTGTCGGGCCCATGACCATTGCTCAGTTATTGGTCAATACTGTAGAGGCCTATGTCCGGCATATGGCTTTGTAGATTACGTAAAAACTATTTTTGCTACGGCGGGATTTTCCCGCCTTTTTTTATGGAACATATCCATTAAATTATAATGAATATTTTGTCATAAAGACTATTATACAAATGCGAGGTGGTATAAATATACAGACATAACTCTTTGATCATGCAGCTAAAATGCAGAATATACGCAAAGAGACTACATGAGTATTGGTACCTTTTTATCTTTGACTACGATCTCCCTCCAGTAGTACTTTTTCAATAAAATTTTGGACCATGTCCGCAGTCTTGTGCCGATTTTTGGGGTCAACAATTAAAATTTCACCACTGGATTGAAGTTTCTGTTGTAATTGAATTCCAAGTTCAAGTATTGTTGCGGGGAGATGCACACGCCGTGCGGTATGCGCTAGATTTTCCAAAGACTTGACAACACCAAGACAGGGTTTTTTGAGCTGCAAGATTTTGTGTAAAGCAGTCATGAATGGCTTGGAAAGCAGCTCCAGACCTCCTATTTCATCTAGTACAATGATCTGACAGTGTTTTTTCACGCATAACTCAAGAGTTCTGCCTATGGCCTGTTCCAGTACTTGTGGGAAGACTTGTTTTTTATACAAGAAAATACCCGAAATATTTTTTGCATATTGGGCTTCCAGGTCTGGCAATTTCCCATCCACGATACAGGCTCTAAAACCACATTTTTGATCATTTTCAAAAAGACGTTGGACCATCAGCCCACATACGTTTTGTTCATAGGACCTTAGGGCATTGTGGATAATGGTGGATTTGCCTACTTGCACATCGCCTTGCAAAAATAATGTGTAGCTCTGTAAATTCATGGGTATTGATCTTGGTGGCAGCAAAGTTTTAGGGAAGCACTGCTCAAATCGAAACAAGTCATTGCGACCGCGAGGAATCGAAGCGGGAAGCAATCCAGAATTATTGACTTATCAGTAAGTTATGGATTGGCGAAGCGCCACGTCGCTACGCTTCTCACAATGACAGAATTAAGCAACATTTCCTTAGCTTGGTTGATGGTTTATAAAGGGTTTTAAAGATGAACGCAGTGTAAGAAAATAATCTAGAAAAGACAGATAGTCACGTTTTGTTTAAAAAAGGTGACCACGTTGCTTCAAGTCAGATTCTTTCCTATCAACCACGCACTATGAAAACTTCAGCAGCTATTTATGCGGAATTGGTTCAGTTCGCCTGTCAACATGTTAAAAATAACATAATAAAAGATTGCGCCATTGGTGAAAATTGTTTGGCCGTGGCCAGTGATCTGGGTTGTGGACTTGCGTTTTTAGAGCGAAGTTTTTGGGGTGTCATGCCCAGTCACAAGGAAATCAAAGTCCTGGAACAAGAAATATCTTCCATGGGCCTTGATGCTCTTGTCCCCAAATATCTTGATGACGACCCCCTTACAGCGGCCCTGGCGTTTGCGGCCATTAATGCCGTGTGTGCTTCTTCCAGTGAACATAAGCTGGGAGAGTTTTCTCTGCAAAGCATACTGGCCCAGCATAAGCGTCTGGGAATGGTTGGTTATTTCTGTCCTCTTATGCCTGAAGTGCGTGCCAGTGGTATTGAACTTGAAATTTTTGAACTCCGAGACATAGCCGGAACACATCGGCCCCAGGCAGCAGCAGAAATTATGCCTCATTGTGATTTGGTTATTTTTACTGGGTCAACCTTTGTCAATAAAACCTTTCATTTTTATCAGCCGCATCTTGCGTCCGGAGCTGATGTGTACATCCTTGGACCCAGCACCCCCCTTGCCTCAATGTTGCACAAAAACTTTAGTCTGGGGGGCAGCCTGGTCCGTGCGGGTAGTGAAGACGAAGTTTTTAATAATATTCGCCAGGGATATAACTATCGTCGTCTGCAACCCTGGCTGACTAAAGTTGTGGCCTGTCATGTGTAGAAGATAGTGTGTTGGTGTCTGCCTGTAATTTTTCCTGAACAATGAAACCGCTTGAAAGCATTCCAGAGGAGGAAAGGAATGGCCAAACAATTTTGCATATTGTTTGTACTCTGCCTGATTTTTTCGGCCAGCGTGGCCCGGGCAGACGAATTGGGAACAGTTGAGTTGGACGTGCTTGAAGTCAGTGTTCCCAAAGACACTATGGAACAAATTACTCAGACGGAAATGGAGCGTAAAAGCGCAGTTACCCTGAGTGATGCTTTGCAGGGAGTGCCTGGTATAGAGCTTAGCCATAGTGGTGGTCGTGCGGAAGGCACTATCGGCATTCGTGGGAGCAATCGATATCAGATTGGTATGTATGTAGATGGCGTGCCCACAGCCACGGCCTACCGCAATGAATATGATATTAACAGCGTCTTGGCCTTTGATCTGGATTCCATTGAAATTTCCAGGGGCTATAGTTCTCCTCTATTGCAACATAACAACGGGCTGGCTGGTATCATCAACGTCCGTACCGCCAAACCCAAGCAAGAATTGGAGTTTGGAGCAAAATACACCAATTTTTTTGATCGCTATGGTGATGATCAGGGGCGACTTTTTGGGGTCAAGCTGGGTACCAAGCAGGATCTTTTTTATTTGCAAGCTCAGGTGATGCAGGATGAGCAAGATTTTTTTACCCTGTCCCATAGTTTTACAAGTGGACAATGGCAAAAAGGAGGTCGCCGAGGCAATTCCGATTACACCAATAGACGATTGAATTTTATTGCCGGACTAACCCCCACAGAAAATATCGATATTATGTTCGGTGTGGTGCGGCAGGAATTTGAAAAAGGGCAGCCTTTGGATGCCAGCAAAGATGTGGGAATTTTTCCTCCAGGCACCAGTACCAGTAATGCAGATTATATTCGGGCCTGGCGTTGGCCCAAATATGAGACCAATCGTTATTATATGAACGCAGACGTTACTTTTTCCAGTGATCTGGCATTGTCAGCTGTAGCTTATTATGACCAGCATATTGACCAATCTGTCGATTATGCTGACCCTGATTTCAATAACAAGGCTGGTAATAGCCGCGATCAAAAATATGATCAGTATACGGCTGGGGGACATTTTACCTTACGCTATGATATCAATGAGAAACATAAAATTGGTGCTTCGGCTGGATACCGTGAGCTATCACATAAGGATTATCGTTATAGAACCACCAGTAATAACTGGACAAATCCATTGACGCGTTCCAACTGGGGTCTCTACGAGGAGGCCCAGGAAAGCTATTATGACACGGGCCTGGAATATAGTTGGAAAGTTCTGGACCCTCTGACTTTGGTCTTTGGGCTTGGGTACACCAGGTTGGAGCCCAAGCAGCACAAATCGTATAAAAGTGGAGATATGGTTAAATCTTCTGGGATCAGTTCTACTGCGGAAGATCTTTTCAATTATCAGCTTGGTATTTTTTATGATCTGACCGCAGCGCACCAGTTATCTTTTACTTTTGCCCATAAAGAACGTGTGGCCACCATGCGGGAGCGGTACATGAAAATGGCTTCTGATCCTGATGTGCTGGCCAATCCGGGCATTGATCCGGAGTCAGTCAATCATTTTGAGCTTGGCTATCGCGGGACCGTGGATAATTGGCTCAAGATCAATGTGGCCACATATTATAGTCTGTATGATGACATGATAACCTCTGTCACCAACTATAATGATCCACGCGGTGGAGGCAGATTTGGTTCCAAATTCGCCAATGTGGACAAAGTTGATGTCTATGGTTTGGATGTCAACCTGGAAGCATTTCTTAACCAATATTTAACGTTGGGTGCCAGTGCTGGATTTATGGACTGGCATATTGACTCAGATACAACTGAAGATCTGTCGTCACCCAAAGCCATGGGCAGTGTGTATGCGATTATTTCTCCCTTGGAGGCTTTAAGCATTGTTCCTGAAATTTATATGCGCACAAAAGTTGATGATGGATCAGAAAAAATTCCTGGATTTGCCACTCTTAATTTGAAAGCAACATACGATTTTAATGAAAACCTGATGCTTGAAGC
>JAAYGN010000028.1 GCA_012727715.1 Desulfovibrionales bacterium | reverse complement strand
GGAGTGAAGGGGAATGAAGAAGACTTACGATCCTAAAGAAGTGGAGTTTAAAAATCTTGTGAATGAGATTAGGCTCTTGGGTTTCACTCACAGTAATCAGGTCTCTAATTACATCGTAAAAAATAAGCTAGGTTATAAATACAGGCATATATCAGGAATCCTGAAAATGAAGCAGGGGGATGATGTCTGGAACTTCAAAGGCGGTTTCCCACCGAAAATATATGCTAGTTTATGCAAAGAGTTAGGAGTAAGTAATCAAGGCACTAAGTCAAAACCTCTTGCATTTAAGTCATTTAAGGAGATTGCTGATAGGCAAATCACTAAAAAATAAACATTATTTACTATGTAGGTACTGAGGACGCTCTATCACGGGACAAAGGTTGTAATTCCTTTTTATACAACAGAAAATTAAGAGGAATTATCCTTTCTTGGTATCAAAAGCTCTCCTTCCTATGTCAGAGAGCCTCAAAGTAACGGCATTGCTGAACGATTTGTTCGAGCTTTAAAGGAGAATCTGCTTTGGATTTATAGATTTGATACGGTGGAGGACTTACGCCTTGCACTCATGGACTTCAGGGATGTGTATAACAAGGAGTGGATCATTGGTCGTCATGGCTACAAGACTCCAGCCCAAGTGCGGGAATTACAAAAAATGGCGACCACGGTAGCGGCGTGATTGAGGCAAATAGGGAAAAATTGTGTCCAAAAAACCATAGACCGATACAGATGCTGATTATTTTATTGCTTCATTTCATTCTGCTTGTTAATATATTTTAGTATTTTGAGGGAAGGCGACAAATTTTAGTTTTTTTCTCTGCAAATTTTGAAAAAAGTCCATTCGTTCCCGCTCTTTCATTCCAGGAGGTGAGAATGCTTTTTGGACGTTATGATTTCCGGGCTGTTTTCAAAGAAAACGCGATCCTGCCAGAATTTAAAGGTTCAACCTTTCGCGGTGCTTTTGGTTGGGCCTTAAAAGGTGTCAGTTGCTCCATGACCAGCCGGGAATGTGTTTCCTGTCTTTTACGAACCCGCTGTTTGTATCCCACCATGTTTGAGCCACAATCAGGTTCTTCTACTCAAGGCACTGTCCAGCATCCTTACTGCATTTCTCCGCCTTTGGAGCGTAAACGGCATTATGCACGCGGCGAAGTTTTTGATTTTTCTTTACTTCTTTTTGGTGCTGTTAATAATTATCTGCCTTATTTCATTTATGCTTTTGAAAAAATGGGCAACTCTGGAGTGGGGCGAGGTGAAGAAGGCCCCAGGGCGCGCTTTGTTATCCAATCCATGAAAATGAATGATCAAATTTTATATGATGGGCAAGAGCAACGTTTGTTGACTGATCCCAAGCCCTGGGAGCTGGAGTATGATAATTTGCCCGGATTTTCAGCCACACCTGCCCAGTCCGTGGATGTTTCCTGGTTAACACCATTGCGTATCAAACGCGACAATCGTTTGACTGATGCTCTTCCTTTTCATGTGCTGGTGCGTAGTTTGTTGCGCCGGGTGTCTGGGTTGTTTTCCAGCTTTGGTCAGGGAGAGCCAGACCTGGATTATTCTGGTTTGGTCCAGCGGTCACAGGATGTGAGTATTCGGCATAGCCGCTTACAATGGCTGGATAACAGGCGTTTTTCCAGCCGTCAGGACCGAGAAATGCTTATTGGTGGCTTAACAGGCCGCATTGAATATGAAGGTGAAATTCAAGAATTTTTGCCCCTGTTGGAGTTGGGCAGCATCTTGCGGGTGGGCAAGCAGACCACATTTGGACTGGGGCAAATGGAATATCGGGTAGGATAGTGAGTTTTTTGTATATTGGGCTTCCTTTGGCACAAGTATTTATTATCCAGAGAGGTAGCAATGATTGTAACACGATTTCACAACCTGGAGAAGCTGGCGTTCGACGTTGAGTTTCTTTCTCCCACCTTTCTGGGTGGAGCAGATCAACATGCTGAATTACGCTCAGCACCTTTTAAAAATTTGCTTCGGCAATGGTGGCGGGTGGCTAATGGTCACCGGTCTGCTTCTGACCTTCGGAAGATTGAAGGTGAACTTTTTGGCACAGTTTTGGGTGATAACTCAGCTCAAGCTAGTCAAGTACGCTTGGTTTTGGAGAAGGGAAAAATTTTTTCGATCGCAAATAAATTGCCAAATCTTCAGCCTAGGCTAAATCATCCTAATGTTAAAGTACCAGTCGACCGTCTTCTTTACCTAGGTTATGGGCCAATTAGCAAAATCACTCGTGATTTTATCACACCAGGATCAGTAGTTAATATAGCAATTTATATTAAAAAATCAACAACTGAGATGTTTGAAAAAACTATTTCTTTGTTACATCATTTTGGGACAATAGGTAGTAGAAGCAGAAATGGTTTTGGATCAATTTCATTGAATATCAAAAATAAAATTCAATTATCATCATTGCCGCAACTCATAAAAGAAAACATATCCTTTGCCGATCGCATGAAACAGGAAAACAAAACTTACCCTGCACAGTTGTGTTTAGATGAGAAGAATTTACTGTGTTGGGAATATATGCCTGATAATCCTATAGACGTAAAAAAAGCCTGGCAGGAAATTCTACATAACTTCGCAGAAATATATATGAAAACGAGAACTCAATTTAAATTTACAGCCAAAAACGAACTTGAAGCACGGCATTTGCTTGGCTACCCGGCTGGACAAAATCATGTTGTCGCAGGCTGGGGGTCCCGCATGCCGTCGCAACTCAGGCTCATGGTCAAACGTAATGAACAGGAACAGATTGTCGGGCGTATCCTGCATCTGGCGCATCCCATTCCCAAAAAATGGGACAATAAACTCGGAGCTCAGACAGATATTTGGAAAAAGGTTCACTCCTTTTTGGATGGCCAGCCAAGTCTGAAACGCTGCGGAGGTGTGTAATGAGCCAGGAAAATTATTGGCAGCATAAACTATCCGTATTTTTGCATGACCCTGCACACAAAGCGTTGAGCATTCAGCGTCACGAAGAGCTGGCTCAGGATATTGCAACATTGCTGCATCAGTCTGCTCCACAAAAAGCTGAGTACAGTGCTGCAGATCGAATAGCTTCCTCTTTGTCGCGTGCTGCCTTACCAGGATACTGCAAGGATGAAATGCAGAATGGGGCTGTGGATTTTACTCCAAACCCTGTGCTGACCCATCCTCTGGTCAGTGGAGCAACCCTCAGCACTGTCTTGGGCAACGTGGATGTTAACACAGTGCACGATGACATACGGGCTGTGCTTATCAAGGATGTTGGTTTAGGCTTATCCGCTGAAGAATTAAACTCTATTCGCTCTACTCCAGGTGCCACTGCGCCCCTGAGTGCCTATTTCAGTTACTCCAATGACCCGGAAGGCTGGTCCAGGGCCTTGTTTCACTATCTATTTTTTGCCTTTAAAAAACGTCTGCGGGCACAGAATGTAGGTGGTATCGGAGCACTGTGGGATCTCATGCCTGCAGACACACGCATGCCAGACCATCCTTTATGGCATCACTGTGGTCTCACCTCAGCTATTGCCTCGTCCATGAAGTTTGATTCTAACAATCATGTTGGGGTTGCTGTTTTTTCCATTACCCCTGTTCAGTCTTTCATCACCAAGGCCAGAAAACTTCGCGACCACTGGGTAGGATCGGTTATTCTATCCTACTTGGCCTTTGTTGGTATTCGGCACATTAGTCGGACATTAGGGCCAGACCACGTCCTTTATCCTTCCTTGCATGATCAGTCTTTGGTTGAATTGTGGCTTGCTCAGGAATTTTATTTGGATGATTTCCTGCGAGAGCCTGATCTTCATGCACGCAAGCACTTGGAAAATTCTTCAGCTATTGCCTCTTTTCCCAACAAGTTTGTGTTCACGGGCCCAAATTCCCAAATGGAGCAGATTTGCCAGGGAATTCGGGATGCAATTCATGAGGAATGGCTACATTTGGCATTGTTGGTGCGCGATCTTCTTGCGCCGCGATCTGATGGTCGAAAAATGCGTGAACTTTTTGATCATCAAGTTTCAGACTATTGGCAATTGCGTGATGCCTCTATGCGCTTGGCAAGTCTGGATGACACTGAAGCACTTTCGGCCATCCTTCATCCTGATAAATGGAAGGTCGAACAAGAAACAGTCAAAGACTTTTCCAGTGCTTTTCCAAGTGGAGATACATTTGCCCGACTTTATTCAGCCACACATTCTGCAGTGCAGTCTTTGTTGGCATCGTCTAAATTGAAACCAGAGATGCCACGGAAAGCTCAAGAAGGGGAGAAATGCCCTCTGTGCGGGGAGCATGAAGTCCTTCATGATTTTGTCCGTGTTGGAAGCACCAAAGCCAAGGAGTACAAGAACGGTATTTTAGCTTTTTGGGATAATTTGCGTGAACGCATGAATTCTGAAGATAGTTTTGCTCAGGTTGGCAAAAACGAGCGTTTATGTGCTGTATGCTGTATTAAAAGGTTTTTGCCGCTGTCTTTGAAGAAACATCCCACAGAACTTTTATATTCGGTGCTTACTCAGGAAGAATCATTTCCATCCACTACAGAAATTTCTGCCAAGGACTATCTGAGGCGATTGACAGCTAAAGTTTCTATTACTGCCAAGGAATATAGCTTATTGGTGGACCGGTTGCATAATGTTGAAATTGAAGACGCCGATGATGAACACTCTTTGGTGCTTCAAGAGATTATTGATCGTGGCAAGAAAGAGAGTATATCATTCACAGAACGTGACAAATATTATGCCATGTTGGTCATGGACGGCGACAAAATGGGTGATTTGATCAACGGTAAGACCCTAACAGCCACGTGGGGGGATGTTGTTCATCCAATCCTCAGAAAACGGTTTGATCAGCTAGGTTTTATCAAAGATTCTCCGCTCAAGAAACGGATGAAAGAAAAGCGCACTCTTAATCCTGCCCTTCACTCAACCATTTCGGATAGTCTGAACAGTTTTGGCCGTTTTGCCGTGGCTCCCCTAATTCATAACGCATCTGGACGGCTCATATATGCTGGCGGCGATGATGTGTGCGCAGTCTTGCCGTTAGATACAGCTCTTAAAACTGCGGATAACATCCAGCGTGCCTATACTATGAACTTTGTACGTTATGCCGAACACGGGCCAGAGGCACTTACGGGTACAATTGATGATTTGAAGGGTAAATGGGGTATCCATCTGGGTGGAAATGGTCAAGTTAAAGGTATATCCATTTCAGGTGCTCTTGTTTTGGCTCATCATAAAACACCGCTGCGGGAGGTTTTGCGTGATGCACAAAGACTTCTCAGTGCTGAAGCCAAAGAAAATGCTGGGCGCAATGCCTTGGCCATCAGTCTGAGCAAACGCTCCGGTGCTCCAAGGAAAATGACCCTACGATGGGAAGATGAGAACGTGTTTATGGATAATTCCGAGCGTATTCTTGAATCTTTCCAGGCTGTAATGCTTGATGTGGACAACGATGATCTAGCCTCACGTCTGTTATATAGTTTGGAATCATTGCACGATGCTTTGCACCCCATGATGAAGACCGACAGCGAGGTAGAAAAAAACAAGGATAAAATTGTTCGCTTGTTCCGCTATGAAATCCTTCATTCAGGAAAAATGGTGATGGGGAATAAAGAGGAACAAAAAGTTGCGGCGGACATCATGGCTCGTAGATTGGTTGGTATCTGCTTACAAAAACGACATGATGACAATATGTGGGTGTTTCACCCTGAGGCTGCCATTATAGCTCGTTTTTTGGCACCGCGAACCATAAGGGGGAATAAATGAGCATCTGGTATGCATTAACTCCATTGGATACGCTCTTCTTTCGTGGGTCTGAGCCTATGGAAGCTGGTCAGCTGACATCTGAAACTTTGTTCCCGCCACCTGTCAGCGTTTTACAAGGTGCTTTTCGAACAGAAGTGCTGCGTCAGAAGAAAATTTCTTATGCAGCCTATAAAAAAGGAGAAAATATTCCTACTTCTGTTCTTGAGGCCATTGGACAATGTGGTGAAGCTGCACCATTTGTTTTTACAGGTGTTCTTATCAAGCGAGGAGAGAGAATTTACGCTCCAGCACCTTCGGCATGGTTTGTAGATTTGTCAGAGAAGCCTAAAAAAGGGGTAGATTTTCATGGTGCAGAGATTATGCATCCCCAGTACCTGGAAATGAACAATCCTCTAGCCATGCGTGTTTCCTGTGGTACAGCCCCTCTTGTTGCGGCACAACATGAGGCGTTGTCTTTGGCAGGGTATTGGGTGGAAATTTCTCTGCTTTCTTTGCTACCCAAAAAACTTGGTTCAGATGATGTGGTCTTAGCTTCAGAGCTTTTTGACTTGGAACATTGCACAGGTATTGCTCTGGACGCCAATCGAAAAGTTAAAGAAGGGCAAATTTATTCGTCAACACATATTCGCTTGCAGGACGGAGTACAGATACTTGTTGGAATTGATAGAGACTTGGGATTGGAGCCTCAGGGTATCCTGCGTCTTGGTGGCGAACAACGTGTTTGTGCTTACGTTCATTGTTCTGCCCCCAAATTACCCAATGGAGAGGGACGTTACTATACAACTTTAACACCACTTGCATTAACATCTGAGGTTCTTGAAAAAGTTATTTGTGCTGCCAAGTTGCAGATTTTGGCTGGTTGGGATTTGAGCATTGGTTTTCATAAACCAACCACAACCTGGCTACCAGCAGGATCTATTGTAACTCAGGCAATCAACAAAAGCTGTATCCCATTTATTGTTAGCAAATAGGAGCATATCATGACTAAAGAACTGGCTTCCATATTTAAAATGTACGCAATCACCCCTTGTCACGTTGGTTGCGGTGCTTCTTCGGGCATTGTGGACCTTCCCATTC
>JAAYGN010000233.1 GCA_012727715.1 Desulfovibrionales bacterium | reverse complement strand
ACCACCCTTTAAACTTGCAATACGAGTGATGGCCGCGGTCAAGGTCGTCTTGCCATGGTCAATATGACCAATTGTTCCAATATTAACGTGCGGCTTCTTTCTCTCAAACTTTTGCTTGGCCATAATTACCCCCTAAAAAATTATTTATTCAATTGTGATAATCTGTCTTACGTATGATAGAAAAATTGAGGATACAGGCAGGACTGTAAAAGGATGGTATTGGAGCGGGAAACGGGACTCGAACCCGCAACCCTCAGCTTGGAAGGCTGATGCTCTAGCCATTGAGCTACTCCCGCATTCATCTTTATAAGTAGTCTTGCAACAGGCACAACCTGTCTCCTACTATCAGTGGTGGAGGGGGGAGGATTTGAACCTCCGAAGGCGTATGCCGGCAGATTTACAGTCTGCTCCCTTTGGCCACTCGGGAACCCCTCCTCTTCTGGAGCTGGCGATGGGACTTGAACACGCAGCCTGCTGATTACAAGTCAGCTGCTCTACCAATTGAGCTACGCCAGCCCGTAAGAACGAAGTCATTATGCGTATTTTAACTCAATAGCAAGCTTTATTTTTGGGAAAAATGAAAAAAATTGCGCTCAAGCCCACGCAGGGACAGCAGCAGGTGCAGGTAAGACATCAGCACTTTCACCGGGATTCCGGTACCCAGAAGGCTCTACTATTTGCAGGTATTCTGAAGAATTTTCAAAAACATAACGAACAAATTGGTTATTATGTTCGTGCCCAGAACAACACACCTGGAAATGCCCCCAGAGTCGGTGTTGGCCTACAGCAATATCACCCATAAAATCTAAAATTTTGTGGCGAACCTGCTCGTCAGCAAATCGCAAACCCTCTGGATTGATTGGTCCATAGTCATCAAAAACCACCGCGTTATCCAAACTTCCACCCAAAGCCAAACCTTTTCCTTGGAGAAACTCTACATCCTTTAAAAAACCAAAAGTACGAGCACGTGCTATGACGTCAACAAAAGACCTGGGGCTTGAGATATAGGAAAACTTCTGCTTGCCGATATGGGGATGTGCAAAGGAAATTTCGTAATCAATACGCAATCCGTTAAAGGGCTTTGCCAAAATACGCTTGCCATTATGTTCAAACAAGAGAGGCCGAACTATCTTGGCCACGCTTCGAGGCTTGTGCTGTTTCTTTAAGCCGGCAAGACTTAAAAGATAAACAAAAGCTGCCGCACTGCCATCCATTATAGGCAACTCAGCACCATGCACCTCTACTATGGCATTGTCTATTTCCAAGCCCACAAAGGTGGCCATCAAGTGCTCCACTGTGGAAACTTGCGCCGAGCCCTGCCCAAGAGTTGTAGCGAGGCCCGTGCTCACCACACTTGTTGGCTTGGGTACAATCGTCTCTCGACGACCATTTTTTAAAACAGAAAAAACGATTCCTGTATCAACAGGAGCAGGTCGGATGACAACTTCCACTTTTTTGCCACTATGAAGCCCTACACCGGCACATCGTATATCTTTACTTAAGGTTGTTTGCATAATGACTTTGATTATCAAAAATCGTACCAATTCACATCCCAATTCAACATACTGATATTACAATATTTTTTAGGTCCTTATCAAAAATATCTCCCAACAACTGCTCTGTTAACAACAATATTGTGCTAAAAAACAACAACAACCACGCGATGGTGGCCACTATAATCTTTAAGAATATGTATTTGTTGAGCAATGGGAGCAAAGAGATGTTCCATAGCCAGGCCTTGATCCGAACCAATCTCACAAAGAAGCAAGGTTCCCGGGAGCACTTTAGCCTGTAAGGTTAAAGCCAAATATCGATACGCATCCAGCCCATCTGCCCCAGCAAACAATGCTTCCCATGGCTCATAGTTTACAACCTCATGGCTCAAATTCACCTTATCTCTCTCTGGGACATAAGGTAGATTAGCCAGTATAATATCAGCCTGGTGGCAATAAACATGCTGGGCAAGATCGCCTTGAGTAAATAAAATCTGTGCGTTCACCCCGTGCTGTACTGCATTTTTTTGTGCCATGAGCAAGGCAGGCCAAGAAAGGTCTGTGGCCAAAATCATGGCTTGGGAGAAGTAGTGAGCACAAGTAACAGCCAACGCACCACTTCCGGTTCCAATGTCGAGGATAGTACCACTAAAATCCGGCGCGTAATGCTTGCGAAGATAATCTATAATGAGTTCGGTTTCAGGACGAGGAATCAAAACCTCAGGCCCAACCATAAACTCTAGCCCATAAAACTCCCGTGAACCCACGAGATAAGCAACAGGCTCGCCTTGAAGCCGACGCTTGGCCAGTCCCTCAAAGGCCTCAAGATCCAAGGCACCTAACTCTAAACCTAAATTCAAGAGCAGGTCCATTTTAGATATGGCCAAAGTATGGGCCAGGAGTAATTGGGCTGAAAGTCGAGGGCTATCTATACCTTGCTTATGGAAGCGTTGCTCCCACAATTTCAACACATGGAAACAGGTGAGCATTTTCTGAGAACTGAATATATGAAAGACTTAATTATTTTTCATAGCTTCAGTTTGAAAGTGCTGGATCAGGCCATCAACTATTTCGTCAATATGCCCGTCCATGGCTTGATCAAGATTATAAAGGGTCAGGTTGATGCGATGATCAGTGATACGGCCTTGCGGATAATTATAGGTTCTGATCCGCTCGGATCTATCCCCAGTGCCCACCTGGGCCTTTCGATTTTCATCATAGGCTTTTTTGGACTCATCTTGGGCAGCCTGCAGAAGTCGTGAACGTAACACTTTCATCGCCTTGGCTTTATTTTTATGTTGTGATTTTTCATCTTGGCAACTCACAACAATGCCTGTGGGTATATGAGTGATACGTATGGCTGAATCTGTTGTGTTCACAGATTGTCCCCCAGGACCTGAAGAACGAAAAACATCAACACGGATTTCCTGTGGATCTATCTCTATATCAACTTCCTCTGCCTCAGGAAGAATAGCTACAGTGATAGCCGAAGTGTGGATACGCCCCTGGCTCTCGGTCAAGGGCACACGTTGAACGCGATGAGCTCCAGATTCAAACTTCAGCTTACTATACACATTGGTGCCTGAAATAGAAGCGATAAGCTCTTTAAAGCCACCAGTTCCTGTTTCATTGGAGCTCAACACCTCAACACGCCAACCTTGAAGTTCAGCATAGCGTGAATACATCCTAAACACGTCAGCAACGAATAACGCGGCCTCTTCTCCACCAGTACCAGCTCGAATTTCTAAAATGATATTTTTAGCATCAAGAGGATCCCGAGGAGTAAGGAGTTCTTTGAGTACAAGTTTTTGCTCAAGCAAACGATCTTCCAAAGAAGCCAACTCATCTTGAGCCAATTGGCTCAGTTCTGGATCGGTGTCTTTGGCTAATTCCTGATTGTCAGCAATCTCAAGCAATATTTTCTTGTATGCTTCAAATTCAGAAACAATGACGCCAATCTCGGCATGCTGCTTGGCAATAACTTTATAGCGATCCTGGTCTTGAAAAATCTCAGGCGAACTCAGCTCCCGCTCAAGTTCCCGATATTTATCTGCCAAGCTCTCAAGCTTTTCATTCATGAATAAAAACTACAAAACTTATTTTTGAAGATTAGCGTACTTTCTTCTAAAACGATCAATACGGCCAGCCGAGTCAACAAATCTCTGTTCGCCAGTGTAAAAGGGATGACAATGGGAACAAATTTCAACATTGAGTTCCTCACCTATGGTCGAGGTGGTTTGAAATTCATATCCACAAGCACAACGAACAAAAGTGTTAAACACCTTGGGATGCAAATCTTTTTTCATAACAATACCTCCAAATAAAGAAAGAGAAGATATGTAAACCACTCCTTGGTGAATGGCAAGATCAAATTCGCGGAAAAATAGGAAAGAAATAATCAGGAAGGAATTTTGGTTTGACTTAAGGAAATATTGAAAGCCACGGAAAAAATATGATGCATGAAGTCCACATATTCAACAAAAACATTATCTGGAGCTGAAATACGAGCTGGAGCAAAATTGACAATACCACGAATGCCTGCCTCAATAAGATAGTTGGCAGCCCGCTGCGCACGATCTGCAGGCGTAGTGATCATGCCAATTTCAATATCTAATTCTGCAACTTTATCTTTCAGTCTACGTGAACAAACAACCTCAAGTCCTGCGACTTCCTCACCTATTTTAAATGGATCGCAATCAAAAGCTCCCACCAGGATAAAACCACGCCTGCGAAAAACTCCATGGCGCAAAAGTGCTCGGCCAAGATTGCCAACCCCTACCAGAGCAACATTCCAGGTGCGATTTATACCTAATGATTGTTTGATGGCCAGCAATAAGTCTTGAACATAATACCCAACACCTCGCACACCAAATTCACCGAAGTACGCCAAATCCTTTCTAATTTGAGATGGATTGACACCACAAGCCCGGGCCAGACCATCAGAAGATATGACCAGCTCTCCTTCCTGAACCAAAGTCTCCAGAACTTGGACATAGACAGCCAGACGCTGAATAGTGGCACGAGGAATATGAGTGCTTTTCAAGGGAACTTCCATCTACAGGGAAAATCGTAATGCAGGTTGGGCTATCAGGGGAGGAAAATCCTCCCCTGAAGTATTTAGATATTAAACAAAGGGGTTGGCAAAAAGCAGGATCAGGCTAACTACCAGGGCGTAAATAGCCAATGATTCGATCAGAGCCAAACCAATGAGCATGGTTACTGTAATCTTACCAGATGCCTCGGGATTACGAGCGGTGCCTTCACAAGCAGCTTTAACAGCCAAGCCCTGAGCAATACCGCAGCCAGCAGCAGCAATAGCCATGCCCAAAGCAGCAGCCCAAGAAATGGTGGCAATAACGGAAGCGTCAGCTGCAAAAGCAGTGGAAGCAACAGTTAGCAATGCGACAGTAGCCAGTACGGACAGAAAACCTTTACGCATGAAAAACCTCCTAAAAAAGTATAATAAATTTGGCCAAAAGACCATTTCCCCCAAATTAATGTGCTTCTTCAAAAGCACCTTTCAAGTACAGCATGGTCAGCATAAAAAAGACAAATGCCTGCACGACCTTAAGCATCATAAACAGAAAATAAATGGGCACTGTTGAGACAATAGGTGCCAAGATAAACAAAAGTACCAAAACAATTTCTTCACCCTTAATGTTTCCAAAAAGTCGTAAGGACAAGGAAAGCATACGTGCAAAGTGTCCAATGACCTCAATAACAAATATTAAAGGTGCAAGCCATGCCACTGGTCCGGCAAAGTGCTTGAAATAACTGATGCCATGCAGCTTGAAACCCCAATACTGGTAATACACAAAGGCAAAAACAGCCATGGATAACGTGGTATTAATGTTTGCTGTTGGCGCATCAAGGCCTGGAATTAATCCCTCATAGTTGCTAAACAAAATGTAGATAAAAAGAGTTGCCAGAACAGGAAATACCTTTCGTCCATCCTCGCCCATATTGGCCACAACAAAATTTTCCAATCCCTCTATCAAGGTTTCAAAAAAGTTTTGTAATCCCTTGGGCACAAGGGTAATGTTTTTGGTCGCCTTAACCGCCAGAAAAATTAGCACAGCCATAACAACCCAAGAATGAAGAACATTGCCCGGTATCAGACAATGCCCGTCTGCAGTCGTTAGACCAATGGCCTTAAGCGCTTCCTCCACGAGAAAAATTGGATGTAAATCCGCTGCCATTTACGCCTCCTTAGAAGTTTTCCCCAAACAATGTACCAATCCCCAAAGCAAAATATTGACAAGCACTGTGGATACACCGAGCAATAAAGCAATCACAGATGCTTCCTTGATCACAATAAGGACGTAAAAAAATATTGCTGTAAAAATTAACCGGCCATAAAAACTCAACAAATTAATGCCGACTGCACCTTTTTGGAGATAAACCAGTTCTTGTATAACCTTGGCCAAAGCCAAAAAATTTATTGACCCCAAAAAAACCCCTAAGAAAAAGTCCACTCCTGCTGCACCAAAGAACATAGTCAAAATTGATATCATGGTTATACAAATTTGGTTGGCAGCCAATCTGCGGACTTCTGGAACTTGAAATCCCCTATGATACAACCACTTTTCAATCTTTGGATACATGGTCACGCTTTTCTGCCTCAGCTTGTTTTTTTTGAATTCGCCCCATTTCTCGAAACATATTTCTGTATCCAGCGATGATTCCTAAAACGAGGAAAATAAGCGTAAGCCAAGGCTTGGTATCAAAGAACTTGTCAAGATAATAACCTATGACAATGCCAACTATTACTCCAGAAACGAGATGTATGCCCATCATATACGCTGTTCCCAACGTATCAAAGTCTTTAATTTTTTTCTTAAAGAACATGGCTATCTACTCGTAAAAAAGTGAGCTGGCCCAGCAATTCGTGCAATAAATCACAAACATGAGCAGAGCTATCACATGGTTAAAGCAGGAGTCAATCATACTTTTATCAAAATTTATATTAGCAGTACCCATTTGGAGCTAACCCTTTGAAAAGTAAAATTTAATAAAAAAACCAAACGCTTGCCAGAGCTGAAGTATCGAACTATGCCTTGCGCACCACAATCTTGGTGCAACCTATAGACTACTAGAGAAAGATGAAAAAATACACAAATTTATCCGCCAATGCGATTAAAATTGAGCCTAACGCCCGTAATGTGCTACGTTCTTCTCAATTGCAAAACAGTGTCAATCCCATCTGCCTTTTCCAACCACGAGCCCGTAAAGCTCTGGAAATGGGCGTAGCCATCCGGGAAATGGAATACAATATCTATGTCGCGGGTGAACCCGGATTAGGTCGAACCTTTTTAGTAGAAAATTTTTTGATCCCACATGCTGCAAAAATACCTACTCCGCCGGATCTTGTTTTTGTCAACAACTTTAAAAATCCTGACTTTCCTCAGCTCCTTCAACTCAACTTTGGGCAAGGACGGATTCTCAAGGAAAAACTACAAGCCCTGATTAAACGCTTGCGCCGCGATTTACCCAGACATTTTGAACAGGCCAGCTACTTACGATCACAAAACAAACTTTTTACTCAACTTGTTGGTGCTCGAGACAAATTACTGGAAAAGATGGAAGAGGTAGCCCAACAAAAGGGATTTAGTCTGAACTTTGATGATTCCGGAAGCGTGTCCATTACCCCCCTTATGGATGGGAAAATCTTGACTGCTGAGGAGTTTGATCGCCTAGCTGCACCCCTGAAAAAGAACCTTAAAAACCAAAGTAGTGCTGTTCTGACCTCACTGGCTGACCTCTCTCGGCTGGTCAATAAAAATGAGCAGGAGTTTCGCGAACAAGAACTCTCCCTGGCTCAAGAGCATGGTGCCAGCCTCGTTGAGCGTCTTCTTGCTCCTTTGCGCAAGCAATTTGCAGACATCAAAATGCTCAAGACGTATTTCGAAGATTTTAAAGAAGATATTCTGGAAAACCTGGCTCACTTTCAAGGGCAGATCAGCCAAGGAGATCAGGAATCCAAATCGCTACCAGAACATGGTGAGTCCATTGTCGATTCTTTTTTTGATCGCTATGAAGTTAATCTTTTTGTGGATAATTCCAAAACCATTGGTGCCCCCGTTATTCAAGAAATCAACCCTGGTTTTTTTAATCTGCTGGGTTGCATTGAACGTGAAACGGAATGGGGAACCTACTATACCGACTTTTCCCTTATTAAAGCCGGTGCCATTCACCGTGCCAATGGAGGCTATCTTATCTTGCGCGTCGATGATCTTCTGGGCCATCCATCCTCCTGGGAAGGTCTCTTACGGTGTTTACAGACCAGACAATCTCGCCTGGAAGACCCCACAGACCATTATGACATCATGCGTACCAGAACCATCAGTCCAGACCCCATTCCTTTGCACATCAAGGTTATACTTATTGGCGATGATGAGACCTATGAGCTTTTGTACATGCATGATGAGCGATTTCGAAAACTCTTCAAACTCAAGGCTCATATTCAAGACTCTGTGGACCGCACCGCTGAAACGATTCTTGGCTATGCACAAGCCCTGGAACGCACTGCCAAAAATAGTGAACTGCGGCCATTTAACAAAGACGCTTTGGCCGAGCTGGTCAACTATTCAACTCGTATGGCCGAAGATAAAGAGCGTTTATCCTTATATTTTTCTCATGTGCGCGAAATCATGATTGAAGCCAATGCCTTGGCCCATAGCAAAGAAAAACGCTTTGTTGATGCTAAGACCATCAAAGAGGCTTTGCGTGAGCGGGAATACCGCAACAACCTCTATCAAGAAGAATTCCTGCGTGAATATGACCGCCGCTCCATCAAAGTTCGTACCCAAGGACAGGCCATTGGTGTTGCAAACGGCCTATCTGTAACACAAATAGGCGATTATGTTATGGGGCTTCCGCATCAAATTTCATGCACCATTGGTGTTGGGCATGGCGGGATCATGGACCTAGAGCGAGAGGCAGAGCTTGGTGGACCTATCCATACCAAGGGCATGATGATACTGAAAAGTTATTTTGTGAACCTCTTTGCTCGCAACAAACCCCTGGTACTCACGGGCAGTTTATGTTTTGAACAAAGTTACGCCCATGTTGATGGTGACTCTGCTTCAGGAGCTGAACTGGTAGCACTCCTGTCAGCCCTGTCCAATATCCCTGTTCGTCTTGACCTTGCCTTTACTGGTGCCATTTCCCAATCTGGAGCCATTATGAGTGTCGGCGGAGTAACCCACAAGGTCGAAGGCTATTTTGAAGTATGTCGCAGACGTGGATTAACTGGCACTCAAGGGGTTTTGATTCCTCGGGACAATATTGTCCATCTCGTCTTACGTGACAATATAGTTCAAGCCATTAAGGATAAACTTTTTCATATCTATCCTGTCAGTAACATTGAAGAGGCCATGGAAATTCTTACAGGGACCAAAGCTGGAAAACGGTTACAAGATGGGCGCTTTTCCCCCAACTCCGTTTATCGCATTGTGGATGACCGCCTTACAGAACTGGCAGTTTTAGCAGATAAAAAATGTGTCCTGACCAGACGTCAGAAAGGAAAAAAGCCAAGCCCCCATTCGGACTCGGCTTTGTAACTCGTGCAAGATAACAATCGCCATGGCGACTCTTATATTAGTGCATTAAATCTGGAGTATGTAAGCCCATGGCCCCATACAAATTCACAGTGGCTCGTCCATGGTCAGCCAGGGCTTCATTCAAATTGGATTCACTGGCTGTCTGAGCAGCCAAAGCATCCAGTACATCTGTATTGGTACCTACCTGGGCTTCATAACGAGCCGTTGCCATGCGTAAACTTTCTCGTGCAGCTACCAGCCCCTGCTTGGCGGCAGTAATACGCTTTTCCGCTTCTTGAGTTTGCAAAAATGCCCGCTTAACCTCAAAGTCCGCTTCATTTTCAAGATTTCGATACTCTTGTTCCAGACGTGAAACATTTTTCTTGGCCTGTTGTTGCCCATAATAGGTTTTTCCCCATTCAAAAAATGTCCACTGCATGCCTAATTGGGCATTCCATTCACTGGCCGTATGATATTTTCCTCCTTTAACCCAGGGATCTTTACCAGCACGACCATAATTAACATCAGCCCCCACCTGCGGATAATACGGAACACCAGCCAAAGTGACGTCCTTTTGAGCCAACATCACTGTTTGTCGAGCAATGGTCAGATCTGGTCTCTGTTGGGCGGCACGGTATAAACAGTCTTCCAAGGCCACAGGAATAGGCACATATCCAAGGCTTCCCTTATAAATAGTCTCGTCATTAACATCTTTGCCCAGCAAAGTATTAAGCTGTGCAACATAGGTGTTGACAGCATTCTCCGCTGCCACCAAAACTTGCTCAGCCTTGGCCACATCAACTTCTGCCTGAAGCACATCAAGCTTGGGGCGGAGGCCAACTTCATAAAAAGCAGTATTTACTTGCAAATGAGATTTAAGCCGAGTCAGAGAATCTTCTGCAGAGCGTACATTTTCTCTGGCTTGCAAAAGGCTCATAAAAGAATTTTGAATGGCCATGGCCAATTGGAGTTCTGCATTTTCGATTTGTGAAATGACCTGCTCTTTTTGCAGCAATGCCTTTTCATGGGTGGTCAAAAGATTAAAACCGGTAAATAAGGGCTGATGTATATTAAATTGTAACTGCCAATTATCTCTGGTTCCAGCAGTTTTTCCCATGGCTTGGGGGCGTTCATCAAGTCGGGTATATCCATACGTGGTACTAAAAGCAGGACCAAAGGCTGCCTTGGAAGATTTGACTGCATAATCTGACGCCATCAAGGCCTCTTTGGCCGCAAGGATGGATGGATTAGAGGCCAAGCCAATTTCCACAGCCTCTTTCATGGTTAGCTCCAGATCTTCTGCCCAAGCCATAGCTATGGAGGACAAAAGAAAAACAAGGACACAAAACATCCTCAAAATTTTCATAAATAAACTCCAAAAAACAAATGTTGCTCCATCTAAAAAGCACTCTTTTATTCTGTAATGCAAAAAACACTTTGTAATTTGTGAGGGAAAAGACTTGAAGTCAATACATTTTATGTCTATATTTGTTTTCTAAGGCAATTTTATGTGGAGGTACGATATGTTTTCAGGACTTATCCTTGGACTTGGCTTAGGACTTCTTGGTCTGATTATTGTTGGTCTGCATAACGAGCATGGCCCGGAAAGAAAACGTCGTTAACCTGTAATTCCGCCCTTAGCTCAGCTGGATAGAGTAGCGGACTTCGAATCCGTTGGTCGCATGTTCGAATCATGCAGGGCGGGCCAATAAATTAACCATCCATACACATT
>JAAYGN010000252.1 GCA_012727715.1 Desulfovibrionales bacterium | reverse complement strand
GTGCGGAAATCGCGGCCTGGAGCAATGCTTTTACAGACACTGGTGATATCCTTATCTATGGCTGTGATGTAGCCCAGACAGCCAAGGGGGAGGCTTTTGTGCAGGATTTGGCTGAGTTGACAGGTACAGATGTGGCGGCCTCCATTAACCCCACCGGTGCTGAAGATAAAGGCGGGGACTGGGTGCTGGAGCATTCCACTGGCCCGATTGAGACCGGGGTCATGGAAATTGCCGCTTTGCAGGGCGTGCTGGATGATCTGAATGTAAACAGCATTGTTCGTCAGTGGCCGACAGGAGAAATAACCAATGCCGACACTGTTGTTTTTCGCGTCACCTTCGACAAGAGCGAGAGCGATGTAACGAACAGTAACTTCCTCATTGCCCCCGGCTCCGTCAGCACCGCTGTGCTTCAGTCAGTGCAGATGGTAGAAGGCTCGGATGGCACACAATACGACGTCACCATCAGCGGGCTGAAAAGTTCCGGCACCATCAATATAGACGTGGTCGGCAACAATCCTGACGATCCTAATGATGACCAGAGCTATACCATCGACAAGGACATTAACCCCGGCAGCATCACCGATCTGACCGGTGGACTGCTCAGCATTGAGGGTGACAGCACCACCATTATTACTGGCCAGACCAGCAATCTGCAATTTAGCGGTACGGCCGATGCGGGCGATACCGTGAGCCTGTATATTGGTGGCACGCTGCTGGGCAGTGCCCAGGCTGATGCCAATGGCGACTGGAGCCTGAACTGCGGTGACGACGTGGCCGAAGGTGAACACATCCTCACCATCCGCACCAACGATGTGGCCGGCAACATGGCCAACGCAACCGCCACCCTGCTCGTCGACATCACCCCTCCCGTGCTGGATGCTCCGCAAAGCAGTATTTCTGATATCATCGTGACCCTGGACTTCAACGAAGCCCTGGCCACTGGTAGCGTACCCAATACCACTGATTTTGCCGTTACCCTGGACGGTGCTCCGGCTACGGTCACCCGTGTGGTCGTTGAGGGCGACAAGGTTTCCTTGACGCTGGACACCGCCGCACAGGCTGGGCAGGCCGTGCGCGTTAGCTACACCGGCAACACACTGCAAGACTTGGCAGGCAACAAGGCTGATTCATTCAGCGATAAAGCAATAGATAATGTCACCAAAGGCGAAAACCAGGCACCCATTGTTACCGCCCCCACTGATCAGCAGTGGTACAGCCTGGGCGATGCTCCTGCCTATCTGTTTGGTGGTGCCTTTGTGCTTGCAGACAACGATGATACTTTTCTGGAAAAAGTCACCATCACCATCACCGGTGGATTTACCGGCGATACACTGGCCATTGACGGCACGCTGCCTGGCGGTATTGAAGCCAGTTTTAATAGCAGCACGGGCACACTGACCCTGACCGGCCATGCCAGTATGGCGGATTATGAACAAGCCTTGCAGCAAGTGACCTTCAAGGCCACTGACGGGCGGATGGCATACAACGTCGCCACGAACAACAATGTCCGTACCATTTCTGTTATTGCTAATGACGGGCAGGATAATTCCATCTCCGCCACAACAGAAATGCGTGTACTGGGGCCGGCCTTCCCGCTGGAGGATTTGGCGACCTCTTTTGTGTGGGGTAATTTTGTGAAGCTAGATGGTACCCCCGGGACTGAAGGTGGTTTTGATCTGCAATATTTCAATCTGGTCACCAACAAGCTGGAACAGATTTTCAGGGTTAATACAAATGGTGAGCCGACAACTGAAACCTTTGATAACTTCACCTATGTTAGACTGAATGCACTGGGCTTTAACCCCATGGATGGCCACATATATGCGGTGGCTAATTGTACTGATGAGCCAAAATACGGGGTGCAAGCTGTTTATCGTATTGACGCCGATGGCAAGGTCACGCAGGTCAGTGCTGTTTTTGACGGCACCAATGGGGCACCACCGTATTCCCCGGTAATGGTATATGGGAAAGGCGGCTTTTATTCCGGAGATATTGATGCCTATGGTTATCTCTGGATCCGCCATAATGGTAAAGATGACGATCAGGCAGCCTTTGATCCAGACGTTGAAACGCCTTTGTATGCGGTTGACCTGAATCCGCAGTCCACTACCTTTGGGCAGTGGGTATTTTCAATACCAGACAGCAAGCATTTGGGCGAAGACTTTGCATTTGTTCAGGATGGCAGCACCTTCTACTCAACGCACCGAGTTTACGTTGATAAATATAAAAATGAAGTGAAGGATGCTTGGCTGGCTAAGGGAACGGTGGAGCGTGATGCAACAGGCAAGCCCATTGGTGTGAACATCGAGAGGGTAACTGAGATTAATGGCCAGCCAATCTATGCGGAAGACATGTATGATTCGGTGATGCAGTACGCCGATACGGCTGGCAATTTCTATTATAATAGTATGAAGGGGGATCAATTTGCCCGTCTGGATACCAATACAGGCGAAGTCATCTTTTTGGATATTGCTGTGAACGTGACCAGTGGTGGCGATGCGGCGCGTATTGCCACCATCAAGCTTGACTTTGGCGATGCCGACTTCAATAAATATAAGACTGTCCGCACGGACGACGGCGCACGTCATAATCAGTTGAAAAATGAGGTTTGGCTGGGTGATGCAACGACAAAACCCACTTGGGAAATCGACGCTCGCCCCACGGGTGATGACAACAATGGTATTGCCGCTTTTCTTCCGCTGACCTCTGACGCCAGCAGTTACAGCGTTGATATTCAGGTCACCGGAAAAGTAGATGACATTGTGATCGGCTGGATTGACTTCAACGGCGACGGCGTATTCGGCCAGAACGAAGCCGCCAGCCACACTTTGACTCAAGAAGATATCGACAAGGGCAGCATTACCCTGAGTTGGACGCTACCTACGGGTACAGATGCCGTGAAGGAAGGCGATACCTGGGCGCGTTTCCGTATCGCATCGGCAGGTGAGATTCATTATGATGGCAAAAAACCCACTGGGCAGTGGGCGGTTAGCGACCACGACGGAGAAGGCACTGGCAGCATAGCAGAAGATAAGCGTTCCTACGGCCTGCTGATGAACGGTGAGGTGGAAGACTACAAGATCACCATCTCTAGTCCGGATGACGCGCCTCCCGAGGTATGCGAGCTTGAGATTGTGGATGGCGGCGGTACCGGACCGCGCTTTACTACGGTGGGCGAGGTGAAGATCACGTTCAGTGAACCCGTCAAGGATGTGGATGTAACCGACTTTGTGCTGACGCGCGATGGCGAAACAGTAATCCTGCCAGGGGATACCCCCGTCCGCCAGGATCCGAACGACGCTTCAATCTGGTATATTGACCTGAGTGATGTCACCAGCCCGTCGGGCGAGTATACGTTGTCCATTGCAGAAAATGCCTCAATAACAGATCCCGATCCAGGCGTCACCGACTACTCGGACAATGATCTGGTCAAGGGTGGCTCCATCTCCTTTGTGATGGACAATACCGCCCCGGTCATTGACCTGGATTCCGGCGATGACACCACACGCGACCATAAAGACACTTACAACGCAGGTCAGTCAACTGCCATCAGCCTGGATAACAGCACCCCTGGCAGCGAAGGAACGGTGGAAGAAGACACCGACCGCGTGACCCAGCTCGACATCACCGTCGACGGCCTGTTCGATGGCAATAACGAGATTTTGGTGTTCGGTACAACGGAACTTAAAGCCAATGGCAGCGATACTCCAGCTGGCGGCCTTGCCACCACAGTGGGTGGCGTGTCTGTGCTCATCACCTACGCCGATGGTACATTCACCCTTACCCCGACGGATGCGGGCGGTGCAGCAACCCAGATTGGCGAGATGTCCGCGAGTGATGCGCAAGATATCGTGCGCGATATTTCCTACAAGAACGATGCGGGCAGAGACGCCACTGTTGGCGACCGTACCTTCGCCTTCACCGTTACCGACAAGGCCGAGAGTACCGCCTCGCCTGCTGTGGCTACCATTGCAGTAGTGTTTAACAACACTCCTCCAGTTCCAACTGATCCCGAGACTGAGTATCCCGATCAAACCTTTGATCCAGATACTGGCTACACCTTAAGCGGTGTTGAAGATGGTGGTACCCTTTCCGGTCGGGTCTATGCTACTGATGCTGAAGGTGATGAGGTGACCTACACCAAGCTCACTGATCCAGCCCACGGCACATTGGATTTTCATGCTGATGGCACCTATACCTACACCCCGGATCCTGATTATAACGGAAATGACAGTTTCACTGTTCAGATAGATGATGGCTATGGTGGAGTAGTAACCACCACCGTG
>JAAYGN010000255.1 GCA_012727715.1 Desulfovibrionales bacterium | reverse complement strand
CAGCGAGTATAACGGACAGAAAATCACACCAAGATAAAGCCTCGTTATAAAATTAGACTATCCTGTCTATTTTTATAACGAGGAGATTGAACTTCCACCAACGTAGGAAGCCCCTTTCCGCTTGACTAGTTATTTTTATTCATGCTAATTGGTGGTCAGTGACAATAAATAAATAAGAGGAGTACAAAAAATGACAAAACTAAAGGGATTTTCTGGGCAACTTGAGGAATTTTATCTTGATGCTGTTGAAAGATATTCAAAGGAAAATAATTACAGCATGTCTCATTTTTATAGACAGGCCATAAAGTACTATATGCTTAGATTATTAGAAGCAGATCTTAACTATTTACAGCTAATGAAAGTTAATCTTGCCCAACCTGGTGGAGTAGCAGCTCAACAAAGAGTTTTCCTTGAAAAGGAGATTAAAATTTTAACTTCCCGGGTCGTTGAATTTGAGGACGTTTATCAAAGTTTAGTTTCAGAACTAAATAAAGAACTAAATAAAGAAAAAGGAGATGAATAATGCTCATATTGAAAGGCCAAGTAATGGGAGTTTTGAGTTATCCAGCTAATGGAGAAAGACAAGAATTTCATCAAGTCCAAGTCCTGTCATCTTTCGCCACCAAGAGCGGTTTGCGACATGAATTGGTTAATCTGACAATCCCAGATCCCAATCAATACGTGATTGGATCAGAAGTTGAGATTCCAGTTGGAGCTTATGCCCGTGGTAATTCCGTTCATTTTTTTACAGCTTAATAGCCGTTTTGCATATGATAAATCCTCTAACCCTAACCCCCCGGACCGCCCAAGCCAAAAGCGACGTTATATCGAGGAGCAAAAAGGCTTGGGAGCGGGGCCGGGGAAGGGGCCGAAAGGCCCTTCTTGATACTATAGAACTAAAGTGTGTACGCTTTTTATCTAAATCAATTAAATTAAGGACTTAAAAAATGTCTCAGAAAAAAGAGACCTCTTGCAAGCTCGACCGCGAAATCGAAAGCTCACAAGAGGCCAAAACTGAGAATCAACTTGCCAGACTGGACCGCTACAGTAAAGCGAAAAGACAAGCTGAGATCCACCAACGCTATATTGAAGAAAGTTTTGATAATTATCAAGGCCGGCAAAGGCTAGAGCTTATTTCTCTTTACGACAAATTGACCTCCTGTGGTCATTTTCTATTATTCCACAATTATTACACAATTGGAGAGTTTCGACTCGTTGAAGCCAATTTTTGTAAAAAGCATACCGTTTGCCCACTTTGCGCAATTCGCAGAGGTGGAAAAATGCTTCGCACATATTTGGAGAGATTCGAGTATCTACGATCCCAAAATTTAACGGTTAGGGCGTCCCTGGTGACTTTAACGGTAAAGAATGGTCCTGACCTTAAGGAAAGGTTCGAGCACCTTACAAGTGGCGTAAAAAACGCAAATCAACGCATACGCAATTTTAAACGAGGCAGAGGAAAAATTTCAATTTTTAAAAGTTTCCTGGGTTATGTTGGAAGTTATGAAGTAAAGAGAGGTAAAAACTCCGGTCAATGGCATCCACATTGCCACATGATAGTTCTGCATGAAGATCGAATTGATCCAAAACAGTTGGCCAAAGAATGGCAAGAAATAACCGGAGACAGTTTTATAATTGACGTTACTGAAATTGACGAAGGTGATCCGGTAAAAGCGTTTTGCGAGGTTTTTAAGTATGCTCTCAAATTTTCAAGCATGGGATCAGCTGACCTACTCGAAGCTTATTTTTTATTATATGGTCGCAATCTTATCTTTTCTGCTGGGCTTTTTAGGGGATTAAAGATTCCCAAAGAACTGACAGACAACCTAATTGAAGATCTTCCCTATATCGAACTACTCTACCGATATACATCTTCCGGTTACTCGCTCAGCGAGTATAACGGACAGAAAATCACACCAAGATAAAGCCTCGTTATAAAATTAGACTATCCTGTCTATTTTTATAACGAGGAGATTGAACTTCCACCAACGTAGGAAGCCCCTTTCCGCTTGACT
>JAAYGN010000266.1 GCA_012727715.1 Desulfovibrionales bacterium | reverse complement strand
TACTTCTAAGAAGCACTAAAAATGGGATGATTACAGTTGCACACGGGGCTTTTTTCTGATGCTGGCTGTTGGCAAGAAGTTGTTCGGTGGTGGTGATGGCTTGGTCCCAGGTGGATAGGATTTGGGCGATTTTTTGTTGCTCAAGTAGAGGCGGTAGTAAAACAGGGATACTTTCACAGTTTGATTTGTTTAAATATGGAATAGTTGTCTGAGAAGCTCTGCTGATCATGTATCCCTTTTGTGTTTCTAACCAGTAAGCAAGAAACTCTGCTTCTATATTTTCTTTTTTACATATGAAGGCATGTAACTGTTGATTTAAAATAATCGGCTCTTTATTTATTGCAACAAGTCCAAGATCACCAACAGCAGCTATAATTACACAGCCTGTGGGAACAACTTTACCACCACACTTTTTTACTTCTTCAGCAGACACATGGAGGCTTTGATTTGGCCCTGGAATATATCTTCTATTTATATCAGGTGTTGTTACCCACGGAATGTTTCCAGTGAACGATTTTGGTTTGTTGCGACCAGGCACTATAGATGTACACAATTTTCCAGTAGTACTTTTTTTCCACCCCTCAGGTACCTGCATCGCCATCCTCCTTTTCACTCACCAAACGCCGCTGCTCAATCACCTGTTCCAGGCTATTTAGTGCCTCGTCAGACTGCTGAATACGCTGGGTATGAAATTTGTCATATTCAGCCTCAGCCTGTTGTTTGGCCAGTTCGTGTGAAATCTTGCCAGCATGGTTTAAGATGTCCCGGTCATTGATGCTTAGAAAGGCATCCAACTTTTTGATCCAGTCCTGCATGGTCATGGCAATGCGGCGTTTGGCCTGGCCTTGGGCAAAGATTAGATATTGCTCAACTAGGTTGTTTAGAGCATCCAATTCGCTTTCATTTAGATAGTTTTTAGCTGTAACTATATCTGCCTTGCGTACCTTTGCACCTCGGTAGCTGCTTAGTCCCATATTAGGAAGCTGGGCATTGGCACGTGTATAAATAATTTCCGCAGCGGTTTGTCCGGTAATAGCCCAGTGCATTTTGTTTTGCACAGTTTTGAAAAAATTGATGCTGATATCCAAAGTAGGATCATAGTCCACACTCAGGGCATAAATATCCGTGATCTTTCTGTAAAAACGCTTCTCAGAAGTGCGAATATCCTGAATGCGCTGTTCCAGCTCTTCGAAGTAATCAAAGGGTAGATCGGGATTTTTTAGACGCTGATCATCAAGCAAAAAGCCTTTACGGATAAATTCTGTGAGCTGCTGGGTAGCCCAGATGCGAAAGCGTGTTGCCACACGGCTTTTTACTCTATAGCCCACAGAAATAATCATATCGAGGTTGTAATAATCAAGCTTGCGCTTGACTTCTCTGTTGCCTTCTTTTCGAACTAACAAGAATCTCTTGTAAGTTGCTTCTACTTGCAACTCACCTTCATCATAAATTCTTAAAATATGTTGGCTGATATTTTGTTGAGTTGTTTGAAAAAGCTCGGCCATATGTTGCTGGGTTAGCCACACAGATTCTTCTTCAAAACGCACATCGATTTTTAACTTGCCGTCTTCTGCTTGGTAAACCAGAAATTGCCCCTTAGCTGGGGCTGGATTTTTGATTAGATCAGGCATTGTTCATTCCTTTATATATTCTGGACTGTTCATTCAGCTGCTGCTCAATCCTCTTCCGCTGATAACGTAATTGTTCCTGCAATTCTTCTTCACTGGGCAGAACTGTCAAATATTCTGAAGCAAAGAGCTGTTGGCTGTCTTTTAACACGGAATATTGCGCCACAGTGTGGTTGTGTTCGCTGCATAAGATCAGCCCAATGGTGGGGTTGTCGTCAGCGCGGCGTTTATGAGCTTCATACATGCGTACATACATATCCATTTGCCCCACGTCCTGATGGCTCAGTTTGTTGAGTTTTAGGTCCACCAGCACAAAGCATTTGAGCAGATAATTGTAAAACACCAGATCAATATAATAGTCGCCATCTTCCGTGCGGATGCGTTGCTGGCGTTCAACAAACGCAAAGCCCTTGCCCATTTCCAGCAGAAAACGCTGCAAATTATTGATGATGCCCTGTTCTAGCTCGGCTTCTTGATAAGGACCAGAATTGAGATTCAAAAAATCAAGAATATAGGGATCACGGAGAAAGTCTTTGGGATTGGCAGCCAGGGGAGCGGTTTTGCTGTTGGCTGCAGCCTGCACAGGTTTTTTGGCCTGGCTGTACAGCAGACGCTCATAGTAGAGGG
>JAAYGN010000232.1 GCA_012727715.1 Desulfovibrionales bacterium | reverse complement strand
GCCAATATGGCCAGATGCCGAATACATGACCGCATTCCTCTCGTTTGGTGCAATAACGTTTTGTTTGACACTAGGGGCGGGTCTATACATGACAAAATTAAAGAAGCACTGATTAAAGCGTCATTCCCACGAAAGTGGGCTGGTACCCGATAGGGTGAATCCAGCGTCTTGATTGCTTTGGACTCTCGCCATCGCGGGCTTGTATCCGTCAGGGTGAGTGACGAGAATGGTTTCATCAATGTTTTCTTAGCATAGAAATAAAAAGGCGGACTGGTGGTCCGCCTTTTTATTTCTTTTTCTTTTTTGTTGTGGCTGGTTGGTCCTTGGCCTTGGTAAAGACCAGGCCACTGGAGTTTCCTCGGCGGTTGAACAAGGACAAGACTTTTTCTGCGTCATGAAAGGGTAAAGACACAAAAGAAAAGCTGTCCATAATCTGAATATCCCATACTTTGCGGGAAGGGATGCGACATTGTTCACTAAAAAAGGTGAGCAAGCGTTTGGGAGTCAGGCCATCTTTGCGACCTTGAGCCACGAACAGCCTGGTTTTTCCTTTTTTATCCACCACAAAGGGGTCTTCAATTTCCCGATAATTGGAGGCATCCAGTTCATCATGAAAAAGATGCTGGAGCAGGGCAGCCAAGGTTTCTCGTGGCTTGCTTTGTTCCAATAATTCTTGGGCCATACCCAGGTATTCCAGCTCGGGTTCCATGGCCACAATGGCCTGTAGGTCCGTGCGAATACGATCTTTTTTCATGGCCAAAACATCGCTAACTTTGGGTAAGCGTGCTTTTTTGATATCTGTCTTGGCCTGTTTACCAATAAATTGCAGTCTTCGGTACTCTGGGGGAGTAATAAAGGTGATGGCAATGCCCTGTTTGCCTGCTCGACCAGTGCGGCCGACACGATGCACATAGGATTCAGGGTCGTGGGGGAGATCATAATTGATAACATGGCTCAGGTTTTGAACATCAATACCCCGTGCCGCCACATCTGTAGCTACCAAAATAGTGATCAGCTTTTTTCTGAATTTACCTAGAATTTTTTCGCGTAGGCTTTGGGAAATATCACCATGGAGAGCGTCGGCATCATAGCCACGCTCCAGTAGGCGTTGGGCAACAGCATCAGCATCAACCTTGGTCCGCGCAAAAACCAGGCCGTAAAAATCTGCGTCCATATCAATGATGCGGCACAAAGCTTCAAATTTATCATTAGCGGAAACTTCAAAATAAATCTGGTCTGTTTGGTCGGCAGTCAATTGCTCGGAAATAGCCCTGATAACCTGATAATCGCCCATGTATTTTTTGGCGATGTTTAAAATTTCCCGGGGCATGGTGGCGGAAAAAAGCATGGTTCTCTTGTCTTGAGACGCCTGATCCATGATTTCGCGCACATCATCCAAAAAGCCCATATTGAGCATTTCATCAGCTTCATCAAGGATAAAAAATCCAATGGTTGACAGGTCCAGACTGCCCCGGCGCAAGTGATCCAGCACCCGGCCTGGTGTGCCCACCACAATGGATACACCTTTTTTGAGACTGCGGAGTTGGATGGTCATGGATTGACCACCATAAATAGGAATAATGCTCAAAGAGCGTTCGCCCCGCAAAGAATTTATTTCTTCAGCCACTTGAATGGCCAGTTCCCTGGTTGGAGTCAGGATCAGGGCCTGCACAGCCTGGGTATTTTGATCCAAAAGCTCAAGCAGAGGCAGGCCAAAGGCTGCCGTTTTTCCTGTACCAGTTTGGGCTTGGGCGACAATATCTTGTTGGCCAGCCAGAACAGCGGGTATGGTCTTGACCTGGACAGGGGTAGGTTCTTCAAAACCCTTACGAGACAAGGCCACCATGGCCTCATCCGACAAACCTAAATCAGCAAATGTCGTCATGAATTTTACCTTGCGGGCAATGCCGCAGTCAAAAGTGTCCGGCTCTGGAACCAGACCTTTGCGCATGAGGCCATTGT
>JAAYGN010000231.1 GCA_012727715.1 Desulfovibrionales bacterium | reverse complement strand
TGCTGATGAGCAAACTACTCCTGAAAAAGATCGTCCGGCCTGGAAGGACTGGGTAGTATTTGGCGGAGAAGGAGTAGGAATAGGTTTCTTTGATCCTGTAACTGATCGCTTTGTTATTCCCTTAATATTTAAAAGAGCCTTCACCTTTGCCGATAATGGACTGGCCGCAGTCATGCTCAAAAATGATAAATGGGGCTTTATTAATCCTGCAGGAAAAGTGGTTATTCCAGCACAATTTGAGGAGGCTTACAATTTTAATGAGTATGGCCTGGCCCAAGTGTGCATTAATGGTAAGTGGGGCTTGATTGATGCCCAAGGCAAATTTGTCCTTCCTCCCAAATACCATTCCTACTGGAGCATAGGTGGATTTTGCCATGGCTTGGCCCAGGTGGAGAACAAAAATGGATGGGGATATTGTGATCCCAAGGGGATTTTGGTCATTCCTCCACAATTTGAACAGGCAGAAAATTTTTCCACTTATGGTCTGGCTCGGGTCCAAAAAGACGGGCTTTGGGGCTATATCAATACCTTGGGCAAGGTTGTCATTGCCCTACAATTTGAATTTGCCCGTGATTTTTCTGCCAATGGTCTGGCTCCGGTCAAAAAAGACGAACTTTATGGTTATATAGATGCTACAGGCACTCTGGTCATTGCCCCACAATTTCTGGATGCTCGTGAGTTTTTTGATAATGGTCTGGCTCCGGTGCAAACAGAAGATGGCTGGGGCTATATCAATACACAAGGGGACTTGGTTATTGCGCCCCAATATGAAAGTGTTGGCCAGGAATTTTCAGACAATGGGCTAACCGGTGTCCAGCTAGATGGTCTTTGGGGCTATATCAATGCTCAAGGGCAAATGATTATTCCACCTCATATAGGTTATGGATGCCCCTTTGGCCCCAATGGTTTTGCCGTGGCATCAGGAGAGAACGGTGATGAGGGATTTATCGATATATCTGGAAAATTTGTCATCCCGCCTCAGTTTCCACCAGGAACTTTAGGTAGCTTTGAGTCCAATGGCTTGGTTGCTGTGGATGATCATCGTGGCTATCCCATTGCCTGTATGGATATGCAGGGAGTTAAAATTCTCTATTGGGAGTTGATAGAAGATAAGGATTGGGTAATGAAAAATCGCCATGGCCAGATTATTTGGCCTGAAACAGGGCGTTGAAAAAGATGTCGTACTCTTACTTTCAATGAGGATATACCAACGTGGTTGAAGGGTTGAGGCCAGACATTCCCGTTTATGTTAAACGAAACGCCAGAGCCAAGCGGGTTTGGCTCAAGATGCGGGCTGGTCTTGGGCTGGAAATAGTATTGCCGGACCACGTTTCCCAAACTGAAATTCCGTATATTCTCAAGCGACATGGTGAGTGGATTACAAAACAGCATGCGGCCCAATGGGCCAGGGGCGAAGCACCAGGACAATCCATTCTGCCTGATGTAATTTCTTTGGCCTTTCTCCAACAAGAATATGGTGTGCACATCACTACAGGATCTTGTGCTCAACTTTCTTTGGAGCAGACCCATGTTCAAATGATCTTGCCGTCTAAGCAGGAAGATTTAGGAACACGTTTGTTACAGAACTTTTTAAAATATTGTGCCCGAAAGCATCTCATCCCCTATTGTCAGGAAGTAGCCCAAGAAGTGGGTATTATCATCGGTCGAGTCAGTATTCGCAATCAGTCTACTCGTTGGGGGAGCTGTTCGGCACAGCACAATATTAGCCTTAATGCCAAGTTGTTGTTTTTGCCCAGACCTTTGGTGCGCCATGTGATTTTACATGAACTATGTCATGTGGCTCACCAAAACCACGGGCCTCAATTTTGGAGCGCTTTACAAGCCCTGGATGTCGAAACGCAAGTACACGATCAGGCTTTGCGTCAGGCCTGGGATGAGCTACCCCTTTGGAGCCGGGTTTGAGAAAGCAAAGGAGATTTTGTCGTAAACCAATAGCTTCGGGACGGAGCCAGAAGAATTTTTCCTTGGGCATTGTCATTTTTCATACATTTGAGTATAAGTTTTACGTTTTTAACACCATAACCTGCTCTTTTTAGACGAGGAGAGACTATGCGTTTTCTCGATGAAATATCTGTCAGTGGAAAAAGAGTCCTTATGCGCGTGGATTATAATGTGCCCTTAAAGGGTGATGTTATTGTTGACGATAATCGCATCAAGCAAAGTCTGCCCACCTTACAACTGGCTTTGGATCAAGGAGCCTCCCTGGTTCTTTGTTCGCACCTGGGGCGACCCAAGGGCGAGCCAGTACCTGAGTTTTCCCTCAAACCAGTGGCCAAGCATTTATCCACTCTGTTGGGCCGAGAAGTACTTATGGCTCCAGATTGTATTGGTCCAGAAGTTCTGGCCATGGCCCAATCCCTTGAATCAGGACAGGTGCTGCTTTTGGAAAACTTGCGTTTTCATGCAGGGGAAACCAAAAACGATCCTGACTTTAGTCAGGCCTTGGCTGCCTTGGCAGAAGTGTATGTCAATGATGCCTTTGGAGCATCCCACCGTGCCCATGCTTCTGTGGTCGGGGTAACTGAATTTATGGATGTGTGTTGTGGTGGGCTCCTGCTTAAAAAAGAATGGCAATATCTTGGCCAGGCCTTAAAGGACCCAGCCCGTCCCTTTGTGGCCATTATTGGTGGGGCCAAGGTGTCCTCCAAACTGGGTATTTTACGGGCGTTGATGGATAAAGTTGACTCCATGATTGTAGGTGGTGCCATGGCCAATACCTTTCGCAAGGCCCAGGGCTTTGAAGTGGGCACTTCCCTGGTGGAAGACGACCTTCTGGAAGATGCTATGAATATTATGGTGGAGGCCAGACAAAAGGGCGTGAAATTTTATCTGCCTGTGGATTTTATTTTGGGTGATAATCCTAAAGGAGGCATTGCTTCAGGAGTACGCACCTATCAAGATATCCCTGCTGGTGAAATGATTTTAGATACTGGTCCAGCATCGCACACCTTATTTTCTGAAGTCATTAGGGATGCCCAAACCGTCATCTGGAACGGTCCTTTGGGGGCTTTTGAAAATCCTGCTTTTGCTCAAGGCTCCATCAATTTATGCCGGGTAGTGGCCGCAATTTCTGGGCTGACTATTTTGGGTGGCGGGGACACCAATGTCATTGTTGAACAGCTCAAGCTGGCAGATAAATTTTCTTTTATTTCCACAGGCGGCGGCTCCTTTTTGGAATTTCTTGAAGGCAAGGAACTGCCAGCCTTTGTTGCTTTGGAGAAAAAATCATGAAGAAATTGATGGCTGCCAATTGGAAGATGTACAAGACTGTGGAAGAGGGGGTACAAACTGCCACTGAGCTGATGCAACTTCTAACTAGCAATTCGCTTCAGGATCGGGAAGTGCTTTTGTGCCCATCTTTTACCATGCTTGGGGCAGTGGGACCGATCTTATCCAAAGTACCGGGATGTTTTTTGGGAGCCCAGAATTTTTACCCTGCTGGCCAAGGTGCCTTTACAGGTGAAATTGCGCCAGAGCAGCTTAAGGCTTTGGGTTGCACTTATGCCCTGGCCGGACATTCCGAGCGTCGTCATGTGTTGGGCGAACCAGATGAATTCATTGGTCAAAAAATTGTTTTTGGTCTCCATTCGGGCTTGAACATGATCTTGTGCATTGGGGAAACCATTGCCGAGCGTCAGGCGGGCAAGGTTGAGGAAGTTTTGGCCAGACAACTTGCGATGGGCTTGGCGAATGCGTTATCCATGGCTACAGCCAAGACCTTGGCCGTGGCTTATGAACCGGTGTGGGCCATTGGTACTGGCGAGGTAGCTGGACCAGCAGAAATTATGGCCGCTCATGCTTTTGTTCGTGCCCAACTAGTGTCCTTGTTGCCAGAATACGGCCAAAAAATACGTATCCTTTATGGGGGATCGGTCAAACCAGACAACGCTAGAACAATCATTCACCTTGACAATGTGGACGGTGTGTTGGTAGGCGGCGCAAGTCTTCAAGCCAAGAGTTTTAGCCAGATTGTGCTGGCCTAATTTTAGGAGGTGCCTTTGTCCCTGATTATCACCATTCACATTATAGCCTGTATCACCCTTGTGGTTCTTGTTCTGTTACAATCAGGTAAAGAAGGCATGGGAGTTATTTTTGGTGGCGGCGGTGGGTCCCTTTTTGGAT
>JAAYGN010000230.1 GCA_012727715.1 Desulfovibrionales bacterium | reverse complement strand
TGTAAGCCCAAGGTGTTATGCGCTCCATCCACAAGCACTGGTCCATGCTGTTGAAAACGTCCGGGGAAATGTGTTGTACCCAGAACGTTTATACAGACATCAGGATGAAATTGCCAGCCTTGCACAGTGCATAAGGTGCTCCAGGCAAGGACAGCTAACGCTGCATTGGGCACCTGATAAAGGGGATGTTCACCTAAGATATCTGGTGTAATGGCCAGATGCGGACCAGGAAAATAAAAACCCTGTTCTTGGGCATAGGTGTTTAGGCATTCCAATGGCTCACCATTGGTGGACTGCAAAAAAATATCCATGACTTGGCTGTCCTGCAACGCAGTAACAGCTGGGCAGCGGCCCAAAGCCCCGGCCTTGTCCCGGGCAATATCCTTAAGGGTTGGACCTAAAATTTGCTCATGATCCAAAGCCACAGGAGTCATAATGGTCAGGTCAGCACTGATAGCGCAAGTGGCGTCATGGGTGCCTCCAAGACCAGCCTCCATAATAATCAGATCAAGACCAGCCTCTTCAAAAAAATAGATGGCCATGACTGTTAATACTTCAAAATAGGTCAAGCCCACATCACAGCTGGACAAAACAGCATTGGCACCCTGCATCCAAGTTGTTTCTGGTAACATGCGGCCATTGATACGTATGCGTTCTCGAACCTGGACCAGATGCGGGGAGGTATAGAGGCCGGTACGCAAGCCATGGGCTCTGGCCATGGCCTCCAAAAAGCCGGAAGTAGATCCTTTGCCATTGGTGCCTACCACATGGACCACAGGGGCCTTGGGCCGGGTCAAATTCAGGCGTCCCAGGGCCTGATCCATACGTTTAAGGCCAAGCTGGATGGAAAAAAGGCCCAGAGAATCAAGATAGGACTGAAAATAATCAAAAGAAGAAAAATTCATGAGCGCTCTAAAATAAAAAAATGATTTTAAGACGCAAGTAGCTGAAAAAGGTTTATAAAATGTTTATACGATTAGGGCAACCACGGCCATGACCTGTCAATGGACCAAAGGCATTTTTTCCAATTATTGTTGGGTGGGCAATGTTGTGGGTGCAGCACTTCAAAATTATGGACAATAACCAAGAGGATAAGAGGCTATGGATGAGAGGAGTATCTTGTTCTTCTAGATAAAACCGGAAGTTTAGGACCTTTTGAACTGGAGTTTTTCTTTGCCTTTTTAAACACAGACGTAATGGCTTTAAACATTTTGTATCCCCTGCTACATCTCATCTAGGCCTTTATTTCAAAACAATACGTACCCATCTGGTATAAAATTTTTTCTTACCTCATCCATCTTTCAAAAATACAATACGTTCTTTCCTATCTGCCGGTATCTTTATCCTCAAGTCCTAAAAAACAAGACTTGTTTCATCATTGACCATTTTTATATTATTTTATATAATAAATATATGAAATTTGATGAGCATTTTGATAATAACGGTGACATAGAATCCTTTGTGGACCTGTCTAAAGCATCACGTCCCAATAGAACTAAGCGTGTCAATGTTGATTTTCCCATTTGGATGGTCGAGGCCCTGGACAGGGAAGCCAAACACCTGGGCGTAACCCGACAAGCATTGGTCAAGATCTGGCTGGCAGATTGCCTGGGCCGGGAATCTCGCTGTCAGGGTCGTTAAATCCTATCCCTTTTGTAATAAAACACGACTAAAGGTCAGCAAATTATCCAGCTCCTTGGTGATAATGCTGACTACTATAGGCAAGTGTAAAGTATGATAATCATGTACTGCAATGTTGCGAAAACCAACCATGCGTTGCAAATTTTCAGTCAAGGCTAAGTCAATCCAATCCCCTTTGTGCAGTAAGGCAAAGACATCTCTGGCACTTTGGGGTATCCCAAGATGTTCGCGCCGAACCAAGTAATGACCCATGTCCAAGGCTGCTTCACAGGCCCGTTGAATATTCAAAATTGCCGCATCCTGACGGGTAAAATCCTGGTCAAATCCGTCTGGATTGGTTGCGTATTCTTCTCGCGCCCTGGCCACGCAGCGTTCAATAGTGGCGGCCTTGTTCAAGAGCAGATCGTCAGTCATAGATAGTTCCCCGCTTGGCAATATCGTCCAATAGCTCGGACCTGGCCTCGTCCAAAGCCAACTTCTCATTAAGCATGGCTATTTCAAACATATCAGCCTGATTGTCATCAGCAGCCCAGCAACGTATGCCTGTGGTTAAAATCTGATCTTGCATGACAGTGGAGGCTGCGCGCAGATCAAGAACATCCACCAAGCATCCAGCCAACTCAGCCAATTCGCTTGATAGTGTCCATAATGACAAAGGATCAGCATAGCCTGGAAGCAAAATTGCCAAATCCAGATCACTATCAACTGTGGCCAGGCCCTGAATGCGGCTGCCAAAGGCATAGACCGCCAAAAGCCCGGGAAAGTGAGAGCGTAAATGCTGCACCAAAGGCTGGCAATGTGCGGAAGAAAAAATTTTGGAAGATGGCATTGTCTTTACCAAAGTATTCATAAATCTTAGCCCACAGAACGCAAATATCGACTCAAGGCACTCTCCTGGACACTTAACATAACCACTCTACAGGCATTCATCAAATAAAGGGCACCAATTCCACCAAACAGGCCATGGCATTAAAAGCCTGGAACGCTTCAAGCATATCCGCACCCACATAGCGGACCACACAATCATCCACGCGTTCAGAACGAGGGATCATGCCTGCTCGATCTGCACCCGAGGCTGTAGTCAAATGAACCACCAGCTCTACTGGCCCATGCAGGACCAAAGGTTTCACTGCTGGGGGATTGGCGACCACGTCTAAAGCGGCATCTTCAATGGCCTTACAGGTTATGGTCGGATGGGAGCAACGGGCCGCGTAAGCACCAATGGCTTCTTTGACCGCCACGGTACGCACTCCAGGCAGTAATGCTTCAGCTTCCTGACAGGCGGCCACATCTCCGGTCACCAAGGTTACTGGCACGCCAAAATGCCCGGCCAAGGCTGCATTTAAACCCAATTCACCCACAGCAATGCCATTTAAATACACCCTTTGCACGCGTCCGGTAAAGGTGTGCACAATACTGGCATTTTTAGTACCAGCCATGGCGTGGTAGCCAATAAAAAATACAGAGGCGTAACTAGAGTCAATGCCATACATCATGGACAAGGGCCGGGGTGAACCCATGATCAAGCGGGCCCGCTGATCCAGGTCTTCGGGCAAAAGATTCAGCCCCACAATATGGGAGTCCGCCACATCAACCAAGGTCGCGCCCGAGGCAAAAGCTCCCCTGACGGCTGCGTTGACCTCATTGGTCATCAAACGACGAGCCAGGTTATACTCTCGTTCTCCCACCCGGGAATGTTCATGTCTGGCGACTGCGTTTACTCCTTCAATATCTGCGCTCATATAAATTTTCATTATCTATCCTTATAAGTGATCTAGGTTTATTGGTGTAAATGACAGGCCACCTCATGGCCAGGAGCGATCCTGACCCATTGTGGAGCCTCTTTGGTACAAAGGTCAAAAGCTAGGGGACAACGGGGATGAAAACCACAGCCCGGGGGTAAATCCAGGGGGCTGGGCACATCGCCTTTTAAACGAGCCAGATTTTGGCGCTGCCTTGGGTCAGCCACGGGCACAGAAGCCAGCAACGCCTGAGTATAGGGATGAGCTGGAGAAGTAAAAAGGTCTTCTGTGGACCCGGTTTCCACCACCGCTCCCAAGTACATCACTGCCGTGCGCTGACTGACATGGCGGACCACGTTTAAATTATGGGAAATAAATAAATAGGCTAGGCCATGGCGGGCTTGTAATTCAGCCATAAGCTGTAAGATTTGGGCTTGAACCGAAACATCAAGGGCACTGGTGGGTTCATCCAAAACCACAAAAGCAGGCTGCACAGCCAAAGCCCGGGCCAAAGCAATACGCTGTCTTTGGCCACCAGAAAATTCATGGGGATAGCGTTCAAGACTATCTTCACCCAGCCCTACTTCGGCCAGGGCACTAATAACCCGTTCCCGCAATAGAGTTCCTTGATAAAGACCGGCCACACGCAAGGGCAACGCCACAATAGCGCCCACAGACATACGCGGATCAAGAGAGCTATAGGGATCCTGAAAAACAATTTGCATCTTGGCCCGAGCAGCACGCAAGGCCTGACCGGATAAAGTGGAAATGTTTCGACCATCAAAGATGATTTCTCCACTATCTGGAGCTAAAAGACGGACAATCAGATTGCCCACTGTGCTTTTGCCACAACCACTCTCCCCCACCAGACCCAAGGTTTCACCCTGATGAACAACCAAGGACACCTGATCCACAGCCGTGAGCCAGCGTCGCCCTGAACCGAAAAAATTTTTACGCACCAAAAAGCGTTTGCAGACCTTGTCCAGGGTTAAAAGAGGAGCGGTCATACGCTAGCCCTGTTGTGGGCCTGATGGCAGGCCACTTTATGCTGGTCAGCCACAGTCAAAAGTTGTGGTGTATGCAGTGCACAATGCCCAGTGCTTTTGGGGCAGCGGGGATGAAAACGGCATCCAGACGGGGGTTGCAGAGCACTGGGCACAGAACCGGGAATGGTTTGCAACTGGCCTGGAGTTTGACCGGGAATAGAGGCAATCAGCCCCTGGGTATAGGGATGGGCTGGTTGGGCAAAAAGATCATGGACCAGAGCCTCCTCAACCAATTGACCAGCATACATAACTGCGACCCGATGACAAAGTTGAGCCACTACCCCCATATCGTGGGTCACAAAAATAACAGCCAGGTTTTGGGCAGTGGCCAGTTCCGATAAAATAGCCAAGATTTGTCCCTGCACCGTAACATCCAAGGCTGTGGTGGGTTCATCAGCCAAGAGCAGAGCTGGATTACAGGCCAGGGCCAGGGCAATCATGACTCGCTGGAGCATACCCCCGGAAAGCTCGTGGGGATAACGCTGGAGCACATTGTCAGGATCAGGCAAGCGAACTGTGGCCAGCATGGAACAGCAAAACGCATTGGCCTGGGCCTTGGTCATGGGTTTATGGGTCCGCACAACTTCGCGCATTTGATGGCCAATGGTAAACACAGGATTTAAGCTGGTCATGGGCTCTTGAAAAATCATGGAGATTTGTTGCCCCCTCAGGGCGCGCATGGATTTTTCGGAAAGTTTGAGTAAATCCTGATCACCAAAAAGAATTTGCCCGCCCAACAGTACCCCTGGAGGCGAAGGAATAAGGCGCAAGATCGAACGAGCCAAAACAGATTTACCGCAACCACTTTCCCCTACTAAACCCAGGATTTCTCCTTTTTGCACTGCTAAAGAAACCCGGTCCAAAACATGAGCTGGGCCCTGGTGGGTCTCAAAGCCCACGGACAAGTCCTTGACTTGTCAGATGGTATTTGTGGGGCCAGTCATTAGCGTCGGATGCGCGGATCCAGGACGTCGCGCACAGCGTCACCAAAAATATTAAAACCAATGACCGTGACCAGAATAAACAGGCCAGGAAAAGTGGCATACCACCATTGGTCCATGAGAAACTTGCGCCCCGAGGCAATCATGGCTCCCCATTCTGGGGTCGGTGGCTGAGCGCCCAAACCAATAAAAGATAAAGACGCTGCAATGAGAATGGCATCACCCAAGGTCAAGGTGGCCAGAACAATGGCTGCATTTAAGCAATTGGGCAGGATATGGCGAAAAATTATCCGCAGATGACCAGCTCCAGCCACCCGGCTGGCAGCCACAAAGGGCATCTCGCGAATAGCCAAGGCTTCACCCCGCACCAAGCGGGCAAATTTGGGAATCATGACCACAGCTGTGGCCAAAATGGCATTAACCAGGCTGGGACCCATGGCCGCGGCCAGGGACAGGGCCAGGACCAGAGCTGGAAAGGATAAAATAACATCCATGCAGCGCATGATGACATTATCAATGACTCCTCCAAAATATCCAGCCACGGCTCCAATGAGGGAGCCGGTGATACCCGCGACCCCCACTACCAACAAGCCAATGGTTAAAGAAATACGTGCTCCATATAAAATACGGGAAAAAATATCTCGACCCAATTCATCTGTTCCAAAAAAATGTGCACTACCAGGGCTTTGCAAGCGGTCGGGCAAGGAAAGCATGATCGGATCGTACGGGGCAATAAAAGGTGCAGCCAGGGCCAAAAAAGCCATGGTCATAATGATCATGCCGCCTAACACAGCAGAAGGATTGCGACTTAAAATGCGCAGTGTCAGCCCCAATTCCCGCACCCAGGCGGGTAAGGTGGACTTAGTAGCGGATGCGAGGATTAAGTAAGGCATAGAGGATGTCCACGCAAAGGTTGATGCCCACATAGGCAGTACTGGCCACCAAAGTAAAACCCATGATGGCTGGAAAATCCAGGGTGGTTATGGAATCGACCACATATTTGCCCATACCTGGCCAGGAAAAAATGGTTTCTGTTAAAATAGCTCCACCCAAAAGCTCTCCAAAGGATAATCCAGCAATGGTAATGGTGGGGATCAGCGAGTTTTTAAAGGCGTGTTTAAAAATAATACGCCCAGCTGACAAACCATGGGCCCGGGCAGTGATGATATAGTCCTGACCCAGGGCAGCAATCATGGAGGAGCGCACAATGCGGGTCATAACGGCCAAATACACATACGACAGACAAAAAGCTGGCAAAATTAAATGACGCAGGGCTTCCCAAAAAAGGCCCAGGTCTCCAGCCAAAAGAGCATCCAGGGTATAAAGTCCGGTAATACCTGGCGGAGCTGTACTGGTAATATCCAAACGACCAGATCCAGGGAGCCAACCCAAGTTGCGATACAATAATAATAAAAGCATCAGTCCCAACCAAAACACAGGGGTGGAGACTCCAATAACAGAAATAATGCGCGTGATGTGATCAGCCAAACGGTTTCTGTACACAGCAGCTAAAATTCCCAAAGGAATACCCACTGCCAGGCACAAAAAAAGGCTGGCCAAAGTCAGCTCCAAAGTTGCTGGAAAAAAATCTGCCAAATCACGCAACACAGGGCGATGATTGCGAATGGATTGCCCCAGATCCCCATGCAAAAGCCCGTTCATATAGCGCAGGTATTGGATGGGCAAAGGCTTATCCAGGCCGTGTTCAATACGAATGGCTTCCACAGCCTCTTTGCTGGCCTTGGGGCCAACAATAAGTGCGGCCGGATCTCCTGGAATGGCGTGGGAAATGAGAAAAGTGAGCAGAGTCACGCCCAATAAAACCGGGATGGCTGCCAAGAGCCGCTTAATTATATAGCTACGCATGCATAAAAAAGTAGCGCCAGAATTGAGTTCCTGGCGCTACGTAAGAGATTATTTCTTCCAGATGGTTTCAAAATTATACATGGATTCGAGCATGGGGTTAAAGACATACCCCTGCACAGCAGCGCGCATGGGCACAATGGTCTCGATCTGGTACAGGAAAATATAAGGGGCATCTTCCATAATAATGTCTTGTGCCTGGCTGTATAAAGCTTTGCGCTCTTCCACATCAGACAAGACAGCCGCCTTGCGCACCAGGTCATCGACCTGGTCATTTTTGTAAAAACTGCGATTACCCGGTAGCCCGGCATTGGCAGAATCAAACCAGAAGTTCATAAACATGTACGGATCAGCAAAGTCCGGACTCCAGGCTCCCAAACAAAGTTCAAAATCACCCTTGTCCAGCCGATCCCGTAAGGTCGGGTTGGCCAGAAGTTCCAAATTAAGTTTAATGCCAATGTCCGCCAAATTGGCCTGCATGACCAAAGCGATTTGTTCCCAGGTGGAGCGACGTTCAGAATAGATCAGGGTCAATTCCAGGTTTTCAGCTCCAGCAGCCTTGAGCAATTCCTTGGCCTTGGCCACATCGCGGGTGTATTGAAAAACATCTGGCCGGTGTCCCCACATACCATCAGGAATAGGACCACGCATCTGTACCCCGCTACCTTGTAAAACATGATCAATGATCCCCTGGTAATCCACAGCATAGGACAGGGCCTGGCGTACTTGAGGATTGCTCAGCTTGGGGTCCTGACAATTCACATACACATATTCGACCATTTGGGATGGGAATCGGTGCACAACGATATCTGGATTTTTTTCCAGGGCGGGAATCTGATCAATAAGAATATATTCAGCAATATCCACGTCCCCTTGTTCCAGGGCCATGCGCCGGTCCGCTCCTTCGGTCATGAAACGAATAATTACTTTTTTAAGCGCAGGTTTTACTCCCCAATAATTGGCCTTGGCTTCCAGCACACACCGCTGCCCCCGAGTCCATTCCACCAAGGTAAAAGGACCACTGCCATCAGCATGTTCAGCCAAGTATTTTTGGGCCTTGTCCCCATCCACTTCCTGGGCGGCTACTTTGGGATTGATAATGGCTGCCCCATTGGTGGCCAGGGTTTGTAAAAAAGGACCATAAGGATTTTTCAGGGTAATTTTTAAGGTGTAATCATCAACCACTTCCATGGTTTCAATAGCGCCAATATTATCTGCCGGTCCCTTGCCAATGGCCAGGGTACGGTCCAGAGAGTAACGCACTGCTTCAGCTGTTAAAGGACTGCCATCACCAAAACTGATGCCTTGACGAATGGTAAATATCCATTCCAGGCCATTGTCAGATACAGTCCAAGATTCAGCCACCATGGGCTCTACCTCTGTGGAGCCCAAACCATTTTCCACCTTGTACTTCACCAGACGATCATAACAGGGATAGATTTGTCGCCAGTCAATATTATCACTGGAAACACCTGGATCCATGGTATGCATGTCTGAGGTCACCCCCACCACCAAGGTATCTGTGCTTGCGGCCTGAACCATATTCACCCACAGCAAAGCCACCATCATCAAACCAAGCATTGTTCTAAAACGCATAGGACCCTCCGTATAATGAGTAAAATAGTGACCTTAGGACAATAACCTCACATAAAAGGCAAATAATTTTGTTTCTTTGGAGATAGTACACAGGGCAACCAATAGGGGCTCTTCATTTTTTCTCTTGGCTTGGTGCAAATGCATAAACTCAGGCAAGTGTTTACTCAACTGGGCAAGAATTAGCAATTTTTAGATGCAGTACCGCAGGATATTTTTCCATGAACTCCCGAACTTCTTCATGTAACACTTGAAAAATATCTTCGTAACGGCCAACAATAATGGAACTCATTGCTCCGGGACGCAGATCAATTTCTTGATGGGTGGCCAGCCTGGTTATAAAATCATGAATAATTTGATTATAGTGCTCACTCAACGGGTAATAACTGATTTCAACTGCAATTTTCATAGGTTATCTCTTTATAAAATTTATTGGCTCAAGAACTAACAAACTGGGGATATTCTTTTGTAAATTCGTCTTTATTTTCTGTAAAGTTTAGTCTTTGGTGTAAACCTTGCTAGTTTGCATTTTTTAACGCAAAATCCATGTTATGGAAATTGCTCTTCCTTCCCAAAATCGCACCATTGCTGTGGCCACCCTGGCTGTTTTGGTCCTGGGCCTGACGTTAAGCTTTTCTACCTGGCGTAATCTCCGTCAACAACAAGATGCCTTTAAAGAACATGCTCTGGTCACCGCCCGAAGCATTGCTGCTGGCATTGAAATTAATTTAAATCGAGAACTGCATCTGCCCTCCTTGGCCGGATCATCCAATGCTGCCCTGCTCTTGCGCCGCACCCTGGCCCGGGAGCTTCTCCAGGATCATATCAAACGAACTGATGCCCGGTTTATCGGTCTTTTTACCCATAATGGGCATATCCTGTTTTCTTCCCATAGTGATCCCAAAGCCCTACAAGAGCAGTTGCCCACCATAGCCTGGGAAAGCATGGGCACTGCCGGGGAATGGAGCGGGGAACTGAATTTTGAAGGGCAGCCGCTTATGGTTTTGGGTAGGCTCAGTCCGCAAAGTGTCGATATTATCAATAATGTTGGCCAGAGTTTTACCGAGAGTGAACCCCCTCTTCTTTTGGTCGGGGTGGACATGGCTCAGCATCTGGCTGCCTTTGGGAAATACAAAAGGACTGCCATTCTGCAAACCAGCTATATCTTGGCAGTTACGATCATCTTTTGGATTTTACTGATGGGTTTTTTACAACGCCAGGAACAAAGCCAACGTTTACATCGTCTGCAATCTTTTAATGCCCGCCTCCTTGATCATATGCCTGACGGATTGCTGACCATAGCCACGGACGGGACCATTGTGGCCGCAAATCCCTCGGCTTTGGCTCTGGTGGGCTCGCAAACAAGTGTTGGTCAGCATTGGCCATCTTTTCTCACTTCTTTGGGCCTTGATACACCACAGCAAACAGACCAGGAATGGACCACCTACAAATCTGATGGCAAGCACCTGGAAGTCCTGCAACTGGCCTTAAAAGATGGCTCCGGACAAAGCTTGGTGCTTATTCGCGATCGCACGGAAATGGTTCGCCTGGAACAGGAACTGCACCGCACAGAAAAGTTGGCTGCCATTGGACGCATGGCTGCTGGAGTGGCCCATGAAATCCGTAATCCTTTATCTGCCTTGCGGGGCTTTGCCCAATTTTTTTCCAAAAAATTGGCCGGTCAAGAGCCAGAAGAGCTCTATGCCCAGACCATGGTCCAGGAAGCTGACCGCTTAAACCGGGTTATCACGGACCTGCTTTTTTTGGCCCGGCCCAGGCAATTGGAGCTTACCCACATCCTTTTGGCTGAAGTTTTTCAAGAAGTGCACACCTTGCTGTCCATGGATTTAAAAGCCCGGCACTGTGTTTTGACCTCAGACCTCCATGCCCCATCTCTGGTGGCTGATCGTGACGCCCTCAAACAAACCCTCATCAATTTACTACATAATAGTATTGGGGCCATGCCCGCCGCTGGTGGAGAAATCGTGCTTGCCAGCCAAGCTGAGACCAGGGGGATCTGGGTAACCATTGAAGATAATGGTCAAGGTATGAGTGCTGAAGACAAAGAGCATGCCTTGGAACCTTTTTTCACTACTCGGGACCAAGGTACGGGCTTGGGGCTGGCCATTGTTCATACCATCATGCAAGAACATGAAGGGAGCATCACCATCGACAGCTCTCCAGGCCAAGGCACGTGCATCTCTCTCTTCTTTCCCCAAACACATTTGCAGGAGTCATAATATGCCCCATACCATTCTCATCATTGATGACGAACCAGCCCATCGTCTTATGCTTCGGGCCGTACTCGGTGATGCCGGATTCAAGGTGCTGGAGGCTGATAATGGATCAGCCGGACTACACTTGGTGCGCACCAAAAACATTGATGCAATCTTATTGGATATGCGCATGCCAGGTCTGACTGGTCTGGAGGTGTTACAACGCTTGCAAGAAGGACATGCTTTCCCGCCAGTGATCATGCTCACGGCCTTTGGCAATGTAGGTAGCGCTGTGGAAGCCATGAAAGCCGGAGCTTTTGACTATCTGACCAAGCCTGCTGACAATGACGAACTTTTGGCTGTGGTGCAAAAAGCCATACAACACAGCTCGTTACTCAAGGAAAACACAGAACTCAAAAAACAAATCGGCCAATTGCGGGAAACGCGTATTATTGGGGATAGCCCGGCCATGCAGACTGTTATGGACCTTATTGAACAGGTTGGTCCCAGTGAAGCCAATGTGCTTATTTTAGGCGAATCAGGAACAGGCAAAGAATTGGTCGCCCAATTGCTTCACGAGCATAGCCTGCGCAAGGCCGGTCCACTGATCAAGGTTAATTGTGCCGCACTGCCAGAAACACTTCTGGAAAGTGAGCTGTTTGGCTATGTCAAAGGTGCTTTTACTGGGGCCACCCAAGACAAGCCAGGGCGTTTTCAATTGGCGGCTGGAGGTACTTTATTTTTAGATGAAATTGGTGAACTGCCCTTGGCCTTGCAGGCCAAAATTTTACGGGCTCTGCAAGAACGTATTATTGAACCTTTGGGGGGCATTACTCCCATTGATGTTGATATTCGCTTTATTGCTGCGACCAATAGAAATTTACCCCAAATGATTGCCCAGGGACAATTTCGAGAAGACCTCTATTATCGATTAAATGTTCTGGAAATTTCTATCCCGCCACTCCGGGATCGAACAGAGGATATCCCCTTGCTGGTTGACTATTTACTGGAAAAATTGGGACAAAAAAATAACAAACCGTTGCGGTCCGTAAGCCGTAACTTTTTAGCCGCACTAACCAAGCATGAATGGCGAGGCAATGTACGCGAACTGGAAAATGTGCTGGAACGTTCTCTTATTTTGTGTCGGGGGGATATTTTGGATCTTCAGGATCTGCCTGACCACTTGCGTATTGCCAAGGGCATTTCACCCATCAAGTCTTCCAACCAGCCCTCCAACCCCTTGGAAGCAGCAGAATTACGTGCTCTGGAAGAAACTTTGCGCCAACATAATGGACATCGCGAAAAAACAGCCCAAGCCTTGGGTATTAGTCGACGGACCTTGCAGTATCGTTTAAAGAAGTATGGACTAACTACCAGATCCTAAACACACTTTAAGGAACTGCTGATTTATTCTGTCACATCCCTAATAAAAAGATGCTGGATAAGGAGGCACCATGAAATTTTTTCGTTTGACTCTTCTTTTGAGTGTGGCCTTGTTTTTCTCTTCTCAAACCCTGGCTGCAAAACAATTTTATGTCCAAGTTGAGGGTGAGAGCATCCATCTGTTGAACATGCCCCATCCCAACATGGCCCTCCCTGTGGATCAGGCTGAAAAGGGATGGATTCTTCATGTTGCTGCTGAATATACTTTGGTGGATGGCACAACATTCTATGAGATTGATGAACTGGACAGGAATGGCACTGGTTTTATCAAGGTCGGCCAAGTCTATCCGGACCTGCCAGCCCAAGCTGTATTTATCAGGGCCGAGGATGTAAAAATTATTCCTGATCCCAAAGTCGATCCATCCTCCAACATCATCACCGTATCTACTGTCCGAGAATTTTTGGAAGCACTGGGCTCCAATCGCACTATTATTCTCCAACCTGGACAATACAAGCTATCAGATTTTGATCCCAATGAAGTGTTGCCCAGTACTATGGTCGAAGGACAAGATGAGAGCGGTATTGTTTGGAAAAAGGAATACGATGGCCATGGACTACAGCTTTGGGGATTATCTAACCTGACCATCATGGCTGAAGAGCCAGGCAGTGTAACCCTTATTGTTGACCCAAGATATGTAGAAGTACTGACCTTCATACATTGCGATACCATTACCTTAAAAAACTTGATTGCTGGCCATTCTGAGGCTGGTGATTGCACAGGTGGAGTGTTTTATTTTAGTGGCAGTACAAACATACATATTTCCGACTGCCGTCTCTTTGGTAGCGGAGTTGTAGGATTGACACTAAATGAAACAAAAACCGTAACCATGAATACGTCAACAATCTTTGAATGCACACATAGGGCCATGGAGATTTCCAGAAGTGAAAACATAACCTGCAATAATTCTCTTTTCCATAATAATGCAGGGGGTATTTTTGCCGATACAAAATCTCATGATATTGTTTTTGAGTCTTGTGCTTTTACCAATAATGGCAGATCCATATTTATAAATTACGGTGCTACTATTTTAGTGAAGAATACAAGTTTTACCGGCAATAATGATAAGAAAATACAAGACAGTGAACATGTTACCTTTGAAAATTGTATTTTTTAATACAATCCAGACAGATAACAAGTATAATCTATTGCGACTCACTGGGTCCATAGATTTTTTAAGGAGGCACCATGAAGTTCTTACGCCTGGCTCTTCTTTTTGGTTTGGTCTTGTTTTTCTCTTCCCCGGTTTTGGCGGAAAAACAATTTTTTGTTGAAGTTGTTACTGACAACAGCTCTCTTTTTAATATGCCCTTTACTAATGCCGCCCAAATTGTTGATCAGGCCCAAAAAGGGTGGATGCTGCATAGCAGTGATAAACTGGCCCTGCAGGATGGGACAACATTTTATGAAGTTTATGAAATCGACCATGACGGTACAGGTTTTTGGTATGTCCACAAGGCCTATCCCAACCTGCCCACCAGCTCTGTGTTTATCAATGCCCAGGATGTAAAGATTGTTCCTGACCCCAACGCTGACGCGTCCGTGACCACCATCACTGTCTCCACAGAACTTGAATTTTTGGCAGCTTTGGGCTCCAACCGTGTAATCATCCTTGCGCCAGGCCAATACAACTTGTCAGCCTATGCCCCAGAACAGAGCCTGGAAGCCATTGTGGGCAAAGATTATTACAATGATGATGAAGACATGGCAGGCTTATATAAAAGTTTAC
>JAAYGN010000229.1 GCA_012727715.1 Desulfovibrionales bacterium | reverse complement strand
TTTGGGCCAACTTCTCCTGCTCAAGTCGGGACAAGCCAGTGGCTGGAATGGGCACCAAAGAATAACCTGGAAAACGTTTTTCCAGAATTTGCACCTGATTGGTATTTAAGGAATGTTGTTCATTAATGATTACGTGGGCAGACATGGTCTAATCTATAAAAGTGCAATTAAATAAGGAGCGGGATAAACCCCGCTCCAGTGATGATAAGGCGTTTGTAAAAGAAGTAAGGTCAAGGGTCATGGATAACCTTTAATCAATTTTAAGAATTTCAAACAAATTCCCGGTAGCCTGTACGGTGACCTTTACTTTGACAACTTTTTTACGTTTAAACAAGCTTGTGTGGTACTTTTCAGGCACCAAGTTCTTGTCTTTGCTTTGGGCTTTTTTCCCTTCATACTCCACAGAGAGACTCCCTGTATTGGGTGCCCAGGATAAATTCGCTGATTCCCAAACATTTTCTGTGGTTGTGACAAGAGTAGAAGAAGCTCCAATTTCCGTATCGTTACCTTCTTCAACCATGGTAAATCGTCCATACCCAATAGCGGTTTTGCTCCCAAAACCCAGCAGAGAAAAAGCTGTCTCAAACATATTACGAACTGCTTCCTGATCCTGTTCGCTAAAATCCCCAAAAATACATTCTAAATCTTTGAGATCTGTCTGACGAAAGCAAGACTTTTCTACTAACTCATTAGCCAAAGGAGGTAAGGGTGAAAACAATATCCTGAAAATAAAAACAGTTCCTTCAGAAATAGTCAGAAACTTAACAGGAATGGGGTCGTCACAATCGACCGGACCTCTCTCTTTTTCTTGAGGTGTGGATGCCCCGTAATATTTATGATAGTGCGGATTCATGATATCTGGCTTGAGTGCCGGCACTTGCTCTGGATACGCATCCAAAAAAACAAGCTGACCACGCAGGCAATCCTTGGCTTTCGTGTCAGTATCCCCAAAGTATCTACGCAACGAGGGTTCACGGTCATTAATGTTGACTTGATCTCCATTGGGGTCTCTTTTAAAATCACCTTTCTTATTCACTCTCCCCTTTTCAATCCATTTAGAATCCAAAGTGGAATCATTTAACAGATTCACTGCATGAGCCAAGCGTAGTATGCCTTTTATGGAGCTAGCTGGAATGTACGGTACTCCTGTATTGCGATCAAGGATCATGCCAGTTTCAGTTGGGTGCCCACTGCCAAGGCCCGATACAAAGGGCGTTTTTAACTGGGCCCGAATTTCCAAGACAAACTGGCCGTTAGCTTTAGCTAGTTGTAGGAGATGCTCCTGGCGTCGATGAATGGAAGCCAGACACATTTTAGCATTACTCAAAAGCCGATTCCCAGCAATTCCTAAGTCAATAATCGACCCATCCTTACTTTTCACCTCATCTCGCACAAATTGCCAGTCGGTCATGCGTGAAAAATAAAGAGAAAAATTGCTTCGAGGACTTTGCAATTTCCTTTTTTGAAATTCAGGTATGACTGACATTACTATCCCTCCACTTCAAAGGCTCGGGCATAACGCTTGAACCATTGTAGGATAGCCAGGGCTTCATTTTGTGCCTTCAGATAGTCTTGGTGATTAAGACCGGCAAACTTCTGCAGAAAAAGAATTTCTGTATCCGCCCTCAAATTGTTGATTTGGTCTTGCAACCATTCTCGAAGGACACAGAAAACAAGAAA
>JAAYGN010000228.1 GCA_012727715.1 Desulfovibrionales bacterium | reverse complement strand
AGGCGTTGACATGATTGGAAGCAGCATGAATGAGGGCGACCTTTTGTTCTTGGGCTCTTTGGGCAATAACCTTGGCCGCCTGAAAAGTATAAAAAAGTACTGGTCGATTATTACGCGGAGTACGAAAATGGTGATACTTGATCTCTTCAACTTGCGTGGCTGTTTCTTGAGCATCTTGTAAGCGATCTGGCCGATCCCAGGGATACCCGGGCCGAGTCAGAGCATAGACAGTTTTTCCGGCTTGAGACAGAGCCCGAATCACAGCCTGAGTACGGTTGGTGTAGCCACTGATATGATAAGGCAGGGTACTGGCAGCGACATAGAGCATGGTTCCTGCCTGGGGCACAAACTGTGGGGTATGGCTATCTTTGGTCAGGGCTTGGGTTAAAAGCGCAGTGGTTCCCCAACGGCTGATGGACATCCAGGGGCGAGCAATGACTTGGTCAAAAAAACGGATCAAGGGGTTCATTTTTTCTTGGATTTCACTTCAGCCAGGGTAAGATCAACCATGTGTGATGTTTTGATTTTACCCATTTTATGTAAATCTAAAAATTCCGGTGTGGTAATCACATCATAGTCTTTGCGCAAACGAGCCAGAAATTTATGGTAGCCCTGCACACGCTGATCATCCACATAGGTAGCCTGGCCATCATCATCCCAATACAAAAGGGACCAGGAATGCAGGAGCACCACTGCAAAATCCGGACTGTCGCTGATAATATCCAGTAAAAACTTGCCCCACCAGGGCCGAATGTGAAAATACGCTGACTGAGGATAGGTCAGCCTGGCCCACCATTCTTCTTTACCCACCTTGGGCAAAATTTTCTTTTCTGTGGCTGGAACTTCAATAATTCCGTTGCTCCAAAGAAAGGGCTCATTGGTTGCTTCACTAAACACGCATTGCCCATGATAAAAAGCACTCATGGAATTATTAAAAGAAAGTGGAATCTGCGCCTGTTTTAAGGCTCGGATAGTTGAAGCGTTCCAGCGAAAGGATCCAGCCCGATGCGCCAGCACAGGCTTGCCTGTGGTTTTGGTCAGGAGATGAGCAAAATAATCAATAACCAATTGAGCCTTGGTCTCATCCGTATATTGGTTCATATACTTGGGTTTGGACCTTAACCCATGCTCCAGCCAAAAACTCTCGGGTAAATATTCAGGATGCGTATGCAGTTGGACATCTTGGCCATCCTCATCAAGCCAGCGGATAACTTCCAGGATTTCTTCCAGCCGGTCATAGGCTCCACACATATCCACAAAAAATACATGCTTCAAACCTAAATCATGACCAATAGCTGCCATTTCTGCCACCCCAGCCCGACCTTGATCATGTTTGCCCCACATCAAACGCTGAACATGATCGGTGATGGCCCTTTTGGGCAAGGCTTCGGTGTCCACCGTAAGCAGGACATAACGGTTTTTTGCCATGACTTTTCTTTAGGTAAAAGTAGAAACCATTCATGGAACAGGGCTAAAAAACTTTCACCACTGCTCATCCTTTGCCTAGGCTGGTTCTAAAGGTACAATTAGGCTGTCCCTATAGCACCAGGCCACACAACGTAACCTCATGACTTTATAAGATTGATCCTATGGTTGCAAATACCTGATCTAAACTTAACATCCAGCCCAGAGAGAGAAATTTTCATATTCTGCATTGACTTAATCCAAGAGAATTTATAATTGTAATTTATTAGTACCCGCCAATAGCGTGCTGTTGGCCCAAGGCCGGGAGTATCTTCCGGCCTTGCTTTTTTAAGGAAGACAAGTGGTCACAACTACACATAATACCTTTGTATATATTGATGGTTTTAATTTATACTATCGTGCGTTAGCACGCAGCCCTTTTAAATGGTTGGATCCAAGCACGTTAGTTCAAAGTTTACTATAAAAAACCAATAAAATTCAAAAGATTAATTACTACACAGCTCGTGTATCTGGCATGCAAGACCCAGATCAACCGCGGAGACAGCAAATCTACTTTAACGCATTGCAAACCTTGCCTAACCTCCAAATACATTATGGCTCATTTCTTTCAAAAAAAATCATCAGGCCTCTTGCCAATCCTATTGCTGGATTGCCCAAGTATGTTGAAGTTTGTTCTCAAGAAGAAAAGGGAAGTGATGTCAACTTAGCTACACATCTTGTTTATGATGGCTGTATGAATAAATATGATGTGGCTATTGTTATCACCAAAGATACGGACCTTGTGGAACCAATACGCATCATCACCCAAGAACTTGGGAAAAAAGTTGGAATAATTTGCCCAGATAGTGCCTTACCCCCACAACTTAAAAAGGTTTCAACATTTATAAAACATATCCGAATAGTGCACTTGGCCAAATCTCAATTTCCTGATCAGATCAGAGTACAAAACAACACCATTTCCAAACCTTCAGGTTGGTAATACCAAAAAAGCTAAACTCTATCCCCTTACTCCCGAATTCTTGTTACAATTCTGGTCTCTATAGGCTTTTTCGAATCACTGAGGTGGTCTATAGATAGTGATGGGCTTTGCTCATCTATCTTAGCAACTTTTGCCAGTCCATTTCAGAAGCAAAGGCTGCTGCTAGAGGAACAATCACGGCATTCCGATAACGCCAGGCAAGATAACCTAGCTTGGACTCCTTATACGCCCTCCCTCTTGGCTGCAAATCAGGAACATACTCGACCAGCCAGCCCAAACGAGAATACAAGGCAAAATCAGCCACATCAGTGACCAACACTGGCGCCAGATTTTCATTTTCAGCTAGTCGCGCAGCAAAGGCAGCACAGGCTTTGCGTAATTTGTCTTGCTGAACATCTACAGCCCAAATCAGCAAGGTAGTAGGTGCCTGAGCCTTTGGGACATGTTTTAAGGTGGCAAACCAAGGATAGCTGGTGACATGGGGAGGCAAAATTTTAAACCTGGTTAAAACATTGCGCCCTATCCTCCATAACCTTCTGGCCAGGGTCTTGGGTCGTTTATGGGTAAGTAAATCATGACGGGCTAAAAAATCCCAAGGGGGTTGAGCAGCCAGCCCAGCCAGCTTGTGGCGCAAAGCACAGGTTTCATCAATAAGGTTCACGGCTATTACTCATGTCCAAAACTATTCTCCCTGACCAAACCAGCATATACATGGATTCCTCCACACTTGCCGCACTTTGTTCCCCGTCGCAGTTGGCTGAAATAACTAAAAAAAGGCTCACGGTCAAAATGACAGGATAAGTAATTAGCTCCTAGAAGATGTTCATTGATGTGCAGCTCGCTGATACCTTATTGTACTTGTTGGTCAACGACTTCGGCTTTGGCCACTAAGGGAACCCCAAGAGCTTTGGTAATCTTCATGATGGTCTCAAAACGCGGCTTTGCACCAGGTGAGAGGCTTTTATACAAGCTTTCGCGACCAAGCCCGGTGTCCTTGGCCAGCTGGGCAATGCCTCGTGCTTTGGCTACGTCAGAAAGGGCGGCAAGAAATACATCCGGATTCTCGTCTTCCATGGCCGCGGAAAGATAGGCAGCTATCATTTCTTCACTGTCGAGATAATCAACTGCATCAAACTTACTTACTTTTACCATGATTATCCTCCTGGACTTGCCGTCGTAAGATTTTGGCCCGCTCAATATCCCGTTTCTGTGAGCTTTTATCGCCCCCAGCAAGCAACCAGTACACCTGCTTGCCTTCCTGCCAGAAATAAAGGCGATACCCAGGTCCAAAATGTAAACGCATTTCCGAAACACCTTCCCCCACCGAAGTACTGTCACCAAAATTTCCATATTCTGCTGACCTGATTCGGATAAGAATTCGTGCCCTGACTTGAATATTCCCAAGTTTCGAGAGCCAGTCAGAAAAGGTTTCGGTCTGATAGAAGGTGTTTACAGACACAATGTATCTCCTTGGATACGAGAGTCAAGAAAAAAACCTGTGCATTAACCTGTCGCCACCCCAAAGGCCAAGGTCAGCAAGGCCTTTGCAGCCAGCTGTGCCCCATGCATAGGCAGGGATGGCTTTATGAGAGTATCTGTATTCTGCTCAACCAAGGCCAAAATCTCTTTTACTGCCAGGTGTTGTTTGCTCTTTGTATCACAGCCTGAAACTATAGCTGGAATATGTTGTGCCACCATTTGTGCCCTCTTTGTCTGATCATCAGCCAAGTGTTCATTGGGTACCAAAAGAGAGGGAATACCTGCCTGCACTACTTCACAGCAGGTATTATACCCCGCTGCACCCACAAAGACATCAAAAGCACGTAAATAGCGTACCAAAGGATACATGGACAAGGGCTGCACTCCAGCGGGCAGCTCTACATCTCGAACAGCAATGGGTGGTCTGGCCCACAAAATGGTCAAGCCAGATTGTGTAAATTCATGGAGCAAGCCATGACCAATACTGGTCACGTCTTTTATATTGCCAGGACCTAAGGAAAAAAGTGCGTATTTTTTATCCAGCTCAAGACCCAGCTTTTGCCTGGCCTGATCTCGAGTATAGAGCTCGTGATCTGCCAGTAAACAGACTGGAGGTACCAAAAGCTCTCTTGTGCCACCAGGAAGAATGGATTCTTTGGGTACGGCCCCCAACTCTCCGGGCCTGAGAACAAGATCAAAAAAATCTGGATCCACTGTGGGCTTTTGGGCCTCAGCCTTTAAGAGCCCCCGATAAGACCAGACCAGGGCCAGATCATCTTTATAGGCCCTACAGGCCTTGATAAACCCCTGGTACGGCCAGGGACCGTCAAAAACCAGTACTTGAGGGCGGATATGCTCTAAAACAAGGCCCAAACGCAGGGCCAGCTCACTATTCCAGGCAAAGGTAGAATTATCAGACCAGAAATGAGAAACAAAATAGTCCCCTTCAAACCCAAAGGAATGAATGACTTCCATGGCGGAAGCCAGGGAAAAAAAATAAGGTTGGGCTTGGGTCTGCACTTGCCGGGCATAGGCCAGGCAGCGGTTTAAATGACCTAAGCCTGAGCCATTGATGTTGAAAAAAAGAATGGAGGGATTCAAGATAGAAGTTGCAAGTTACAAGTCGCAAGGTAGAAGGGGCAAGTTACAAGGGACAAATTGTACCACAATATATCCCATACTGATTACATTGCCCACAAGCAAGTACGGCCCCTGTGATTTATGCACAATTACACACCTCAGGTCCGGGACCTGCAACCTTTCTAGCGCCGAATGAGATCCATAAAACGTGAGATAATCTCCTCGGTGATGTGCTTGGGATTTGATTGCCTAATGGATTGAGCAAAAATACTGGCCTCTTGGTGAGTAATTCCGCCGACCTTGTAAAGTTCGGCCACAAGCTCAAGCCCCCACAACAACGAGACCTCTTCCTGTTGGCACAGCTTTCGCAAATTCTTGTCGTTGGTCACACAAGTGAACCCATGCCGTTTTGCCGTTAGCAGGCACAACCAGTCCTCCAAGGATAACGGTCCAAACCTGCTGCTGGCGACATAGGCGTCCTCGATTTCTGGTTCAATGATGATCAGTCCAAGGGCTATCAGCTCGTTTTCATTATCGATTTCCTTAACCTCATCCACAACCGGACTGGTTACATACAGAGGACCGATATGTTTGCTTACCAACTCCAACACGGTCCTCTCCGTCTTGATAAAATCAATGAGCACGCATGCGTCCATGATCATCAACTTGCGGGAAACCGAGGGACGAATCACAAAATAACCTCCCAATGCTGGAGCAGGTCCTGCATTTCCTCAATACCAATGCCAAGCATTTCTGCACCGCGGCTGAGGGATATTTTGTCTTTTTCCACGGCTTCCCTGGTTAGGAGTTTGAATCGATCTTCATAAAAATCGAATTTTTGCAGGCCAAAGGGCTCCGCTGGATCAATACCCATGGGTTCTGCCTTAAAAGAAAGGCTGCGATTAAAGAGCTGCTGATAGGCTCTATTGAATTTCTTCCAGACGGATTTGTCCACAGCTCCTTCTTCCAGAAGACGTACGAGCACGGTTTTATAACTGACCCGGAAAATACGTTTGACCTTAAAGACCCTGTGCACAAAGTGCAAGCCAGCCGCTTCATTCCATTCCTTGCGAAACCCTTTATTGGGCATTAAAAAATGCCCGGCAAAACAGTCGGCTTCCCGTTCTTCTTCCTTGTTTTCATCGACGTTGGTGATATCGTAGGCTTGGGGATGCAACATGAGATGGCCAAGTTCATGGGCAGCACTGAAAATACGTCTTTCTACGGAAATCCTCTCCCATACGTTTACTCCCACCGCTGGCCCGCTGTCTTCCTCGCCCACAGAAAGGCCAAAAAAACTATCGGAAGCCATGGTCAGGGGAAGAACCTTCACTCCTGCGTGTTCGAGCAATCCGCAAACATCATGGATAGGTTCCGTGGCTTTCAGCCCCAGCTTTTTCCGGCAGAGTTCGGCGGCCTCGGAAAGACGGTCTCTGGAACATTGTTCTCGGACAGCACCAAGGCTAAAGGGTCTCTTTTTGTTGAGACATTCCTCAAGGTAACTAAAGTTGTCGAGCCACCTCGCTACCTCAGCCAGGATATTTTCACGATTCTGTAGCCGCTTTGCCGAACGGAACCGGACAGTGCATAATTGTCGTACTGGCTGGAAAAGTTCCTGTAACCTCACATCAAGGGCCTTGGCGATTGCCTGCACGGTCCTCATCCGCGGCTCGCTTTTTGCCAGTTCAAGGCTCTTTATTGCTGGTAAGGAGAGGCCCGCGTTTTCCGCCAAGACCCTTTGGCTCAAGCCCTTGGCGGTCCTCAACCGTCTTACATTTAGGGCAAGTATCTGCAGATTCATGACTGCCTCCTTTTGTTATTCTTTGCTAAAACATACTACTCAACAATATTATGTCAAATGGTATGTTTGCATAGAAAAGAGGCTCTGGAAGGGAATTACAAGGGGCAAGTTACAAGTTGCAAGCTGCAAGTTACAAGGGGCAAGGTTCTTTTTATCAGT
>JAAYGN010000227.1 GCA_012727715.1 Desulfovibrionales bacterium | reverse complement strand
GTTTTTTAGATATGTTAAACAAGATTAATAATATGTTTGAAAATAAAAATTACACAAAAGTTGTAGAGTTAATAAACAACATAGAAGGAAAATTAACTATAGAATTTTTAAGAATACGTGCTGTTTCGTATTACAAGATTGCTAAGTTTCAAGAGGCAATAACTGATTGGCAATCTGTTTTTTCTCAAGGACTAACAAAAGCACCTTATAGTGACTCTCAAATGGCTAAGGCAGCGATTGGCAAATTGACCAAGGTCTCTAGTGAACGAAAAATGATGTTTTATCAATTTTCTGATAAACCTGCCTTGGAGGCTGGCAAAATCATAAAAAATATTTTTGCTGGCGAACAACATCCTGTATTGATCAAACAATTTTCAGAATTTTCACAGGGTATTTTAAATAATCCAGAAATAGCTCAAGTCTGGATTGCATCCTTTGAAAAGTTACTACTTATTATTTCTGGCAAAAAGATAAGTGATTTTTCCTTGAGTCCACCTCGTTTAAGAATATTTGTTTCAGGTATGGGATGGAGTGGTAGTGGGGCAGTCTATGATTTTTTAAAAGAATACAATAATATTGAACCCATTTCTGGTGAATATACTTGTTTAGAACAATCGAGAGGGTTTAAAGATTTTTTGAAATTAAAGGACAATAAAAATGATTTGAAAAAAACATGTATTGAATTTTTCTTTCTGCACATGCTGGGCTATGCGCCACTTTATGCTGCTATGGATTTTAAGTCTGCTCGTATTGCCAGAAAACACTCTCAAAGAAAGGACTATGCACAGAATTGTTCAAAGCTGGTTTTAGCCATGAGTATACTATTTGATGAAACAGGTGATTTTAGGGACATGGATTCGCGTTTAAAACTATTTGCCAATGAAATTATTGAGAATTTAATGACAACTAACATGGATCCTGTAAAGATTCCTTTGTTTGATAATTGCATACATATTAGGAGTATCCATATATTAAAATACGTGCAAGACGCAATTATGTTTTGTGCGGTGCGTGACCCTCGTTCAAATTTTGTTGCCCTAAAGAATGAAAACAAAGGCTTTTTAAAATCGGTTAAGAAATTTAGTCATGATTATGGAAGATATCGAGACAACCATCTAAATACTAAAGAATCATTGCCCTCCAATGTCATATTGGTTCAGTTTGAAGAATTTGTCACATCTGATAGCTTTAGAATAAAACTGGCTCAAAAAATAGGACTTTCAACAAGTACCAGAGAAAAGTTTAAATATTTCAAACCCTGGGAGTCCTTCAGAAATACCCAGTTGCACCTTGACTATGAAAATCAGGATGAAATTCGTTATATTGAAGAACATTTATCTGAATATTGTGTTGATTTTGATATAAAACCTGCCTTTCCCAAGAGCCAAGAATAAATTTGATTTGGAGTCCATTTATGAAAAAAGTATATGTTGGTATGAGTGCTGATTTGGTTCATCCAGGGCACTTAAATATTATTAAAACAGCTATGCAATATGGTGAAGTCACTATCGGATTATTAACAGATGAAGCCATCGCAAGCTATAAGCGGATTCCATATATGAGTTTTGAACAAAGAAAAGAGGTAGTTGAAAATATAAAAGGTGTTACTCATGTAGTTGCCCAAACTACCTTGGACTACGTACCTAATCTGCGTGAACTACAACCTGATTTTGTGGTGCACGGTGATGATTGGAAGGAAGGGGTACAACGAGAAACCAGGCAAAGAGTTATAGATACTCTTAGTGAATGGGGAGGCCAGCTTATTGAAGTCCCATATACTAAAGGTATTTCTTCAACACAGTTAAACAAAGCCCTTAAAGAAATTGGGACCACACCAGACCTTCGTTTGAAATCTTTGCGCCGTATGCTTCAAGCTAAACCAATAGTGCGATTTTTAGATATTCATAATGCCCTGAGTGGGCTTATTGTTGAACATGCCTACATTGCCACATCTCATGGTCGCCTGGAATTTGACGGTATGTGGGGAAGCTCTTTGACTGACTCTACAGCCAAAGGAAAGCCCGATATTGAAGCTGTGGATGTGTCTTCTCGCATGAATACTCTTAATGAAGTTTTAGAAGTAACCACCAAGCCCATTATTTATGATGCAGATACTGGTGGACTAACTGAACATTTTAAGTTCACTGTGCGTACTTTGGAACGTTTAGGCGTGTCCGCGGCCATTATTGAAGACAAAACAGGTCTTAAAAAGAACTCCCTTTTTGGGAATGATGTAGAACAAACTCAAGATACTATTGAAAATTTTTGTCATAAAATTCAAGAAGGCAAAAAAGCCCAAGCTACAGATGATTTTATGATTATTGCCCGTATTGAGAGTTTGATTTTAGACAAGGGAGTGCATGATGCCTTTGAACGTGCCAAGGCATATCTTTCTGCAGGGGCAGATGGGATCATGATTCATAGTCGTCAAAAAGATCCTGCCGAGATTTTTGAATTTTGTAACCTCTACTCCACATTATCTGATCGCAAGCCCTTGGTGGCTGTGCCTTCAAGTTATAATCAAGTTACAGAAGACGAATTACGAGAGCATGGTATTAATATTGTTATTTATGCTAACCATCTTTTACGCAGTGCTTATCCGGCAATGATGCAAACAGCTAAGTCCATATTAACTCATGGATGTTCTGCTGAGTGCGATGGCCACATGATGCCTCTTAAAGAAATCTTAGAGCTTATTCCTGGAACTAAGTAAGAGATATATTTATGATTGCCCCAGAAAATTTTGTTTTAGCTTTAAAAAAAGTTGGCTTAAATTTTTTTACAGGTGTTCCAGATTCTTTGCTTAAATCTTTTTGTGCGTATGTAGATGACCATTTGCCTAGCGGCCAACATATCACCGCGGCCAACGAAGGTAATGCTGTGGCTATCGCCAGTGGTTATCACCTGGCCACAGGTAAAAGCGCTGTGGTGTATATGCAAAACTCAGGACTGGGAAATACCATTAATCCCCTTACTTCGCTTGCTGATAAAGAGGTATACCAAATTCCCATGCTATTGGTTATTGGCTGGCGTGGCGAACCAGGCCTTGCTGACGAGCCACAACATGTAAAGCAAGGGCGGATTACCTTGCAGCAACTAGATCTTTTGGAGATTCCTTACCAAGTACTTTCTGACCAAAGCAATGTGTACGACATAGCTAATTGGGTGCAGGAGCAATTAGCCACTACTGGTGCTCCTGTGGCTATCGTGGTCAAGAAAAACACCTTTGCCAGTTATAAAAGCTCTCGTAATTCAGACTTTGCTACTATGAGCCGTGAAGAGGCATTAGCACAAATTCTTGAATTGGCTGGCGAAGCTTTGGTTGTTTCCACCACTGGCAAAACTTCTCGAGAAGTGTTTGAATTGCGCAAAATTCGTCAGGAAGTACAGCGTGATTTTTTAACAGTGGGTAGTATGGGCCATACATCATCTATTGCTCTGGGTATTGCCTTGGGACAACCTTTAAAAAAAGTGGTCTGTTTGGACGGTGATGGCTCCATGCTTATGCATATGGGAGCTTTACCTATTATTGGGAGCTTAAAACCAGATAATTTTTTGCATGTACTGCTCAACAATGCCTCCCATGAGTCCGTTGGTGGTCAACCCACAGTGGCAGACCGCACAAACTTTAAATCCATTGCTTTAGCCAGTGGTTATACCCAGTATGCTGTGGCCACTACAGTTCAAGAATTGAAAACAGCATGGACATGGTTGGCAGAGTGCAAGGGACCTACCATGCTTGAAGTGCGCATCATACCTGGTTCAAGAACAGATTTGGGACGCCCTACAACCACGCCTATAGAAAATAAACACGCATTTATGGCTTGGATACAAAGATGATATTTTTACACAATAGGTGGAATTTTTATAATCCGGTAAGTCTATACGTGGGACGGGGATGTCGCCAAGAACTGACTAAGCATCTTCACGGTCAAAAAATTTTAATAGTAGCTACTAAGCGGGGACACAAGCAATTTGAAGAAGATGAATTTTTGATGCCCATAGTTGATAACAATTTCGTGACGTGGATGAATAGCGTTCAGGAAAATCCTGATTTAGATGACTTGCAATATGAAATAAATCGTCTCTCTGGGTTGTTATTTGATGCTGTTCTAGCTTTTGGTGGCGGTAGTGCTCTGGATACAGCCAAGGTAATTAACGTTGCCTTGACCTCGGAATGTGCAAATAAATCTTTAAGAGAATTAATTCAATTTTCTGAATTTCAAAAAAATCTTCGACCTTCCCCACTATATACAATTCCGACTACATCAGGAACGGGTAGTGAAGTTACGCCCTTTGCTACAGTTTGGGACCATAAGAATAAAAAAAAATTATCATTAGCTGGTCCTGCTGTATGGGCTAAGGTTGCTTTTGTGGATGCAGCCCTAACTGATAGCCTACCTTTGGGTAGCACCATATCCACGGGGCTGGACGCCATAAACCAAGCTGCTGAATCCATTTGGAATAACAACGCCAATGGCATTACCCTGGGGTATGCTACACGAGCTTTGATCCTCGGGTTTACAGCCTTGCCGCTCTTGGCCAGTGGTCAGGGCGGCCAAAGGGAACGTGATCAAATGGCTGAGGCAAGTTTGTTGGCAGGTCTAGCCATAAGCCATACCCGAACTGCTTTATGCCATTCCATCTCGTATCCATTGACTGCTCATTTTGCCATTCCCCATGGTTTAGCCTGTGCTTTTACCATGCCAGCCGTACTTCGTCATAATTTGCAAGCTGAAGATGGACGATTTGCTGAAGTGGCCCTGGCCTTGACCGGCTCAAGGGATTTGGATGGATTGGTTGAATCTTTTGATAGATTGAACGAAAGCTTGCAGGTTGTTAGTCGAGTTAAAGAAAAAATTCCTTCTTTAGACGCCTTGTTAGCCTTGAAAGCAGAAATGTTTACTCCAGGTAGAGCTGATAATAATTTGGCCTTGGTGGAAAATTTACAAGATATTTTAAAAAGTTCATGGGCAGCTAAGTGATGTTTGTAATCATCCCTTAAAGTCATACCATTTACAGGGAACAGGGAACAGGAAAGCAGTAGTCAGCTATCAGGGAACAGGAAAGCAGTAATCAGCTATCAGGTATCAGGTATCAGCTATCAGGGAACAGCTATCAGGGAACAGGAAAGCAGTTCCAAGTTGCAAGAAACAAGTTGCAAGAAAGAACCTTGTACCTTGAACTGAGGTAGTCTCGATTTGATCTGACTGTTGCCTCTTGAAAAGAGTAGGAAACTCCGTTTTAATGGCAGGTTACCAACCTATCAAATCGGTTACTTACATCTTTTTTTGTTGTATCAGTGCAAATTTATTTGCCAATACTCATGATTCTTCTTTTCTTGCCACGACTGTAAGGGGATACATGTGTCCGAAAATAGGCTCGTTGTCACCTTGCTGTATCTTGACCTGTATATTGTGTACCCCTTCTTCCTTTATGTCTAAGCGTTCAATATGAAGAGAGATAGTGATCGTGTGATTCTTTTTAATCTCAATCCCTCCAATGTCAGCAACTTCTTGATTGGATCCGTCTGGGTGATGGAAAACAGTAGAGACTTTGGCCATTCCCAAATCTTCAGAAAAAAACCACCTAGATACAATTACAAATCCAGGCAAGGTGTTGGGCAACGAAGTAGTTGTTCCTGTTTCAATGCAGTTTATAAAAGAATGGAGGCCAGTTGCAGTGTCTTGGATATTAGACAGACAAGCAATGGTGAAAATATTTTTCATTGGACCACCTCTTCACCACCTGTCCAAGCAGAATGTATGCTTTTTTTCGGGACAGCAAAATAGATGTGCTCCGAAGTGGGTAAAGATTTCTCTTTTGGTTTAGGAAATGAAAAAAATGTTTCTGCCAATTTAATTCCCTTTGCTGAGATAGCCTTTTCTGTTGGTTTAGTTCCGGTCGTTGAAGTGCCCCCTTCAATTAATTCAACAAGCATGGAGTTGGTGCTTTTCCCCTCCATAGCTGCTTTGCGAGCAACTCTTTTGTGAAGTTCTGGAGACATACGCAGTGAAATTTTTCCCGAATATGGTTTTTCAGGTGTCCGTCCAATTTCCTGACAATGCTCAAGATAGTCCTCAACTGCGTCAGTCATAGCTTGCTTGAGACTGCTGATAGAGTCTCCGTAAAATATGACTGTATCGTTGATGTCCAGTATTTCCCCACGGAATAATTCACACTCATCATCGTACTCGATAAGAGCAGAATATTCTTTATATTTCATAGGTGAGTTCATGGCTCCACTCCTATTTTTTTGAAAAAACTACGAATGTCTTTAGTTGTAGCCTTGCAAAGGATTTGACCAGGATGTGGTTTATGCAAGTTTATATACTCATCTTCAATTATAACTCTGACTCTGGAGCCACTGGCTCGCCCTTTAGTCGATATCTGCCCGCCAAGCGCGAGAACCAGGCTCTCAAAATCGCTGAACCGAATGTCGCTTGCTGTTGGAATCCTAAAAAACTTCTCAAGAGTTTGGAGTTGTTTTGAGTTTAGTTGCGATATCATTTTTTAATACCATTGTTCTTGTTTTCGCAATTAGTCAACACAGATCACCTCATTTCCTGGTCAAATCTGTCCAGCCCCAAAGGACCCGGCCAATGATGGCTTTTTTTTCATTTTCCTTCAAAGTTGGTGTTTAAAGTATATACTTCTGGTTCGTATTCTTCAGCATTGTCTGGTAATCCTCCCAAAAATTAGTAGCTTTTCAAAGTAAAATTTTCGGCACTCAACTATCGAAGTGTAACCCTAAAACAGGACCATTTACAGGGAACAGGGAAGCAGTAGTCAGTAATCAGCTATCAGGGAACAGGTATCAGGGAACAGGGAAGCAGTAATCAGCTATCAGGGAACAGCTATCAGGGAACAGGAAAACCTGAAACCTGTCGACTGTGAACTGTCGTCTATTTTTTTGCCCCTTGTACCTTGCACCTGGCCCTACCCAACCGCAATCGCGGTGAACTGGATCGCTTTCTCATGATGTATGGACAAGAGCTAGGAAGAAGTTTTCGTAGCCCAGAAGTACATGCTCTAATGGATTGCCCTTACCCTTGAAAACCTAGATACGGCCATCCTTTAGATACCTAAATATTGATGGTAAATTTTGGTATCCCTTTCTCACCAAAACATACTGTAACCTTGACCAGTGTAAACATATTGTTTATGCATGTTGAATGATTGTCTCTTACGGCAATAAAGAAACTGAAAAGCTGCACAATGGGCAGCGGTCAAGGCTAATACCGGCAGATATTATTAAACGGGCCATGATGAGGTTAAACCGTATTGAGGCAGCAACCTGTGGTGAAGACCTCTATTTTCCACCATCCCATCATCTTGAAAAGCTATCTGGTGACAGAGAGGGGCACTGGAGTATCAGAATTAATGATCAATGGAGAGTCTGTTTCAGGTTTGAGGATGGTCATGCCTATAATGTAGAAATTGTTGATTACCACTAGAGGAGAAAACCATGCTTATCCATCCTGGTGAACATTTAAAAGAAATGCTGGAAGAGTTGGGAATATCGCAAAGAGCCTTTGCCCACCAGATTGGGGTTTCTCCCATGAGAATATCGCACTTAATAAACGGTAGCAGACCGGTTACAGCCGAGTTGGCCATCCTGCTTGGCAAGGCATTTGGACAAACACCACAATTCTGGATGAACTTACAAACTAATTATGACTTGAAGGTGGCTGAAAAATCCCTGGCAGCACGGTTACCTGAGGTAGTCGCGATTTGATCTGACAGTTGCCCTTGTAGCTTGCCCCTTGTACCTTGTATCTTGTCCCTTGAACCTTGTATCTTGTCCCTTGAACCTGATTCCTGATAACTGACAAAATAGTGCACAGGGAACAGGAAAACCTGAAAACTGATAACTGACCCCTGATAACTGATAAAAAGAACCTTGCCCCTTGTGCCTTGCAGCTTGCAACTTGTAACTTGCAACTTGTAACTTGTAACTTGTAACTTGCCCCTTGTAATGTACCTTGCAACTTCTATCTTGAATCC
>JAAYGN010000027.1 GCA_012727715.1 Desulfovibrionales bacterium | reverse complement strand
TTGCTGTAGGCCAAATTGCACCTCAAGCAGAGCATCTCATGCTCACCACCCGCCAATGCCTAAGCCGAGCCATTGAAGTTGTACAACCAGGTGCAACCCTAGGGGATATTGGTTGGGCCATTCAAAGCCATGCTGAACAGGCTGGATATTCCATTGTCCGAGAACTCACAGGCCATGGTGTAGGACATGCCTTTCACGAGCTTCCACAAATCTTTCATACAGGGCGCCCAGGAAAAGGCCTGGTTCTGGTGCCTGGCATGGTCTTCACCATAGAACCGATGCTCAATGCCGGTGCACAGGCTATCAAGCGTCTTGATGATGGCTGGACTATCGTTACAGCAGATGGCTCATTATCAGCTCAATACGAACAAACTCTATTGGTGACCGACACAGGGGTACGAAGCCTGACTCCATTTTCTTTGGAACCACTTTAAAATTCATGAATTACATCCCAGATAACCATTTAAAATACAAAAGAAATTTATACGTAAATACTTTTTAAAAAATATTTCAAAACCCACCTTGTGAAAAACAGATGTTATACCGTTACATTACCATGTCAAAATACAGCTAATTTGCAACAGGAATGTGATAAAAATCGCAAGGTCCAGCAAAGACAAAGAGAATTTGCTCTTTTTTACAAAGCGATGATATCTTGTCCAAATATGTACACACGGTACTTCATCTTTCATGGTACCTACTAAAAGATGTGATATTGTATTTTTGTAATATCAAACTAGATTTTAGGAGAAAGGAGAGGTTTATGACAAAATTTGTACGCGTTATGATGCTGGCTGTACTGCTAGCGTTTCTTGGCACTGTCAGCCCACTTTGGGCTGAAGAAGAGGCTGCTGCTCCAGAAGCTCCAGCCATTGAGGCTGTTTCAGGGGCCATGGACGCTGCGGCTGACGCTATTGCAGAAACCGCCTCTGAAGCTGTCGAAGCTGTTACAGAAACTGCCTCTGAAGCTGCCGAAGCTGTTACAGAAACCGCCGCTGAAGCTGTTGCAAAGGCTGCTGAACAGACCGCACCTGCAGCAGCTCCAACAGGATCACGATTGGAACAAGCCATTGCCCTGGCACCCATTGGTACTGAAAAAGGGCAAATTGACCCCAATGCTCCTGCTGGATTTTTGGGTATCCCCGGTGCACCGAACATTAATCCCATAATGGCTCTACTCTGGGCCATTTGGTGTGGTTGGATTTTTTCCACTGTGGGCGCCTTTGGTGGAGTGATGGCTGGTGTAGGACACATGAGTGTTTTTGGCTTTGGTGCATACGCCAATGGTTTTAAAGAGACTGCTCCGGCATTGGGCAAGACGGTGACCGACTCCATCAAGGCCTCGAACCAATTTCTTGTTGGTACCTCTGCCTTGATCAGCTCCATCAACTACTTGAAAATGAAGCGTCTGGTCCTGCCTTTAGCCATCAGCCTCGGTCTTGGATCTTTGATCGGTGCTTACGGTGCGGCCGCCCTTTCTGCTGGCAAACTTGATTTCAAATCCTACCAGGGATATTTTGGACTCTTTGTTTTGGCTTTAGGTCTGTACCTGATCTATGAAACTTCCCCAGCCGGACAAGCCAGCAAAAAAACCGCCAAGGCTGCTGCCAAGGCCTTTGAAGAAAACGCCAAGCGTGCCCGTGCCGGTGAAAATGTTTCCCTGCGTAACCTGGTTATTCAAAAGTTTACACCATTTATTTGTGAATTCACCTTTTTTGGTGTTCCTTTCAAGTTTAGCCCGGTTATCCCCTTTTTGGGTGGTATAGTCATTGCTGCCATTGCCGCCTTCCTGGGTGTTGGCGGTGGATTCTTGCTGGTGCCCTTTTTGACCAGTGTGACCCAGTTGCCCATGTATTTGGCTGCCGGGACCTCTGCTTTGGCCGTGCTCATCAGCATGATCACCAGTATCCTTACCCTGATGACCAAGGGTGTGCCCATTGACTGGATGTTTGTTGGTACCGAGTTGGTGGGTGTAACCATCGGTTCTTTGGTTGGCCCCAGAACATCTCAGTATTTTTCTGATGTTATGCTCAAGCGTCTTTTTATTGTTCTGGCCCTCTATATAGGTATTGGCTACCTGTTGGCAGGTTTCTTTGGTATCAAGATTCCTGGTGTTTAAGGGAATTATCCACAAAGCCCCCGGGAACATCTCGGGGGCTTTTTTATTGTACTATGAACATATTTTTCTGGATTGATGCTTTACTTATTGCACCCTTTCGCTGGGTTGCCACGCCAGAACTGGGCTTTTTTTTAGGAATTTTTTTCCTGGCCTGCTATAGCGTTATTCTTGGCTGGCTATCAAGCTTAGGTGTGCAACGACTGCAACGTTCTGTAGTAAGTAAACATAGTCAAGAAGCCCGCAAGCGATCTGAACTGGCCATGCAGGCTCTGGAACTTCAAGACAAAAATGCCTATTTGGCCCAAAATAGGTTAGCTAAAGATGCCTATGGAAAAACCATGGGCGTGTCTGTAGCGCGCATTACCTCTTCCCTTTGGACGCCCGTGGCTGCTCTAGCCTGGCTTGACTTACGTTTTCGTGGTATCCCTCTACCTTTGCCTGTGGCTATACCCGGACTGGGAAATACTGTTTTTTATCCCTTTTACTTTATTCTTCTCTATTTTATTCTGCGCATTCTTTATGGGCGCCTCATCCGCCATGCACCATTCTACCCAAGTCTTATGAATTGGGTTGGCAGAAGCTCTCAAACTATAATTCCCGACAATGTGCCTGGGCATCAAGCTAGCGACCAAAACAAGGCAAACCCAAAAAACATAGCCTAGAGACGTACTGGCCAAAACCTCTTGTCTCGGTAGCCACAAATTACGTAAAGCGCACGTACAACAAGGTCAGGCATACACTTTGATCGGTACCAAACCATTCAAGGCCCTGTTGGCAGCCTGGGCCAAGGCAAGCATTTCATCCTCTCCGGGGTACACAAAAATCGGACCTAAAAATTTCACTCGCTCCTGGATCTCCTCCATGAGCCAAGGGTCATGGGCTAAACCACCGGTAAAGATAATGGCATCAATGCGTCCCTGCAACACCACTGCCATGGCTCCTATTTCCTTAGCCACTTGATACGCCATGGCCTGCATTACTGTCTGTGCCTCTTGATCGCCCTCGACAATACGCTTGTTAATCTCCAATCCATCTGCTGTACCGAGATAAGCTCGAAGTCCACCGCTACCAATGATACGTTGACGTATGTCTTGCTTGGTTGCCCCTTTAGCAAAACACCAGTCCACCGCCTGAGCCAAGGGTAATCCACCACTACGTTCCGGTGAAAAGGGACCTTCGCCATCCAGGGCATTGTTGACGTCCACAACCTGACCCTGCTTATGAGCCCCCACAGAAATTCCACCACCTAAATGGGCGACAATAAAATTAAGCTGATCATAAGGGGTCCCCAACTCCAAAGCACAACGTCTGGCCATGGCCTTATGGTTTAAGGCATGAAAAATACTCCGCCGTGAGATATCTGGATGTCCTGAAAAGCGAGCTAAAGAAGCTAATTCATCCACAACCACCGGGTCTGCAATAAAACTGGGTAATCGCACTGCAACGGCCAGACCATAAGCTAGAATTGCTCCCAAATTAGAAGCATGAGTCCCAAAAGAACAAGATCGTAAATCCTCCAGCATGGCCTGGTTAATAGCATACACACCTCCAGACAAAGGACGCATTAAACCGCCACGGCCAATAACAGCATCGAAGGATGACAGTCGAAATCCATGCTGATCAAGGGTTTGCTTGATAAGGCGCAGACGAAAATTCTCCTGATCCATCACCCGAACAAAAGAACCTAATTCCGAGTCACTGTGCCTAAGTATTTCTAAAAAGATTGATGCTTCGCCAGAATATACTGCCACCTTGGTTGAGGTAGAACCAGGATTGAGAACTAAAATTTGATGTACGCTCATACATTACCATAGCTAGCCATGAGTACCCCCAGGGCTATAGAGTTAATTTTTGTATCATGAGAATCTGCTCGGGAATTGATAAGTACTGGTACCCGAGTACCCACCACCACTCCGGCAGCAGCAGCTCTGGCAAAATACATCATGCCTTTGTATAAAATATTCGCAGCCGCCAAATCTGGTGCTAATAAAATATCTGCCTTTCCAGCCAAAGGATCACCCATCCCTTTACGTTTTGCAGCTTCCTCGCTGATGGCATTATCCAAAGCATAGGGTCCTCCCACACGACATCCCGGCAATTGTCCTGATTGATTCATGGCCACCAGAACTGCTGCATCCAAAGTAGTCACCATTTTTGGGTTTACTTTTTCTGACTCGCATAAAACACCCACCACAGGGCGGGTATTGCCCAAGGCATTGGCAACTCTAACTGCATTAAGAATCATCTGGCCCTTCATTTTTAGGTCTGGAGAAATATTCATGGCCGCATCAGTCAAAAGATAAAGTTTATCAAAACCAGGGATATCTAAGACCACAGTATGGCTGACCATGGCATCGGTTCTAAGCCCAGCTTCCTTATCCAAAACAGCCTGCAATAAAATCGAAGAATCCACAAACCCTTTCAAAAGAATCTGTGCTTGTCCCGATGCGGCAATTTCCACCGCAACTTTTGCTCCCTGAGCTTCACCTTGAGCCTGAACCAGCTGGAATTGATCTAAGTCAATGCGTAAATCTAAAGCGCGTGCTTGTATAACTTCTTGTTCACCAACTAAAATAAAATGAGCCAGTCCCAATGTATGCGCCTGAGCTACAGCTTTAAGCACTTCATAATCGTGAGCACAAGCCACCACCACAGTTTGCTTTGGTAACGTTATAGCTTTACTTTGTATTTGGGGCATAGATGTCAGCATGGAGTCCTCCTGAAGAATAAACCTCAGTAATTCGTCAACGTACTGAAAACAAGAGGGAAAAACCTCTTTTGCTTTTTTCAACTCTCTGCTGTAAATTTTTGCCCTGCTTTTAAGGATCCGACCTTCAAAACTCACTCGTTTGTTTCGTGTGCATTCTCGTTCACGGAGGAATAATGCAATCACATCTTGCTGCTTTAGCAGCTGCGGCTGTGGCCAGCTTTCTTGTCCCTTTCATGTTGTCCGCAGTGGCAATTCTTCTACCAGCTATTCAGTTTGAGTTGGGGGCTACAGCTGTTGAGTTGAGCTGGGTAGTAGGGAGCTACATCCTGACTCTGGCGACTATTTTGCTTCCCGTAGGAAGACTATCAGATATTTATGGCCGTCGCCGTACCTTTATGTGGGGAACCACTGTCTTTGTCTTTTTTTCTCTTTGCGTTTCTTTAGTTTGGTCCGTTCAATCCCTTATTGTCATGCGTGCACTACAAGGTATTGGCGCAGCCATGATTTTGTCCACAGCCACAGCCATTGTTACGGAAATCTACCCACAGGACAAACGAGGGCGAGCATTGGGAATTCTTGCCGCATGTGTATATTTAGGATTATCCATTGGTCCCTTGGTGGGTGGTTTTATTTCTGATCTGGCTGGGTGGCGGGCTGTATTTTTTGTTGGACTGCCCCCAGGGATTGTGTGCTGGTTTCTGGCATATCGCTTACAAGGTGAATGGCGTCCATCCAGGGGTGAAAACTTTGATCTGTTGAGCGGAATTCTTTATGGAGTTTTTGTACTTTGTTGTGTGAAAGGACTAACAGGACTGGACCATCCTCAAATAGGAATTCCGCTCCTAATAGGAGCACTCATTGCAGGTATTCTTTTTATACGACGTTCCCAAATCATCCCGTATCCTTTGATGAAAATGGCTCTGTTCACGCATAACCGGGTCTTTGCCATGTCCAGCTTGGCCACGCTGATCAACTATTCCAGTACCCATGCTGTTGGGTTTTTGCTTAGCTTGTATTTGCAGGTGGCTAAAGGCTTTTCTCCCATGCATGCTGGGTTGATACTCATCATCCAACCTGTAGTACAAAGCTTTCTTTCACCTGTGGCTGGTATGTTGGCTGACCGTTTTGATCCCTCCAAACTTGCCAGCCTGGGCATGGGGCTATGTGTGGTGGGTCTCGTGGGCATGTATGGAGTTAATATCGACACAAACTTATGGACAATTGGCCTCATCCTTGCCCTTATGGGTATGGGTTTTGCTTTATTTGCTGCACCCAATATGACCGTCATCATGAGTAGCGTTGAGCCTAGAGACTATAGTATTGCTTCTAGCTTGGTGGCAACCATGCGTACTTTTGGGATGTCCTTATCCATGGGTGTGATCACCGTTGTTTTTGGACTAAAGCTACATGGCCAACCTGTTGCCCCAGATACTGTCCCGGGATTTCTGGCCAGCATGGAAATAATTTTTGCTTTTTGCGCTGTGCTCTGTGTCGTGGGAGTATTTTGCTCTTTGGTCCGCTCCAGGTTCCGTCTGGCCCAGGAGCCTATGCTGTACTAGTTTTTTTGATAAATTCTTGCTTTTTGTCTGGAGAATAACCGTGAAAAAAATGCACATCCTCCTGCTTTGTTTCTTTGGCCTCTGGCTCATTGCCTTTCCTTCTTTGGCACTGGAAAGCGAAACCCTTGTCCGGCAAACCTGTACTTCTTGCCATGATTTTGCACGTGTGGAACAAGCTTTTGAAATCAAAAATCAAGAGGCCTGGGCAGCAACTGTGGCCCGGATGTTGGCGAAACCCCAAGCTCCTGTGGTCACCCATGTTGAGTATGGAACTATTGTGGATTGGCTGTCAGCACAAAAAATAGAACAAACTTTTGAAATCAAAAATCAAAAAAAGCAACCAGCCAGCCAAGATTTCACCCAAGATAACCAAAAAAATAAACAGTAACGATTCAGGTCTGCTCACAAAACCCCAAAATCAAATCCTGCTTATGGTTTGACCTGGGACCAAATCATTCCGCTAAGCATCAACGTGCACCCAAGCATGGCCCTTGCTGTGAGTACTTCTCCCAGCATAAACCAGCCAGCCATAACTGCAAAAACAGCCTCCAAGCTCAAGATAATAGCTGCTGGCGCAGGTCGAGCATCACGTTGAGCCAGAACTTGAAAAGTGTACCCCATACCCACACTCATGAGCCCACCGTACAGCAAAGGCACAAGTCCTGCCCTGATGCCGGTCAGGGAAATCTCTTCAAAAAACAGAGCACCCATAAAGCTGAGTACACTACAGGCCACAAATTGTATGGCTGACAATTTAACCGCATCCGCTGCTGCTATTCCTTGAGTAAATTGGCCTATAAGAACCACATGCCCAGCCCAAAAAAAGGCCGAAAGCAAAACCAAGGTATCACCACGACTCATGGTCAAGGATTCTGTTACAGAAAGGAGATACATGCCAGACACAGCTAAAATAGCTCCGGCCCAGGTGCCTACTCCATAACGATGGCCCAGAAAAATCCCCATAAGCGGCACAAAAACCACATACAACCCGGTGATGAATCCTGCTTTACCTGCCGTGGTATAGCATAGCCCAAATTGTTGCAGCCAAGCACCAAGAAACAATACTACCCCGATACCCAGTCCTCCCCGCACAAGCCGTACTCCTGGCATGGTGGATGCGGGGTTCCGTGACGACAAATATTGAATGAGCGGCAGTAAGGCCATGGCACCTAAAGCAAAGCGCACGGCATTAAAGGTCAAAGGCCCCATATGCTCCATGCCCATACGTTGGGCCACAAAAGCAGCCCCCCAAATAAGGGCTGCAAAAAACAAAAATATATTGGCACGACTGGCCCGAGAACACATAAATTTGTCCTTATCCAAAAGAAAACCCTGCCTGGGCAGGGTTTGTGTACAAAAAATAAAAACTGACTTACGCTGGAGCGTAAAAACACCTTTTAGGTGATATCAGACGTCCTTCCTTTCTCAGTTCTGCAATATATTTAGAAACTTCTTTAGATTCAATACCCAACTCCTTGGCAATATCTCCAGGTCGTTTGGGAGTTTCAGCCTTAACAAAGGCCTCATATACCTTTTCTTTCACACTGCACTCCTCGTAACAAAAGTTAAATATCTATTTTTTTGTCCAGGTTCCGTCACCAGATTGTATCCAGACTCCAGGCGGTTCATTACTCGCAATTTGCGCTGCTCGGGTTTGGCCCACAAAGTCTGCCGAGGTGTTCTGACGAGTGGCAATGGCCTTGTAGACTTCGCTCCGATCCTGGTTTTCAGCCTGAATCACATCAGCCTTGGTTTTTTTTCCAGTACGATACTCCAGAAAACCCTTGTTATTTTCCCCAACCAAACCCTGAGCTTTCAACTCTTTAATTACTGGCAAACGTGCCAGCATACGTTCCTTGATAGAATCAGACCAAACACTGTGGGCGGACACAAACATGCCCGCCAAGAGCAAAAATAAAATAAATCGCATTTTTGCTAAGGGCATATTTCCTCCTAATTATTTATTTTTTGCTGAGCATTATCAATATCGCCAAAGAAATCGTCCAAATCTTTTTGAACACGAACATTGACATCAATGGTGATATGAATGGGCTTGACTTCTACAGGCGCCATTTGCACTTCATGATGGGTGCGGCAAGCAGTCAGTCCAAATACGAGCACAGCCATGATCAAAAAGGAATTTCGCACATCAGCCTCCCTTGTTCATCAATTCAAGTAACTGTTTGTACTGCAAAAGTTGATCCAGAGGAAGCTTAAAATTGACATCTAATCTGATACCTTGGAAAACAGAACCAGGCGATTCAGCAGAAACTCTGGCAAATCCCCCTAGTTCACGATCAAAAGAAAAGGGCAGTGGATGAGCAGGTTTGCCATCAAGTTCCAAAGAAACCACCAGTTCTTGGTCCACAGTGTTCATCCGAATTTTGGCCCATTCATAGGCAAAATCCTTGAGAGCTTCGGCTGCCAAATCCAGTTGTCCGTACTGGGGAGAATCAGGTGGAACTCCTGCGGTGAGGATATGCGTTCCCTCAATACGCAGTACTCCATTTTCTCCTGGAGTTGAATATAAAAAGCCATTGTCAAAGGACAAAGATCCATGGGTATAGTGCACAGGAATACGGCCATTGACCGAGCCTCCTCCTTTCGTCTGGGACATACCAAATTGGCCTAAAGCCTGTGCTAAATCAACCCGGTCGCAATATAAATCAACAAGATATTCCTCAACACCGGGATTAATACGAAAGGCCTGCGTACCGACTTTGCCCCCAGCCCAGATAGCTGTACAAGTTTCCACCAAAATACTGTGCAAAGCTTCCAATTGAAAATGAATATCTCCCTGCTCCAAAACAATAGATCCTGTTTGCAAAGTATCAAAGCTGGCCCGCTGATCAGGATCAGATCTCAAGGACAATACATCCATAAAAGACAAGCTCACCCTTGCCCCAGCCAGACTGATTTTACTTTGCTCATGGTTTAACCTGAGATCCTTTATATGCAAAGACAATGGGCAACGAGGCACACCTTGAGGCAAAGTCAGTTTGGCTTCTAAATCAAGGTTTGTTTCCCCTGTCCAGGAAGAAAGCTGTGGCACGAACTGGGATATTTTAGCTGGTAAAGTTATGTGTTGCTTACCTTTGATCTCCACCCAGGACTGGGCAAGATCAAAAGGTGCAAGATGACCTTTTAGACCAATCTTTGCAGCCAAGAGAGTCAGATCTAATTGTCCATTCAGTGCAATACCGTGATCATCCTGCACAATGCGTGAGGAAATTTGTGCCAGGTCTATCTTATTCCAGGCCAACTTGGCCTGAACAAAACCTGGCTCTAATGCCACTTGGGGCCAGGACATAGGAACATTCAAGGTTGAGGTGACCCGAGCATCCCCACTTTGCCCAACAACTCCGGCCTTAAGCGTCCCCTGGACCTGAAACTCTGGGCTGGTTGTAAACTGTGCCTGAACTTCAAGACTTGTACTAGACACATTGAGTCCTGGTTGTTTGAAAACAACCTTGCCCCCTTGCATACGGAAAGACCCTTGAGGGTTAGTACCCAAAGTAGCATTGCCCAGGATGTTCACACCATTGAGGGTTGCACTCAAAGTATCCTGGGATAATTGTACTTCTCCCAAAGTAACATCACCATCCAATCTTGTACCCGTAGGACTGATCAGGGCTGCCAATGTAAACACACTTGATTCCAGATTAAAGGCGACTTGGTCGTCTATTGTTCCGGCCATGGCCAGGACTTGCCCTTGAATTTGTAGAGTAATGCCCTGGCTATCTTGCCCAGCCTCCAAGGAACCAAAAAGCTCGGGAGCTGTATTGAGGCTCGGTATCTTGCCGAAAGCTACCCGCCATTGGCAGGAAAATTTTTGTCTTGAAAAATCAAAATGAAGATCTTCAACGCTCACAACAAGAGCAATGGGGGATATCAGCTCCAAAGGAGCAAGGCCTAGAGCCAAGGCTGATCCATCCCAATGGGCCTGGGCTGAAAATTGTCCTTCCTGGGCCAGATAATTGCTCCCCAGTAGCGTATAACCACGATCTAAAGTCATGTTCGCACCCACAATTAAAGGTGCATTATGTCCTCCAGCGACATGAATGCCCAGACCAACCTGCCCACCTAAAGGAAGAGAAAAGCCTGGAAGCAAGGAAGCCAGCGAGGCCAGGGAAGCCGAAGGTACAAAACAGGCCAGGGTCACGTCCCCAGTCTTGAGATGAGCATCAATACGTAAATCCAGGGCTTGTCCGGCCAGTGCAGTATGTATCTGGGTTGTCAGTTGTCCGGAACCATCCAATCTACCAGCCATGGATATGGGCAAGGAGATATGTAGTTGCGAACCATCAAGAAAAATTCGGCCATCCACAAAAAATTCATTAATAATCGGGAAAAAACCTAATTCCCCTTTCTGTTCGTCATCATTATTAAGGGCCAATAACTTTGGAAGACCAGCAATGGACCACTGTTCATTATTTTCTACAAGATGCACCTGGGCGTCCACAAGCTCAATCCTCTCAATGCGACCTTGCACCAGATCAAAAAAATTCCAATGTACATGGAGCCTTCGAATGGTCATGCCCGCTTCAGGGCCAAGACTGATGGAATGAATATCCACACCGCTTAAGCCCGCTCGCTCAATTTTAGCCTCAACATGGGGGGTATCAAGAATCTCTGCCAAAAGAGGTAACGCATATCTAGTGCCCAGCCACGGAAGAGCCAAATATAAGGCCCAAAAAAGTATAACGGACATGGCCAAAACAAGGGTAATGCCACGGCCAATACAGCTGGCCCAAACACGACTCCGAGGAACTGGCTTATGACTAGACATGCCGTACATTTAGCAAAGGTTGAACCAAAGGCAAAGAAGAAAGGAAGGAGAATTCAAAAAAGTGACTGAGTTATGATCTGTCAGGTCTGGAAGATATTATTGGCTAAGCATTATCTGTGCAACTAAACGGGTTATCTTTTCCAAGCTATCCAAGGATATATACTCATCTGTGGTGTGCACCTTAGACATGCCAATACCCAAATTAATACATGACCAACCTCGGGCTGAAAAAATATTGGCATCACTGCCACCCCCTGTGCTCTCCAGGCTGGCAGGCAAATTCAAAACATGACAGGCTCCAAGTGCTCGCTGAACCAAGGGACTATCAGCAGAAATATCTAAAGCCGGATAGGAGAGCTCACTTTGAAAATCAAAACCTCCACCATGGATAGCCACGGCTTGAGTGCAGCATTGGCGCAAGTGCTGCAAATGTTGATCAAGACGTTCCTGGGACTGCGAGCGTACTTCACCCCTAACTATCACCAGATCAGGGACAATATTAATAGGCCCGCCACCTTGAAAAAAACCAATGTTGGCCACAGTACTTGCATCTATTTGTCCCAGTTGCATGCGGCTAATGGCATCAGCTGCTATCTGAATAGCATTGATGCCCAGTTCCGGCTCAATACCAGCATGAGCGGCATGCCCTGTAAAAGTGATGGTCAGATCAGTCTTGGCCGGAGCATGAACAATAATCGTGCCCGGATTCCCGCACGCATCCAAAACCACAACTTGCTCGGCTGCCACTCGGCTATAATCCAAATACTTGGCCCCAAACATCCCGGCTTCCTCACAAATGGTGAAAAGCAAATACAGTTCCGGGTGGGGCAAATTCTCTTCTTCTAAATGAAACAGGGCTTCTACAATAGCTGCAATACCGGCCTTGTCATCACCACCTAAAACGGTGTTCCCAGCACTGTAGATACGCCCATCTCTTGTGACCGGTTGCACATCTGTACATGGTGGCACACAATCCATATGTGCTGAAAAGGCCAACGGCGCACCAGGACCTGTCGCTGGCACCCGAACAATGACATTACCAGTATTCCCTCCACAAAAGTCACCGGCATTATCCACATGCAAATCATAGCCCCGCGGAGCCAAAAATGCACACAGATACTGGGCCACATCCTTTTCCCCCAAAGAAGGGCTGGTGATGCGTACCAAATCGAAAAAGCACTCTGTCAGTCTGTGGATATTAACCATAATCAGAATGTTGAGGAGAAAAATAAAATTTTACTCTTGAGCTGCCAGCCAGGCCAAGGTTTCTTGCAAATCAAGGCTCCCGGCATAAATAGCTTTACCAGTGATAATCCCGGACAAACCCTTTTTTTTAAGAGGATACACGGCCTGGATATGGTCAAGGGTAGAAATTCCACCAGCAATGAGCACAGGTTTGTCCGTCAAGTGTAGCAAATCTTCCAATGCCGAAATATTCACGCCAGACTGCATACCGTCACGGCTGATATCTGTATAAATAAAAAATGCAGCTCCTGCCGATTCCAGCACAGGCACAACCTCGGCCACGGTCTTGCCAGCATCCTCAACCCAGCCCTTGGTCTTGAGCTGCCCATCTCGTGCATCCAAAGAAACACCAATGCGACCGGGAAAAGTCTGGCACAACTCCTGAAAAAGATGAGGATCTTCCAAAGCCACGGTACCAATGATCAGTCTGGTCACCCCTGCTTGAAAATATTTTTCAGCCACTTCAACACTGCGAATTCCACCGCCAAGCTGAACTGGTATGGAAACCTGATCGCAAAGGCTGCGAATCAACTCCATGTTGCGCGGCACTCCACTAAAGGCACCGTCCAGATCAATAACGTGTAACCATTTGGCTCCCAAATCCTGCCATTGGCGAGCCATGGCCACAGGATCATGAGAAAAAACTGTAACCTGATCCTCCACTCCCTGGCGCAAACGCACGCACTGCCCATCCTTGATATCTACAGCTGGGAAAATATTCATAATCCCAGTGCCCCCACTCCGTCTTCCATAGCCTCCTGGGTCAGCTCAAAGGGAGTTACCCAACGCCCTTTACGCTTGAAAAACCGCTTGCCCCGCAATAAATTTTCTCCCAATCCTTGTTGCTCTTCTTCGTAATGAAAACGCTGTACCTGCCCGCTGGCAACTTCCACTAAAAACATATCCATAACCACACTGGCCGGACGAGTTACACCCCACTCGCCACCGTCACGTTCCTGCCAATGCAAAATAAAAGGTATCAATAAGTAGTCAGCTTCAACGCATTGACCGACCAACTTCCAGTATTCAACAGCCTCAAAACGTTTGCGTTCCTTGCTGGCCAAGACCAGCTCGGCACATTGCCGCACGGTACCCGCACTCATGAGGGAGCTTTTCCCCCGTGCTGTCAGCAGGCTAAACATGGCTTCATCTAGAGCTTCAAGGGAGTCGGAATCTACCACTGGGCTTGACTCAGGAAGCACGCCAGCCATGAGTTCCCAATTATTTTGAGGCACAATAAAAGACGCCAAGGCCAACGTTGCCGATGGTGGCACAGCTGGACCACGCATGGCTGGAGCACAGGCCGTGCACACGACAAGCACGAGGCCCAATAAATATTTTATCACGTGTCCAATCCTCCTTTGGTACTCAGCATACCCTGTCGCTCCACACAAATTCCTTGCCTGAGGGCTAACCCTAACCCCTTGAATGTGGACTCAAGTAAATGGTGGCCATTTTGGCCATAAAGCATGCATATATGCAAGTTCATGCCCCCTTTAATAATCAGGGACTTGAAAAATTCCCGCCACAAGTCCTTTTCCTGACCAGCAATGGTGGGTGGCAAGAGGTTCTTTTCTTCATAAACCAAATATGGTCTGCCGGACAAGTCCAAACAAACCTCTACTAAAGCTTCATCCATAGGCACTTTGGCCCAGCCCACTCTGGCTATACCCTGCCGATCTCCCAAGGCTGAATGCAAGGCTGCGCCCAGACATAAGCCCACATCTTCCAAAGTATGGTGCGCATCAATATGCATATCCCCTGTGCACGTCACCTCAAGATCAAAACCAGCCCAATGAGCCATAAGCTCAAGCATATGGTCTGCAAAACCAAAACCCGTGGTGATTACGCATTGGCCGGAACCATCCACATTAATACGAACCGAAATCTTGGTTTCCTTAGTTTCACGTTCCATCACTCCAATACGACTATGCATCCTTAATCTCCATACCATCCTCAAGTAACAGTAAGATTACCTTATAGCTATCAAGCTTGAACACCTTCTTCATCCCCTTTACTCTGCGCCTCTTCTTTGGGTTTACGTCCAAAGACATAGGCAATCCAAATGCCTACTTCATACAAAATACACAGGGGTAAAGCCATAAACACTTGGGAGACTACATCCGGGGGTGTTAAAATGGCGGATACAATAAAACTGCCAAGTATGGAATATTTTTGAAACTTTCTTAAGGACTTATGGGTTACCATCCCCAGTCTGGCCAAAAAGAAAATAAAAAGCGGTAGTTCAAAAACAAGTCCAAAGGCAAAGAGCATGGTCATAGAAAAACTAAAATATTCCCGAACTGAAGGCATGGGAGTAACAAAGTCTGTGGCATAGCCCAGAAAAAACTGAAAACCAAAGGGAAAAACAATATAATAGCCAAAAAGAGCGCCTGTCACAAAAAGTATGGCTGAACTCAAAGCAATAGGAATCATCCATTTCCGTTCATTTTCGTACAGACCAGGAGCAATGAACATCCAGATCTGATAAAAAACATAGGGGCTGGCTAGAAATAGTCCTGCTACTGCCGCAACCTTTAAATGCGTAAAAAAGGCCTCGGGCAGACCTGTATAAATGAGGGTACCGTCTTTGGGCTGAAGTAAACTGATGAGGGGTTCCATCAATTTACGAAAAAGATGCTCTGAGAAGCCATAACAAGCCAAAAAACCAACAAAAATACCTACAAGAGAACGAGTCAAGCGTGTCCGTAACTCTTGGAGATGAGCGGTAAAGGTCATTTCATGACCCACGCCATCTGCAGCTGCTTCAGTGGCAGCAGCCTCTGAAGCAGGCTTTTTTTCAAGGTCAGCCTCTACATCTTGAGTTGCCTTTGTCTCATCCTTAATACTGGAACTTGTATCTGTAGGCTCATCCGACTTTTCTTCCACAAGGTCTATGTCAGAGGAACGTTTCTCTGTCTCTTGTTCATCAACACCAGATTCATCTACGACATGCTTGTCTGCATCTGAATCTTGATCAGCACCAAGCTCATCTTCAACATGCATATCTTGAGCGACCCTCGGCTCTTGGGCGGTACCTAGTTCTTCATCCGGTGCAGGCGAGATATCTCCAACACCCGGAGAAGAGGAGTCCAGGCCTTCAACCCCAGCTTCTTGATTTTCAGAACTGGTCTCTGATTTTTCTGCGGTCTGGGTAGATTCTTGCTCTATCTGCTCAACCTCGGCCTGAGCATTATCCCCTGCTTCACCCTGCTGGTGAAGGGTATCCTTGGTAGGATCACTCATGCCTAAGCATCCTTGGAAGAAGGTTCGGCAGGCTGATCAGACTGTGCCTCACTTGTGTCCGCTTTGGCTTCCACTGTTTTTTCTGAAGCACTTTCTTTTTTCTCATCAGGAAACAATTCTTTGTGAGCCTGTTCAGTTTTCTGGCGTTGCTCTTCCTGTTCTGCTTCCATCTCAATAGTGCGTTTAACATCAGTACTCACGCGACGAAATTCACCCAGAGCTTTGCCCAAAGATTTGGCCATCTCCGGTAACTTGGCTGGTCCAATAACGATCAGGGCCACAATCAAAATAACAATAAGTTCCGTTGATCCAATTCCAAACATACACACATCTCCTAAGAATAGATGAGTTAACTATGCAAAAAATTCTTATTGCCTTCAACCTACTCCCATTCAATGGTGCTAGGCGGCTTGGAGGAAATATCATAGACTACCCGGTTCACGCCTGTGACTTCATGGATAATCCTGTTAGAAATTCGTGCTAAAATTTCCCAAGGCACCCGTGACCAATCCGCTGTCATGGCATCTATAGAATCCACCATACGCAAGGCAACAACATGCTCATAGGTGCGTTCATCGTTTCTCACTCCAACAGTTTTCAAGGGTAAGAGCACGGCAAATCCCTGCCAAATTTTGTAATACCAATGGGAGTCCATTAATTCCTGATGGACGATTCTATCGGCTTGTCTCAAAATCTCCAAGCGTTCAAAGGTAACTTCACCAAGAACTCGAATAGCCAGGCCTGGACCTGGAAATGGATGCCGCCAAACAATAAAATCTGGTAACTCCAACTCCTGGGCCAATTTGCGCACTTCATCCTTAAAAAGTTCCCGCAGCGGTTCTACCAGAGCCAAAGCCATCTTTTCGGGCAGTCCCCCCACATTATGATGACTTTTAACCACTCCAGCACTTCCTTTAACACTGACGGATTCAACCACATCAGGATACAAAGTACCTTGAGCCAAAAACTTAACTCCCGTAATTTTTTTGGCTTCTTCCTCAAAAACTTCAATAAAGGTATGACCAATGGCTTTGCGTTTTTCTTCTGGGTCTGTCAGTCCTGCTAACCGTGACAAGAAACGCTCTTGAGCCTGAACATGGTGCAAATTCAGGTCAAAGTGCTCACGCAAATACCCGACCACTTCCTCACCTTCACCAGCACGAAGCAGCCCAGTATCTACAAAAATACAATGTAGATTTTTGCCAATAGCCTTATTCAAAAGCACAGCCACCACCGTGGAATCAATGCCCCCGGAAAGACCACACACCACCTGGGCATCACCAACTTGAATCGGAAGTGCAGCCAGAGTATGTTTCAAAAATGCTGACATAGTCCATGATGCTGAAACCTTGACCACAGAAAATAAAAAGTTACGCAAAAGTGTACTGCCAAACTCATCCTGCTCTGCCTCAGGGTGAAAAGAAAAGGCATACAGTTTACGTTTTTTATCAGCCATGGCTACAATACTCTTATCCTGAGTAGTTGCTGTGATAGCAAATCCTTCGGGAACAGAGACGATCTTATCACCAGGAGCCAGAGATACTGCTACTGGACCTGTAATGTCAGACCACAAGGGACAATCGTCAACATAAGTCAAAGGACTTTTTATATTGGCCTCATTTTGGGCCGCAGCAAGTTCTCCGCCCAAAATCCGGGTCATAAGCGACAATCCGTACCCAACACCCAAAACAGGCAGCCCTGAATTTAAAATCTCTGGATCAATGCTTGGTGCATCAGGACTCAGGGCTGAAGTTGGGCCTCCGGACAAAATAATGGCCACAGGCTGTAAACTTCTTAACGCTGTGGCGGAAATAGTGTACGGATGCAGCTCTGAATACACACCCAAATCCCGAATACGCCTGGCTATACCTTGAGCAATATGAGAACCAAAATCTAAAACAATAACTTTTTCTTGCATACCCATACAACCTCCAACCGGCCTGGTGGATAGGTTTCAATAAACTTAATAGGAATCCACCCGATAATTGGGTGCTTCCTTGGTGATAATCACGTCATGGACATGGCTTTCACGAAGCCCTGCAGGTGAAATCTCTACAAATTGGGCCTGAGTTTGCAATGCCGAAATATCCTGGGTACCCAAATAGCCCATACCTGAACGCACTCCCCCCACCAATTGATCAATGGTTTCCGTAACTGATCCTTTGTAGGGAACACGACCGACAATACCTTCTGGCACCAGTTTTTTGGATCCTTCCTGAAAATAACGATCTCCACTACCGTCCTTCATGGCATCAATGGAACCCATACCCCGATAAATCTTGTAGGTCCGACCCTGGTATAAAACCTTTTCTCCAGGACTTTCTTCTGTACCAGCAAACATGGAGCCCATCATTACTGTGTCTGCTCCAGCCACCAGAGCTTTCACCACATCGCCAGAAAACTTGATGCCGCCATCAGCAATACAACAACGGCCAGCCTCTCGACAGGCACGCACACACTCCATAATAGCGGTTACCTGGGGCACACCAACACCAGCAATAATACGAGTCGTACAAATTGATCCCGGCCCAATGCCCACTTTTACAGCATCTACTCCAGCCTCAATAAGCGCTTTGGCCCCCTCGTAAGTGGCCACATTGCCAGCTATCAGCTGCATATCGGGCCACTCACTCTTGGTCGCGCGCACTGCATTTAATATATTTTTGGAATGACCATGGGCGGAATCCAAAACCAGCACATCAGCACCTGCTTTAGCCAAGGCTTCAACTCTTTCTGCTCGCCCCTTACCAATGCCTACAGCAGCACCAACCCGAAGGCGGCCCAAATCGTCTTTACAGGCATTGGGATATTTACGCACCTTATCAATATCCTTGATAGTTAAAAGCCCCTTAAGCTGATTGCTCTCATCCACAACCAAGAGCTTTTCAATACGGTTTTCATGTAAATGGCGTTTGGCATCCTCTAAAGAAATGCCCACAGGCACAGTAATAAGTTTCTTGCTGGTCATAACCTCACTGACCTGAGTAGACATATCTGTGACAAAGCGGACATCACGATTGGTCACAATACCTACCAATTGATCCCCAAGAATAACGGGAAGACCAGAAATACGGTAGTCTCGCATAAGCTCCAGCACATGGGCGATGCTATCCTCTGGTCCCACGGTGATGGGGTCAATGATCATGCCTGATTCGGACTTTTTCACCTTGGTCACTTCCAAAGCCTGTTGCTCAATGGTCATATTTTTATGGACCACACCAATGCCCCCGGCACGGGCCAAAGAAATGGCCATGCGCGACTCGGTAACCGTATCCATGGCTGCACTGATAAAAGGAATGTTCAACTCTATGGATGCTGTCAGACGAGTACTCAAGGCGACCTGGTCGGGTAGCACTTCTGAATAGGCTGGGACCAATAAAATATCATCAAAAGTGAGAGCTTTACCTAAATTTATACCCATAATAATACCCCAATAAATAAAAAATAAAACACCTGACGTTTGCGTTAAATGCAAAACAGGTAGTACTTCTCCAATGGATTAAGTTGTCTCGCCTTTAAACTATGACCATGAAATTTGATTTGAAGAACAGTTTGGTCACATTGATACGCCCATGTCCCTTTGCAAAGACACGACTCAGTGCTCAAACTTGTTCTATAATCCCAGATACGCTCTTTTAACATTTTCATTGGTCAGCAGATCGCTGGCACTTCCTTCCAAGGTTATTTTGCCATTTTCCATAACATAGGCCCGGTGAGCAATTTTAAGGGCCTGGTTGGCATTTTGCTCTACCAAAAACACTGTTGTGCCTGATTCGTTGACCTTGCGAATAATATCAAAAATCTGAGCGATGATGATCGGTGCCAAACCTAAAGAAGGCTCATCCAGCAATAAAAGCCTGGGTCTGGCCATAAGAGCCCGGGATATGGCCAACATCTGCTGCTCGCCGCCGGACAAAGTACCCCCCAATTGCCTGCGCCGTTCAGCAAGAATGGGAAAAAGTTGAAAAACATAGTCAAGATCCTTTTGAATCTCACCTTGATCGTTGCGCAAGAAGGCACCGAGATCAAGGTTTTCCATCACCGTCATATCTGGAAAAATCAGCCGACCTTCTGGGACTTGAGAAATGCCCAAACGCACTATCTTGTCCATAGACAAAGTATGAATAGGCTGGCCTTCAAAAATAACTTCACCGCTGCGTGGCGGCACACCCCCGCAAATAGTCATCAGTGTAGTGCTTTTCCCTGCTCCATTGGCACCAATCAAGGTCACAATTTCACCACGCTTGATACTTAAGGAGATACCGTGCAAGGCTTGAATATTGCCATAAAAGGTACTGACCAAGCGCACTTCAAGCATGTACTTCCTCCCCAAGATAGGCTTTGATGACCTGTGGATTACTGCTCACTTCAGCTGGAGTGCCCTCAGCTATCAAGCACCCATACTCCATAACATAAATACGCTCGGCCAAAGACATAACCATGCTCATATCGTGTTCAATGAGTAAAATGGCCATATCCATTTCATCACGGATACGCAGAACTAATTGTTTTAATTCTGTGGTTTCTTGGGGATTCATACCCGCTGCTGGCTCATCCAAAAGAAGAAGAGTCGGCTCTGTGGCTAGAGCCCTGGCTATTTCCAGCTTACGTTGTGCACCATAAGGCAAGTTACAGGCCTGCTCATTGTACCACTTGTGCAGCCCTATATATTTGAGCAGTGCATAACTACGCTCCACAATCTCTTTCTCCTCTTGACGCACAGTCAAAGGACGAAAGAGTGCCCCCAAGATTCCAGCCTTGGTCCGGCAATGGCGAGCAATCATGACATTTTCCAGCACACTCATATTTTTAAATAGTCGAATATTTTGAAAGGTCCGGGCCATACCCATGGCTGTCACCAGGTTGGGCTTCATGCCATTAAGCTTGGTCCGGACTCCTGCCTTAGGAGTAAACCAGACTTCTCCCTCGCTGGGCTCATAAATACTGGTGATGCAATTAAAAAAAGTTGTTTTACCAGCACCATTGGGACCAATTAACGCCGCTATTTCTCCAGCACAAACATGCATTTGCACATCATTTAACGCCCGCAATCCACCAAAATTCATGGAGACAGCTGAAACATTGAGCACTGGTTCCATTTTATACTTCCTTGCTCTTTGATCCGTCGTCCAAATCCAGATCTGGGTCATGGACGACATAGCGCCGCCCACGAGCTGGAATGAGGCCTGTAGGACGGAAAACCATCATTAAAACCATGGCCGTGGCAAATAAAATCATGCGATACTCGGAAAAAGCACGCAAATACTCGGGAAGCAGAACCAAAAAAGCAGCACCTAGAATAACTCCCGCATTGGAGCCCATGCCACCCAAGACCACAATGGACAAAATAATGGCTGATTCAAAAAAGGTAAAACTGGAAGGATTAATAAAGGTTGTTTTGGCTGCAAAAATAACTCCTGCAAAACCAGCCCAAGCTGTACCCAGACCAAAGGCCATGAGCTTAACTCCAACGCGATCAATACCCATGGCTTCGCAAGCAATTTCATCCTCACGCAAAGCCTGCAAGGCTCTGCCTATGCGCGAATCCTTTAAACGCGAGACAGCAATAATGGTAACAAGTGCCAAGGCAAAAACAATATAATAGATATAAATGTTGGTCTCAGCCACACTCAGATGCATTCCAAAAAATTGTGGGCGAGGAATATTGGAAATTCCGGCTGGTCCTCCGGTAAAAGAACCAGCATTTTCCAAAAGAAGGCGCACAATTTCTCCAAAACCCAGGGTGACAATGGCCAAATAGTCACCACGCAAACGTAAGACTGGAAAAGCAAGGGCTACACCGGCCAAAGCAGCAATAATTCCCCCCATGGGCAGCGCTATCCAAAAGCCAAAGCCCAGATATTTGCTCAGTAAGGCATAGGAATAAGCGCCGATGGCATAAAAGGCAGCATGGCCTAAAAATAAGAGCCCGGCCACGCCAACAATGATATTAAGGCCCAAGCCCAAAACAACATAGGTGAGAAAAGAAATTAAAATATTCGTTTTATAGGTGGACACTATCCAGGGTAAAATTATGAAGCCCAAAAGCATGAGACCTTGCAGGGTGTAGATCCATGTTTTGTTTTCTACGTAGCCAGCCCAATTCTGCCTGGCCCAATGGGGCCACGAAGATTTTGCAGGCACAGCACTGGCTTCCTTTTTTTTCATGGCCCACCGCCAAAAAAAAGAAAGAACAAAAGCTGCACAGCCAATCATGGCCATATTGGTCCAACGCCACATAATGGTATGGTCAAGCGTGTTGACCCGAATAACCATGATGGGAAAGGTCAAAAACATGAACCATAAACTCACTAAAACGGATTTCTTCAACTCATGTAGTATGATGTTTAAACGTGCTTGTTCCATGGTGTTACACCTTCTCAACCTTAGCCTTGCCCATGATACCCGAAGGGCGAAAAATCAAAAATACCACTAAAAGAGAAAATGCAAAGACATCTTCATAGTCACTGGCAATATATCCCGTGGCAAAACTTTCTGATAATCCCAAGAATAAGCCTCCGAGCATGGCCCCAGGAATAGAACCAATGCCTCCCAGTACGGCCGCAGTAAAGGCTTTGATTCCAGCCATAAAACCTATAAAAAAGTTGACCATGCCCACATGAGACGCAATGAGCACCCCTCCCAAAGCAGCCAGCGAAGACCCAATAATAAAAGTTATGGAAATAACTTTATCGGCATCAATGCCCAACAACATGGCCATTTTACGATTTTGCGCTGTGGCGCGCATGGCTTTGCCCATTTTGGTAAACTTAATAAATAAAGTAAGAAACGCCATGGATATGCCACTGGCAACCACAATAACAAAATCAGAAGACCCAAAAACATGGGCTATGGGTTCCATAAATTCAAAATCAGGAATGAGGCGTGGAAAAGCCAGAAAGTCAGAGGTTTGGGCCAAGATAATATAGTTTTGTAAAAATAAGGACATACCAATGGCTGAAATCAAAGGAGAGAGACGTCCAGCACTGCGCAAGGGCTTGTAGGCCACTTTTTCCATGGTCAGCCCGTAACAGGCACTATAGACTATGGCCACAATAGCAGCCAAAATTAAGATCATGGGTATGGGAAAACCCAAGGTGGCCAGGACACTGGCAATAATCAAACCTGTAAACGCCCCCAGCATGTACACTTCGCCATGGGCAAAATTAATAAGTTCTATAACGCCATAAACCATGGTATAGCCAATGGCTATGAGGGCATAGATACTGCCGCGAGTTAACCCGCCAAGCAAAAGTTCAAAAAAATACTGCCAATCCATGTTTATCCTTCCAAGATAAGGACCGTTATTACCAATCCCTCAAAGCATGGAGGGACAGGCTCTTGCCCGTCCCCCCATTGTTTTTACGCTCTAGACCTTACTTAAGCTCTACATATTTGCCATCTTGGACTTGATACATGGAAAAGCCAACTCCTTCGGCATCGCCTTTGGCATCAAATCGAATGGTCCCAATATTGGTATCCACAAATTCTGTGCGCAGGGCTTCCATAATTTTTTCCGCATCAGTGGACCCTGCCTTATCAATGGCATTGACCAAGGCTAACATGGCGGCATAAGCAGGCTCAAAAAAAGAACCTGGCTCGCTGCCAAACTTGGCCACATGAGCCTCGCGAGCAGCCTTGTTTAGCTCCAGATCAGAAACATCTTGGGGACCTGTAGCATAAACACCTTCAGCATCAGGCCCGGCAACCTTTATAAAAGTATCGTCTTTAACTCCATCATCAGAAATAAAATGAGCCTGAACTCTTTTTTTCTTTAATTGGGATATTAATTTGGATGCTTCAGGATGATAGCCACCAAACATAATAGTGTCTGCTCCGGACTGGCGTACCTTCTGAACCACAGCAGAATAGTCTACAGCACCTGGGGTTAAGCCTTCAAATAAAACCACTTCTGCCTCGCCCCGTTCTTCAATAAATGTTCGGGCATACTCAGCATAGCCACGGCCATAGTCACCCTTGTCATGTAATAGGGCAAATTTTTTGGATCCTAAAGTGTCCAAAGCCAGGTCAACACCCAATTTTGCCTGAGCATCGTCAGAAGCAATAGTGCGAAAAAAAGTGGGATATTGTCCACTTTGGGTCAATTCAGGACTGGTAGCTGAAGGTGAAATGGAAACAAGGTTGGCCTCAGTATAAATGGGCAAACTGGCCTTGGTCGCACCAGAGCAAATGTGTCCCAGTATAGCTACAGCACCATCAGAAATAAGTTTGGTGGCCACATTGGTCGCCTTTTCTGGCTTGCACTCTTCATCTTGGATAAGTAGTTCAATGTGCTGACCACGAATACCGCCTTCGGCATTAATAGCATCAGCCACCAATTTAGCAGCATTTACTGTGGGTAAACCATAGGAGGCCAAATCTCCGGAATGAGCTCCAGCCACACCGATTTTAATGGTATCAGCACCAACCGGGCCAGCCACTAAAGCCAGGCAAACGGCAACCAAAAGACCAGACAATCCTTTCATCAGACCCTCCTCAAAAGTTTTTAGACACGAATGTAAAGCAAACCCAAAACCAGGTCATTTACGAGCAAAACAAGAATTTAAGATAATTATCACTTGCCTGTCCACAGTGTCAAACAGAAGCAGGTCCTTTTAATTGTGCTGGTCGGCAAGCTCTTTTTGAGCATTTTCCACCAGCTGTGCATCCTTGCCTTGACCGTCCACCACAGCCTGAAAATGCTCCTGAGCATGTTCTGGTTCTTCAAGATAATACTTAAAAAGAATTCCCAAATTAAAATGGGCCCGCTCGTTGCTTGGATCTATTTCCAGCATTTTAGTAAAAAACTCAGCAGCTTCTGAATATTTCTCAAGCTCAAACAGACAAAAACCCTTTTGATTTAACGCCATAATATCTGTGGGATTGCGTTCAAGAATCATTTCCCAAAAGGCCAAAGAACGATCCCAAGCTTGCATATCCATAAAAGTCATGCCCAGGGTACGCATGGTATTGACGTCATCAGGATTGTCCTGAAGATTTTTCATCAAATCAGCTATGCCATCCATACCCCCCATCTGACCCATGGCACCACCAGGCATCTGGTGACGATGCTCTTCCCGCTGGACAATGGATGGATTTTCAACCCGGTAAACAAGAGTGGAAAAGACCAAGACAAGCAAAGAAGCCAACAACAACATGACTGTCCTGTTGCGTCCTGCCTTTGAAAAAGCATTACTTCTTTCCATCAAGGATCTCCAGGTGCTGCACCCGACGGGCTAAAACTGCCTGCTGTCGAGCCAATAAAAGAAGATATCCCCCGACACCGAGCCAAACACACGCGTTGGCAATGATCAGGTAATTCATGCTCTATTCCTTGTGTTGTAATGTTGTGTCCCGAAAACGAGCCAAAATATAATCAATACGGTGCGCCAAGGTCTGATTGTGTATCCGGGCCACCGCCAAAACAATAAAAAGTACTCCCCAGGCCACGGCGTTAACCCAAACCGTAACCCACATCTCCGGCTCCAATCCACCACCTTGAGCAGCAAAAACTGTCGGATGAATGGAACGCCACAACCGGGCAGATAAAAAAACCAAAGGAACATCCAAAAAGGCGACAATCCCAAGTACTGCTCGAATTGTAGCTCCTTTGACTCCACCCACTCCAGCTCCACGTAAAAGCAGGTATCCAGCGTACACAAACCACATCACTAAAGTAGTGGACAAACGGGGATCCCACGTCCACCAGGTATTCCAGGAGGCCCGGCCCCATATGGATCCTGTAACCAGGGCCAGCCCGCAAAAAAGCACACCCACCTCAGCCAAGACCCCAGCCCAAAGATCCCATTTTTCATTTTTGGTCCACAAAACCATTACGCTGGCCACAAACACACCTAAAAAGGCCATAAAGGCCCACCAAGCCAAGGGCAAATGAAGATAGAAAATCTTTTGTACAACGCCCATGGTCAGTTCTTCAGGCGCATAAAACCAGATAAAATATTGCCCCAACAACATGGAAAGGGCAGCAAGGCAAGCCAAAACAACCAAAAACCGAGAGGAAATGGGCATGTACGTCTCACTCTCCACGAAAAACATGACTAAAAAGAAATAAGGCCGCTCCGGAAAAGACCGCATCAAAGGCCAAAATCAGACCAAACCATTGGGCTACATCGACAGCAAGAGCACCGTACAAAACTTCTGTACCAATACGAATACCACCAAGAAGCAGGGGAACCTGTAAAGGGAAAAGAATTATGGTTAAAAGGGTGTCTTTGGCTCCCTGACCATGGCCCATGGCTCCCATCAAGCCTCCCAAAACACAAAGCCCAACATCCACGCTGACAATCATGAGCAGGAGCAAAGCTGGACTTCCCTGCACATCAAGGCTGAGAAAAACCACGGCTGCCAAAAAAAAGAAAATCTGACATAAGCCAAGCAAAATTGCACCAGCCAAGGTTTTTCCCAACCACAAGGACTGAATGGGAGCCGGAGACAAAATCAGAGCTGTGGCCGTATCATTTTCCTCCTCAAAGCGAAAAAGCAGAGAAAAAATCAGGACCACGGCAAAGGAAGAACACAGCCAAAAAATAGCCATACCCTGTTGACTGGAAAAAAGATCACCGGGAGCTGCTGAAAGACTAAACAGAAAAACCAGCAAAAGCCCTAATAAAATGGCCTGCACTGGCCCCTGCCCCCCGGCAAAGGCCAATCGCAAATCTTTTCCTGCGATAGTCAGGGTTGATCGGATCATGCTTGCTCCTCAAGATCAAAATCTGCCCCAGGACCATAATAACTCATTTGACCTCTATTGAGGTACAACAACATATCTGCCTGACCCAGGTCGCGTTCTAAATCATGAGAAATCCAGACAATGCCAGCTCCACGTTGACGTGCCATTGTCAACTCACCATGCAAAATTGCCTGGGAGGCTCTATCCAATCCTGTGGCTGGCTCATCAAGAAAAATAAGCTCTGGTTCAATAAGAAGGACACGGGCCAAGGACAAGCGTTGAGCCATACCGCGGGAAAAGGTACCTGCCAGCTCCAGGGCAAAACCCTTGAGTCCAACCCGATCCAAAAGATCAATGATGGCTTTCTCCTTAAGACCACGGCCATACAAGGCATTCCAAAACTCCAAATTGGCCAGAGCCGTCATGGCTGCATAGACAAAAGTCTGATGACCCATAAAGGCCATATTCTTATGTGCAACCTGCCTGGTAACCACTCCTGCAGTTGGCTCCAAAAGCCCGGCCATGACTTTTAAAAGAGTGGACTTTCCAGCTCCATTGGGACCAGCCACCAACATAATCTGTCCTTGATCCAGGGTACAGGATACACCCTTGAAAATCAGGCGTGACCCAAAAAAATGACCTACCTGGGACAGACGCAACAAAGGTTCAGCCTCACTCATGGATGCTCAATCTTTCTCCAGCAAAAAAATGCCAAAAGACAAGATAAGGTTCCCCCAATCCAGATCCAATTCACCAATGGATTAATACTCACACGTACACTGGCTGTATCTTGTTCATCAAAACCCAAAAGGGTTGCATAAATCTCGCTACCCAAGGACGGGATAACAGAGACTTCAGCAAAACTGGACTGGCTAAAACTATGATACAGTCGCTTTTGGGGAGTCATGATGCCTACGACCTTTCCGTCCCGGCTAGCCACCAAACGGGCCTCGTGCACATTCATGGCCGGATGATCATGGTCATGACGCAATCCTTCATAGGTAAAGGTATACTCCCCTACGGTCATGGTCTCACCTGTATGTAACACAGCATTTTGCTCAATTTTGTACGGACCGGAAAAAGCGACGCCCAAAACCATGAGGGCAACACCCAGATGTACTCCGTACGCTCCCCAGGCGGGTTTAAAAGTTCGTAAAGAAGCTTCACGCACAAAGACCAAAAATACCGAAACCATGATCATGGCACTGGCTGCAGCAGCCATGAGGGCCAATGGTTTTTGATAGCCCAGAGCATACAAAACCCCGGCTATGCCCAACCCAACAGCAATAATGGCCATCACGCTTCCCTTGTCCTTGATGCCCCCTTTTTGCCCTAACCAGGGACAAAAGGGCATGACCAAGGCCAAAAAGACAAAAAGAGGCAGACATACACGATTGTAAAATCCTGCTTCCAAGCCCACAGGATTGGCACTCCAAATACTGCTGATGACTGGCCACAGAATACCGAAAAAGATAATCAACGCCAGGAAAAGAAAAAGCCAGGCCGAAAGAAAGAGCATCCCTGGCCGACTGACAAAATCATCCAGATCCTTGGGATCATCCTCACGTGGGACCAGGCAAACATAAAGAGTCAAAGCCAGACTCACGACCATAAAAACCAAAAGGGGAATCCCCATCCGACTCCCACCAAAGGCATGTACTGAGTCAATAAGCCCACTACGCACCACAAAGGTAGCAAAGAAACAAAGAAGCAATGTCAAAGATACAAGAAAAACATTGGTACGCAAAAGAGACTTACGAGTTCTGCCCACAATGGCAGTATGTATAAATGCTGTTGCAGAAAGCCACGGGACAAGGGAGGAATTTTCCACTGGATCCCAAGCCCAATACCCACCCCAGCCCAATTCCAAGTAGGCCCACCAAGCACCTAAAATAATACCTGATGTCAATAAGATCCAAGACAAGATAACCCAGTTACGCGCAAGATTGAGCCACTCGTATCCATTACCAGACAAACGAGAAGCCAAGGCCAAACAGCAGGGAACAGTAAAGCCGGCATAGCCCAAAAAAAGTAGTGGAGGATGAATGATCATGCCTGGATGCTGCAACAAGGGATTTAAGCCCCGGCCGTCAGCTGGCACTGGATCAAGGCGCAAGAAAGGATTACTTGGCCCGGTTAAGGCAAAAAGGAAAAACAATTGTACTAAAAAGAAAAAAAGCCAGAAAAAAACTTTGGTGCGTTCATCCAAACGGGCATAGCCCGGAGTATAGATCATGCACCAACCCATAACAGCCACACCCAAATACCAAAATAAAAACGAACCATTTTGCCCGGCCCAAAAAGCAGTTATGGCATAAAACATGGGCAAAAGTGCATCTGTGTAGTCTCGCACATAAACATAGGAAAAATCTCGCACAGCCAAGGCGTACAAGAGCACAGCTGAGACACATAAAACCACAATAGTTAAAACTATTTGCCCTTTTTCTAAGAGGCCAACTGTGGAAAAATCATCTTTCAAAGCTTTCACGCCAGCATAGGAGACCACACCTACTCCAGCCAACATACTTAAGAAAAGCGCAGCGAAACTAATGGAATGCATGTGCAAAGTACCTCATAAAATAATGTAACAGAAGAATAAGAACAAGAAAATCTAACTGGAATATCCTGGAGGTCGCATTTGCCCCTGGTCATTTTTTTCATATTTAGACGGACATTTGGTCAACAAGGTTGTTGCCTTGAAGTCCCGTCCCCCTTCCATAAAGGCTCCTTCAAGAATAACCTCTACCCCTGGCTTAAACGTATCAGGTACTGCGCCTCGATACTGCACATAAATAGCATCAAGAGGATTATCCTTGTCCAGAACATAAAAATCTACACCCAAAGACTGCTCGTCCTTGACCAATCCTTCCTCGGACACAGACCCAAAGAGCCTGGCCTGAGTCAGTTTGTCAGCTGGCATGGCCAATGCTTCTGAAACATTTAAAAAGTACATGGAATTTTGCGACAACCCGCTCACAATCAGGTAGCCTACACCAGCACCAACCAAAAGAGCTGCCACCATATACACCCATTTTTGATTCTTTGCGCTACTCATATCCTCTCCGCTATTGATAATAATCCATACTACACAGACCCTTGGCAGATGTCATCATACTGGACTGGGCAAAGATGCAAAACCCATACCTGCCAACCAACCTAAAGGGCATTGCAAGTGAAAAGAAAAATCGTACTTGGCGAGAAGCAAAATTCTTTCTATCTTCATGCACACAAAGCAACAATAATAATCCCCTTACACCATGAACGATGAACCAGACCATTAATACTATCCTTCTTGATCGTGACGGCACTTTGATTGAGGAACAACACTACTTGTCTGATCCCAAGCAGGTCCAACTGATCCCTGGACTGCCAAGGCCCTGGCGTTTACTCACCAAGCTGGGCTGTCGTTTTTTTTTGGTAACCAACCAAAGCGGCCTTGGTCGGGGATATTTCACCCTGGACGATTACGAACGAGTCCACAGCCAGCTCTTATCCATCTTGGCTGAGCAAGAAATGACCTTAACAGACACGGCCTTTTGTCCCCATGCTCCAGACACCATGTGTGATTGTCGCAAACCACTGCCTGGTTTGTGGCACACCCTTTCTGTGCAACACGATCTTTGTTCTCAAGAAACAGTCATGATCGGTGACAAAAAATCAGATATTGACTTTGGCCTTACCATTGGTTGCGCTGAGACTGTATTGGTGCATACTGGCCACGGACAACAGGAAGCAAAAAAACTTGGCTTACCTCCTTTGGCATTGTCTGTGCAAAAATGTCCTGCCAAGCTAGGCTGGCCAACCGTGCAAGCCAAATCTTTAGGGGACTACCTCTCTCATCTTGTGCAAAACAGGGTACTTGTGCATGCACATCGGATTTGACGCCAAGCGTTTTTTTCACAACCCTACGGGACTGGGTAACTATTCCCGATCAACTCTCGCTGGGCTGATGCATTATTTTCCAGCCCATCAATACTACCTATATTCTGCACAAATTCCCCAATCATTTTTGGCTTCACAACAAGGCCATAATCCTGTTCTTTGCCAGCCAGGCCCCCTAGGACAACTTGCTCCAGCTCTATGGCGATCTCTTGGCATTCCTAAAACAGCCCAAAAAGATAACCTGCATATCTTTCATGGCTTGTCCCATGAACTGCCGCTCACCTCATTTGGGACATCCACCCGTACAGTGGTGACCATGCATGATCTGCTTTTTTTAACTCACCCCCAACTTTATCCCTGGTTGGATCGCCACATTTATAGGACCAAGTATAAAAGCAGTTGCCTACGGGCCCATTGTGTCATTGCCATCAGCCACAAAACTGCCGAAGATCTGTGTGAGCTATTTGCCATATCCTTGGACCGCGTGCGCGTTGTTTATCAAAGCTACACCCCTCACTTTGCTATCCCCATACATCCGGCAGCACGCATACTGCTACGTCAAAAATATCATCTCCCCCAAGAGTATATCTTTTACGTGGGCTCGCTCATTGAACGCAAAGGAGTGCATTTTTTGATTCAGGCCCTGGCAAAAATACCCAGCACTCATCGGCCAGCACTGGTTTTAGCTGGAACAGGACCACTGCAAAAGCAGCTACAGCAAGATGCAGCAACTTTAGGACTGTCATCTTCTATACTGTTTTTGGGACGAGTACCTGATGAAGATCTCCCAGGACTCTATCAGATGGCGCAAGTTTTTGTGTATCCTTCCCTGGCTGAAGGCTTTGGCATTCCTATTGTGGAGGCTTTGGCCAGCCAAACTCCGGTTATCACCTCAACAGGCTCCTGTTTTAGTGAGCCGGGGGGGGATGCGGCCTTGTACCTACCCCCTGGAGATATTTCTGCCCTGGCTCATACTGTAGAACAAGTGCTCGGGGATAATGAACTGCGTCATACCATGATCACCAGGGGCCTAAAGCATGTGCAAAAATTTCATTGGCAGCAAACAAGTCGCCGACTCATGGATGTGTATACCGAACTTTGTCCCTAAAAAGGAATATGTGTGTCAGAAAAAAGAAACCATAAAGAATATCTGGCTATTCGCCTGGGAGTTTTGGGTGATGTTATCTTAACCACAGGAGTTCTGAACTATTGGCACGTGAAAAGGGGGATGCGTTTTCATATGGTCACCCGCTCCACCTTGGCCCCTATCTTTGAACACCACCCAGCAGTGAGCCAGATACTTACTGTTCATGACCAAGATCTGCATGGTTCAGCCTGGCTTTCCTTTTGCCACTCTTTGCGGCAAAATTTTGGACATCTCCCTCTGCTGGACTTGCATAAAAACCTGCGAACCTCTTTCTTGGCCCTTACCTGGCCTGGCCCAAAGTTTTCCTATGCCAAATATTCTTTAGAACGCAGACTTTTTTTGGCTACTCGTCATAATTTTTTTTCCACACGCCTCAAAAAAACTAATGTACCCCAAAGATATAGTCTGGCTCTGGAGAACTATCCTCCTCACCCAAGTCTCCTGCGACCCAAAATATTTCTTACTCCTGAGGAATTACAACTGGCCACCCAAACATTGCACACTTTGGGACTCACACGCCCTGTGGCCATTCACCCCTATGCCACCCACCCTGCCAAAAGCCCTGCCCCTAAAATCTGGCAGCAAGTAATTCAACTTTTAAAGTCCCAAGGCCATGAGGTCATTATTATTGGGCACAATCCCAAACCTCTTGCACCCAACTGGAATCAGGACCTGACCAATACCACATCCCTGCGTCAGACTGCGGCACTTTTGTGTCATTGTTATTGTCTTATTTCGGGTGACTCTGGCCCCATGCACCTGGCCACAGCAATAAACACCCCTGTCATTGCCCTCTTTGGACCTACGACTCAAGAATGGGGTTTTTATCCTTCCGGTCCAAAAGATATCGTTTATCAACTCGCCTGTCCCAAAGCTCCATGCTCCTTGCACGGACAAAATAACTGCACCCAAACACAAACCTGCATGGAACATCTTACCTCTGAAAATATTGTTGCATTGGTTCAAACTATTTCAGACTAAAAAGCCTTGATTTATTGACAGTGGCTCATTTGTTAATTAAGAATAGTTCTTATAACATTTATACGAGGGGGTGTTATGAGAAAATTACTAGGGAAAGACATGCGCGTTACCAACCAACGCAAAATTATTTTGGAAGAACTGCAAGGAGTCAAAACCCATCCCACAGCAGATGAGATCTACAGTCTTGTACGCAAGCGTTTGCCACGCATCAGCTTGGGTACAGTGTACCGTAACCTAGAGATTCTGAGCAACCTAGGCCTGGTCCGCAAGTTGGAGAATGCTGCCGGGCAAAAACGCTTTGATGGTGACATGTCGCCCCATCATCATATCCGATGTTGCAAGTGTGGCAAAGTAGGGGATATTTTTAATGCTCCGGCTTTAAACGGGGTAGACCAAGGCTTAGATACAGATTTTCAAGTCACGGGGTTTCTGCTTGAATTTGCTGGTATTTGCCCTCAATGCCAAAGACCCACCCGCAACACTAAGTATTCTTAAGGCATATACTTACAGATGAAAAAACTATTTTCAGCTGGTATTAGCTCTTATTGTTTTCTAGAGAAATCTCTGGAGGTAAATAATGGATAAATACATTTGTACTGTCTGTGGTTATGTGTATGATCCTGCAGAGGGCGATCCAGATAATGGCGTTGCCCCTGGAACAAAGTTTGAAGATATCCCAGATGACTGGGTTTGTCCCATTTGTGGAGTAGGTAAAGAAGACTTTATCAAAGAAAGCTAAAAAGTACTCAACCCTTTGCCTCCCTTATGCAGTTTGAAACAGTCATGAGGTTACTCAAATTGTAGTGACCTCATGAGTGTTTTATGCTTTTGTTGCATCGCAACTTACGGTCTGCCGCAATGCTGCTTCTTTTTCATGATCATTGGTCCTTGGGACCGTCAATAGAGACTAAGGAGTTTCATAATGCCTGTTGTTGAAATTAAAAAAGATATTTACTGGGTTGGTGTTGTGGACTGGAACATCCACGATTTTCATGGATATTCCAGATCTCCCCAAGGCACCACCTATAATGCCTACCTGGTCATGGATGATAAAATCACGTTGTTTGATTCTGTGCCAGCTCCATTTCAAATGGACCTTTATCACCAAATTCGTTCCCTTATTCCTCTGGAAAAAATTGACTACATTGTCTGTAATCATATTGAACCAGACCACGCTGGAGCCATGCCCTTTTTAATGGATAAGACTAAGCCGGAAAAAGTTTTTTGCTCTAAAATGGGACATCGGGCTCTTTTGGATCATTTTCACCAGCCTGACTGGCCCTATCATCCTGTCCAAAGTGGAGATAGTATTTCCCTCGGTAAGCGTACTGTGCACTTTATGGAAACGCGTATGCTCCATTGGCCCGATTCCATGTTCTCCTATCTTGCCGAAGACAAGCTGCTTATTTCCAATGATGCTTTTGGCCAAAATATCGCCTCTAGCCAACGATTTGATGATGAAGTAGATCTGCCCATGCTTATGGACCTCAGCTCCCACTATTACCACAATATTGTCCTGCCATACTCCAATCGGGTTACTGCTGTACTCAACGATGTGGCCAAACTCGGCCTGGAAATCGACATGATCGCTCCAGACCATGGACTTATCTGGCGCTCCCATGTGGACACCATTCTCAAGGCCTACCGCGATTATGCCGAACAACGCCCCCACAACAAGGCTGTCATTGTTTATGACACCATGTGGCAATCTACAGAAAAAATGGCCAAAGCCATTGCTGAAGGGGTTATGGAAGAAGGTGTGGCTGTAAAAATTATGCACCTAAAAGAATACCATCATAGTGATGTTATGGGTGAGTTGGCCACAGCCACAGGTATCATTTGCGGCTCTCCCACACATAATAATGGTATAATGCCCCTGGTTGCCAATTTCCTGACCTATATGCAAGGCTTACGTCCCTTGGGTCGAGTAGGTGCAGCCTTTGGCTCCTTTGGCTGGAGTGGTGAAGGCGTGAATACCATCTCTGACTGGCTCAAAACAGCTAAAGTTGAAGTTGTGGAGCCTGGAGTTAAGGTAAAAAATGTGCCCAATCATGAAAAATTGGCTGAATGTAAAGAACTGGGTCGTCAGGTAGCCAAAGCTATCAAAGCCAAAATTGAGGCTGCCCAATAGTCAGTTACCTATCAATACAAGGGATTGTCGGGCAGAAAATTAAGCCCCACAATCCCTGCTTTTTTATCCTTTTGGGGCATGATTCAAAATGAATACTCGCCAACGTAAAAAGCATATCCTCACTCTTTTGGCTGCCGATAACTGGCAAAAACATTTGCATGAATTGGTTGAGCTGCGGCAAAAAGCCATCAGTCCCCTTTTTTCTGCCCTGCATAATATCTCACCCCTGATACGCTGGCACGCCATCACTGCCTTTGGGGTGGTGGTCAAGGCCATGTCCGAGCAAACCCCGGAAAAAGCCCGGGTAATCATGCGTCGTTTTATCTGGAATCTCAATGACGAATCTGGTGGTATTGGCTGGGGCTCCCCTGAAGCCATGGCTGAAGTTGTTGTCCAAAGCCCCCTTATGGCCAAGGAATATCATAACCATGTTCTGGCTTATATCCATGAAGACCATTGTCGTCCGGATTGCTATCTGGAGCACGCCCCCTTGCGCCGTGGTGCAGTCTGGGGTGTGGGACGTCTGGCCCAGGTACGACCAGAACTGGCCCAGCAGGCTGAAGCAGATTTATTGTGCTTACTTACAGATTGCGACACAACCATTCGAGCCTTGGCTGCGTGGTCCTGTGGACTGCTGAAAATCAAGGCCGCACAATCCACCCTACAAACCATGCTTGCTGATCAAAGTGTTATTGAGCTCTATTTGGACCGACAGCTCACCTACCCTACCCTAGCTTTCCTGGCTCAGGAAGCCCTGGACCACATAACCAATAGCCCAATGTAACCCCCGGTAGAGGAGAACCAATATGGACGTGCTCATGCTCTCTCGGCTCCAATTTGCCATGGCCACCATGTTCCACTTTATTTTTGTCCCCCTGACTCTGGGACTGTCTATTTTGGTAGCCATTATGGAGACCAAATACGTGCGTACAGGTGATGAGCTGTACAAGCGGATGACCAAGTTTTGGGGCAAGCTCTTTGTCATCAACTTTGTTTTGGGGGTGGTCACGGGCATTACTTTGGAATTTCAATTTGGCACTAATTGGTCCAGATATTCCGAATATGTCGGTGATATTTTTGGCTCCCTCTTAGCCATTGAAGCCACGACTGCCTTTTTTCTGGAATCCACCTTTTTGGGAGCCTGGATCTTTGGCTGGCATATCCTTTCGCCTAAAATGCATGCAGCCTGTATCTGGTTGGTAGCCATTGCCTCCAACGTCTCGGCCTTGTGGATTCTCATTGCCAACGCCTTTATGCAAAACCCGGTGGGCTATGTTCTGCGTAATGGTCGTGCAGAACTGGATAATTTTTTTACAGTTATTACCAATCCCTTTGCCTGGCAGCAATATATTCATACCTTAAGTGCTGCTTTTACCTTGGCTGGGTTCTTTCTCATGGGCGTGTCTGCATACCATTTACTCAAAAAACAGCATGTGGAATTTTTTACCAAATCCTTTCGCATGGGTATGGTCTTCGCTTTAATCTTCTCAATTGTTGTTGTTATCCAGGGGCATCATCATGCTCAGGAAGTAACCAGAATTCAGCCTGCTAAATTGGCAGCCATGGAATCCTTGTGGGAAAGCCATGAAGATGGTGCACCCATGTATCTGTTCGTTGTCCCTGATGAGAAAAATGAACGCAATACCATTGAATTTTTGGGTATTCCTGGTGGTCTGTCTTTTTTAGCCCACAATTCTTTTAGTGCTCCTGTTCAGGGTTTAAAAGATTGGCCCCAAGAGGACCGTCCTCCGGTACTCATGACCTTTTTATCCTTTAGAGCCATGGTCGGCATTGGCACCCTGCTCCCCATTTTGGCTATCTGGGCCTATTTACGACGCAATCAGCTCACAAATACTCCCTGGCTTCTCAAAACCATGCTCATGGCCATTCCTTTACCCTATTTGGCTATAGAAGCTGGCTGGATTGTGGCTGAAGTAGGCCGCCAGCCGTGGATAGTGTATGGGCTGATGCGCACCGCTGATGCTGTTTCTCCCATAGTCACCTCAGAAGTAGCCTTTTCCTTGGTAGCCCTGACCGTGCTCTACGCTCTGCTTGGAGCTGTGGATATCTACCTTCTATATAAATTTGCCAAAAAAGGCCCTGTGGAAGCATAGCTTCATTGGGTACAAGGAGAATTGACCATGCTGGAAACCATTTGGTTCTTACTTTGGGGAGTACTCTGGGCTATTTATTTTACTCTGGATGGCTACGACCTGGGTGTAGGTAGCCTTATTCCTGTATTGGGAAAAACCAATCGTGATCGACGGATTATGCTCAATACCATGGGGCCCTTTTGGGACGGTAATGAAGTCTGGCTCATCACTGCCGGTGGAGTAACCTTTGCTGCTTTCCCCAAGGCCTATGCTGTTATGTTCAGCAGCTTATATACCCCGCTTATGCTCCTTTTATTTGCCCTGATTATCCGGGGGGTATCTTTAGAATTTCGTCATCAGGTCGAAAATGACACCTGGCGAAAAGTCTGGGATTGGGGTGCCACCATAGGCAGCTTTTTACCTGCCCTTCTTTTTGGTGTAGCTTTTGCCAATATTTTTATGGGCCTGCCTTTAGATGAACACGGTGTGTTCCAGGGCTCCTGGCTTTTACTGCTTAATCCCTACGGTCTGGCCGGAGGACTCTTATTTGTGGCCCTTTTTATTATGCATGGGGCATTGTGGCTAACTGCAAGGACAAAGGGCGACCTGCAACAACGCGCGGCAGCTTTGGCTAAAAATTTCTGGCCCATACTTATAGCCATTGTCAGCCTTTTTGTAGTGCTCACACTTATGTATACTGACTTGCTAAACAATTATCTGCGTAACCCCCTCATGTTTGTGGTTTTACTGGTTCCAGTTCTGGCCCTCGTGCTCATGGGCCGTCAGATTGGCAGACAAGACTGGTGGTACGCCTGGGGCTTATCTGCTGTGCTCATCACTGGCCTGACCCTCTTTGGAGTTGTTGGACTATATCCAACTATTTTACCCTCCAGTATTTCGTTAGATTATTCAGTGACCATTATGAATGCTGCCTCCAGCACCCTGACCCTGTCTATTATGCTTATCGTGGCTCTTGTTTTTGTCCCCCTGGTGGCTTTTTACCAATTCTGGTTACACCGCACCTTTAGCCACAAGATTACTGACCACCATCTAGAACAAGATGGGGCATACTAATACATCTTCTGTATTAAGAGCTTGGACTCCTCAAATAAAAAACCCCGGCAAATCCGGGGTTTTTTATGATCAGCTCATTACCGACCACAACATCGCTTATATTTTAACCCACTGCCACAGGGACATGGATCGTTGCGTCCTACCTTGGGATCTACACGTCGTACAGTTTCCGGTTTAGCTTTTGCTGCTTCTTCACCACTGGCGTACTTCACCTCACCCTGTTCTTCGTGCTTAAGCTCTTCCTGATTAACAATTTCAATTTGTAATCTGGTCAAAGCCTTGAGGGTATTTTCCCGAATTCTAAAAAGAAGATCTTCAAAAAGCTCAAAGCCTTCTCGTTTATATTCTTGCTTGGGATCACGCTGGGCATAACCACGTAAACCAATACCTTCTTTCAAATAATCCATTTGTAGCAGATGCTCTTTCCAATTGCGATCCAGGGCGTCCAGAAGAAAAAAACGCAATACCTCCTGATATTGATCAGGGGCAGCCTGAGCATGGCCACTGAGAATGGAAAGAATTTTACTGCGAGCTGTCTCTCGATCAACAAACTTTCCTGGTTCTACCACTCGCGCTAAAGTAAAAATTTCATCCAGTTTGGAACGAATCATGGCCTGGATTTCTTCTAACGGCTCGGTGTACGTCTTTTTTTGCTCCAAAGGCTCATACACTTCACTCAGCAAGTCATCCACAAACTCAGCCACTGTGTCGTCCAAGTTTTCAATAGTCATAAATTCTCGACGCAAAGCATAAATTACCTCACGCTGCTGATTCATGACATTATCATAATCAAGAAGTTGCTTGCGAATTTCGAAATTATGTCCTTCAACCCGTTTTTGAGCATTTTCAATGGATCGGGTAATAAAAGTATTCTCAATAGTTTGCCCGTCTTCCAAACCTAATTTTTCCATTATGCCAGCAATGCGTTCAGATCCAAAAATACGCATCAAAGTATCATCCAAGGCCAAATAAAAACGTGATGATCCTGGATCACCCTGGCGACCAGCTCGACCTCGGAGCTGATTGTCGATACGGCGACTTTCATGCCGTTCGGAGCCAAGAATATGCAGACCTCCCAGTTCGCGCACACCATCACCCAGCACAATATCAGTACCACGCCCGGCCATGTTTGTAGCAATGGTCACTCGTCCCTTATGCCCGGCCAAAGCAATAATCTCTGCTTCCTTTTCATGGTATTTGGCATTTAAGACCTCGTGGGGCACTCGTTTTTTCTTGAGCAACGAACTGATATATTCAGATTTTTCAATGGACGTAGTGCCCACCAACACTGGCTGGCCCTTGCCATGTAACTCAGAAATTTCATTAACAATGGCTGTATATTTTTCGTCCTGAGTTTTTAAAATAACATCAGGGAAATCCTTACGGATCATTTTCTTGTTCGGTGGGGCAACAATAACTTCCAGCCCATAGATCTGCTGGAATTCCACAGCTTCTGTGTCAGCTGTACCTGTCATCCCAGCCAGCTTGGTGTACATACGAAAGTAGTTCTGAAAAGTGATAGAAGCCAACGTCTGGTTTTCTGCCTCAATCTTGACCCCTTCCTTGGCTTCCAAGGCTTGATGCAACCCATCGCTAAAACGGCGTCCAGGCATGAGCCGTCCGGTAAATTCATCAACAATGACCACCTGATCATCCTTAACAATATAATGGTCATCCAAAGAAAACAAAAAATGGGCCCGCAGGGCTTGAAGAATATGATGCTGCAAGGTGATATTGGCAGCATCAAAAAGATTGGGAACATGTAATATTTCTTCACAATGAGCGACTCCCTCATCGGTTAAGACCACGGTGCGGGCCTTTTCATCAATGGAAAAGTCTTCATCGCGCTGTAATTTGGGCACAATAGCATTAATGCGACCATACATGGAGGTGGATTTTTCACCCGGTCCAGAAATAATCAAAGGAGTCCGAGCCTCATCAATAAGAATGGAGTCCACTTCGTCCACAATGGCAAAATTCAGGGGACGTTGTACCAATTGGTGCTTGTAAAACTTCATGTTGTCGCGCAAATAATCAAAACCAAACTCGTTGTTGGTTCCATAGGTAACATCCGCTGCATAGCCAGCTTGTCGCTCACTATCCGTTAGGCCATGGACAATGACTCCTACGCTAAGACCTAAGAATTCATACAGTTTACCCATCCAGGCAGCATCACGGCTGGCGAGATAATCATTCACCGTGATCACATGTACCCCACGCCCGGACAACGCATTTAAAACCACGGGCAAGGTTGCAACCAGGGTTTTTCCCTCACCAGTCTTCATTTCAGCGATTTTGCCCTGGTGCAAAATCATGCCACCCATAAGCTGCACATCAAAATGACGCATCTGCAAAACTCGGCGGCTGGCCTCGCGGGTTAGAGCAAACACTTGAGGCAAGAGCTCATCCAGGCTACTTCCTTGGGCCACAGCCTCTCGATACCCGTTAATACGTGAAGGAAAATCACTTTCTGCCAAGCCGGTCATATCCTTTTCCAGGCTATTGATTTGATCAACAGTGGAGTGTAAGGATTTTAAAAATCTATCATTTCTAGAGCCAAATATTTTTTTGGACAAATAACCAAACATGAATACTCCCGAAATTCTTATCCTGAGAATTGTCCTTGCCCAACAGCAAAGTCCCAGCTAGTTTTTATTAAATAAACCCTTTTCTTCCGAAATATGCGCTCTCGCACTAAGGCAAATTATGTCTAATGACAATCAGATAAGGAAAGCATGATGAACCGAACAGCCCTTTTAATTATTGACATGCAACACGATTTTTCCGTGCCTGGAGGAGCCTGCGAAATACCTGGAGCCCATGCCACCATTCCCATGATTCGTAAGATATTACTCCAATTTCGCGAACTGAACTGGCCCATTTTTCATGTGGTACGTGAATACCGAGCCGATGGTTCAGATGTGGAAATAACCCGTCTGCCATCCTTGCTGGCCAACCCCATGCTGGTACCGGGAACACCCGGAGTACGTATTGCTCCTGGTCTTGAGCCTGAAGAAGGAGAATACCGGATTGTTAAACAACGCTTTAGTGCCTTTATGTACACCGAGCTTGACCTCATGCTTCGACGGTTGCAGGTCAAGCGAGTCGTGGTTACGGGTACCCAGCTCCCTGTATGTTTACGTACTACCCTTTTTGATGGCCTGAGCCTGGACTATGAAATGATCCTGCTCACTGACGCATCATCCTCACGGACTCCAGAAATCCATCAGGCCAATATTGTGGATATTCAAAATATCGGTATTGCCTGTTACCAGACCCAGGACTTTATTACCCAGCACATGACAAAAGGGTGAGTTTATAGCTCCTGTTCTCCTGGGTTGACTAAAAACCCCCAAACTAGCTGCGGCCAAACTCCCGTTCCAGATCCCGTTTAATGGCCTGCTGCTTCAAGTCTTCTCGTCGGTCATGGATCTTCTTGCCCCGCGCCAAAGCCAGTTCCACCTTAATCTTGCCATTTTTAAAATAAACCTTGGTGGGCACAATGGTCAGTCCCTTTTGTTCCATCTTGGCCCTGAGGGCGTTAATTTCGTGCTTGTGTAAAAGCAGCTTGCGCTCACGATCTGGATCGTGTTGTGCATAGCCAGCATTGGCATAAGTGGCGATATGCACACCTGATAATAAGGCTTCGCCGCCGCTTATACGTACATATCCATCCATAAAGCTTATTTTTCCCGCACGCAGGGACTTGACTTCAGAACCAGTCAAAACAATACCCGCTTCAAAAAAATCAAGGAGTTCATACAAATGACGAGCTTTGCGGTGAGTAGCAATAATTTTTATACCCGTAGGCTTGGCACACATACAAATATATACCTTTAATCCTGATCATAAGCCAGGGAAGAGTAAAATAAAAGTTCCTCGGGAAAATGACGAAAAATCATATCCCGCACCAATTTGTTGTTGCGCGCTACAGAATGACTGGCCATAACCTGTTTGAGCAAGGCGGTACATTCCTCCATGGAAGTCTGACGCACAATATGTTTAATACCGGGAATGGCTTGAGGCCCAAGGCTAATGGAATCCACTTGCATGCCCATTAAAATGGGAATGCAAAAGGGATCAGCGGCCAATTCTCCGCATAAACATACCTCTATTCCGGCCCGATGAGCAGCATCTACCACCCACTTAATGGACCGGACTACTGCCGGATGTAAGGGCTGATACAAATAGGCGACATCCTTGTTCGTACGGTCAATACCCAAGGAATACTGGATAAGATCATTGGTACCAATACTAAAAAAATCAACTTCTTGTGCCAAAACATCCGCAGTAATGACCGCACTGGGTACCTCGACCATAATACCCAAAGGCATGTCTTCTCGAAAGACAATACCCTGAGTACGCATTTCACTTTGAACTTCACGATAAAATTTTTTGGCCTCCACCAACTCCTGTATACCAGAGATCATGGGAAACATCATGGATACATTGCCAAGGACGCTAGCCTTAAGAATGGCTCGAAGCTGAGTACGAAAGACATCCCTATGCTTCAGACAATAGCGAATGGCACGTAGTCCAAGAGCTGGATTACCTTCCACAGGTAATTGGGAACGCATAAGCTTGTCCGCCCCCACATCTAGAGTGCGGATAATAAGTTTTTTAGGCGCCACCAAGGAAGCCATATCCGTGTAAATTTCTGTAAGTTCTTCCTCGGTAGGCATATCTACACGACTTAAATAACTATACTCAGAGCGGAACAGACCAATACCTTCACCGCCATTGTCATTGACCGCTACCACTTCTTCAAAAAGCTCAATATTGGCGAGAATTTGCATGCGATAGCCATCCAAGGTTTCAGCCGGCAACTGGCAGGAACGCATGATGGTCGCCTGATAACTTTCAAACTGGGTCTGCAAGTCTGTGTAGCGAGCCAGTTCTTCTTCATCAGGATCCAGGATAATGCGTCCAAGAAACCCATCTAAGATGACCACTTCGCCGCCAGTTAAAGCCCCTTCCAGGCCCTCCACACCAACAACAGCTGGGATTTGTAAAGAGCGAGCCAAAATTCCCACATGAGAAGTTTTGCCACCTTGTGCCGTGGCAAAAGCCATAATTTTATTAACATCAAGCTCAATGGTATCAGCAGGAGATAGGTCTCGTGCAAATAAAATAGCTCGATGGGTAAAAGCCTGTAATTCATTGCTACAACCAATAAGTTTGCCCAAAACCCGTTCAGCAACCAAACGTACATCCTGAATCCGTTGTCGCAGATATTCATCGGCAATGGCTGCAAACATCTCCTGTACTTCAAGGACAGCCTGTTCTAACGCCCATTCGGCATTAATCAAGCCTGTATCAATATGATCCAGGGCCCGTTGTTGAAATTTTTGATCTTTGAGCATCATAAGATGGGATTCAATAATCGCAGCGTGCTCTTTCAGATCTTCGGGCACCTGTTCTAACACCCGCTTTAAGTCGTGGCATGCTGCATCAAAAGCCTGAGTCAGCCTTTGTTTTTCCAAGGAAACATTTTTAATATCAACTTTTTGGCGAGTTAAACCAGAAAAATTACACCTATTTTGACAATAGGCCCGGCCAATAGCCACTCCAGCTGAAACAGGTATGCCAAACAAGATATGTGCAGCCATCAGCATTATTCTCCAAAGAGATCATCAAAAATTTTTATTACCCCTTGCATGGCTTGTGCCGCATCCGGGCCCTGGGTACGAATGACGAGCTCCGTCCCTTGTGGGGCGGCCAAGGCCAAAATGTCTAAAATAGACTTCGCGTCAGCTTCCATCTCATTGGCCTTGAGAATTACCTGTGCCTGGTAACGTTGAGCTTCTTGTGAAATCTTCCCAGCTGGCCGAGCATGAATACCAAGGCTATTGCTTACCCGAATAATCTTTTCCTGCACTTCATCCATGTGTTTCACCTATATGGGCAACCACTTGCAAAGCATATCCCAGGGCACTGCAAGTCCTGCCAAACCAAGAATAATAAAAATTACCAAGCGATCCATGGTTCGCCAGGAGCTGGCCAAAGCCAGCAAACAGGCTGTTGTAGCCCAAAGAGGCAAATAAAAAAATCCTTGAGGAACAATATGGACAAAAAATAATGCCAGGAGCACACCATTGACCATTTTGATCCGCTGGCCCCAATTGATAAGATCCCACGACTTTAATTGCTGCAAAAAGGAGAGGCCTTGGGCATATCCTCGGGCAAAGGTATAAATTCTAAATAGCTGCAAGGCTAAAAAACAAAAAACAATCCACAATGCCAAAGGCCAGTACCAGCCCAAAACAGCAAAATTCATAGCTATAAGGGACCACATGACCAAAAAACTGCCACCAAAAAAAGAATCTCCCAAGGCGGACAAGGTATATGTGGTTGTTAAACGCAGTTGGGGAAGAACTTTGGCTGGCAAAAGACCTGCGGCAATTTTTTGCTCCATGGACAAAAAGATACCTGCGAGCAAAGGAGCCCAAAATGGGTGGGAGTTGTAGTGCTTAAGGTACCTGGCTCGGGCCTGCTTTAATGCCAAGGGGTTATGCCCAAAAAGAGCCTGCAGGCCTGGATCCATAGCATGAAAAAAACCAACGTTTTGCATACCCTTGGTGTTAAAGGTCGCACCCACAAAATACGTGCGTAAAAAAATCCGCAATAAAATTCGCTTATTCACTTTGTCTTTGGATCTCCAGAACCAATTCATAAACCTCTTTGCTGGACCAGCCTCTGGTTTGCTCACGAACCAGGCGGGCTACTTCTTTGGGACGTAAATCCTGACCAATGTATCCTTTTGCCAATGCTTTGACCTCAGTTAAAGATGAGGCAGAACAAGAGGCAGGAGGAGCAATAAGCACGGTAATTTCTCCCAAAAGCTCCATCTCTTCCAAAGGCTGCCCCAGTTGACCATAGATAAACTGCTCATGTTTCTTGGTCAATTCCCGGGCCAAACAAAATTCTCTCTGGCCAAAAATCTGAAAAGCAAGATCCAGGGACTGCACGACGCGATTTTTACGCTCAAAAAAAACCAATGTAACGTCAAGATGCACAAATTGACGCCACAAGGTAAGTATGTCGCCTTTTCGACGGGGCAGAAATCCTAAGAATATAAAGGGATAAGGAGGCAGTCCACTGGCCATGAGTGCTGTTATGGGAGCACTGGGGCCAGGGATAGGCACTACTGGAATCTGGGCCCTACGGCAGGCAGCGACCAAACGATAGCCTGGATCTGCTACAAGGGGTGTGCCTGCATCAGAAACAAGGGCCACATTCATCCCCGTACCAAGATAATGGAGAACTTCCTCAATGCGTTCTGCCTCATTGTGTTCATGGAGGCTCAAGACGCGCTTGCCCTGGATTTCAGCCCAATGCAAGAGTTGTCCGGCTCGTCTGGTGTCTTCGGCCAAAATGAGGTTGGCCAAAGTTAACGTATCTTTCGCCCTAGGAGAAAAATCACCAAGGTTGCCAAGAGGTGTTGCTACGACCCAAAGCCTTCCGCACATCTATGACGTCCTCCCAATGCTCCACAGTAAATTCCTGGTTGAGCAGTACAATGCCTACAAAATCAAAACGACAAGCACGGTGCCAAGCCTTGTGCTGGGTCAAGTAGGTCATGGCTGCCCGAACCATTTTTCGAGCCTTGCTCCTGTCCACAGCCTGTCCGGGAACACCGTAGGCTGCTGTGGACCTGGTCTTGACTTCTACAAACACCAAGGTGGATTGATCCTGGCAGATCAAATCAATCTCTCCCCCAGAACAGCGAAAATTGCGAACCACAATACGCATGCCCTTTTCTTTGAGCCAGGCTGCGGCCAAGTCTTCACCCTTTTGCCCAGTTGTTAAATGTTGGGCAGGCATAATTTTCTTTCCTGGTGAGATCCAGTTACTCCTCGAAAGCTATACCGATGGGCCACACATGGCCCAAGGGTGCGTAAAGCCTTTTGGTGTCTTTGCGTGGCATACCCCTTGTGTTTAGCAAATCCGTAGCCAGGATAACGCTTATCCAAACCAATCATGAGGGCATCACGAAACGTCTTGGCCACAATAGATGCTGCAGAAATACATGGGCACAAGATATCACCGCCCACTATGCTTTGTTGAGTAATAAAGAGAGGAAGAGGCTGATTGCCATCAACGAGAATGTGATCGGGGACACAGGCCAGGGCAGTGACAGCCCGCGCCATGGCGAGCAATGAGGCCTGGAGAATATTAAGATCCTCAATTTCTCTGGGCCAAGAAAAACCCAAAGCCCAGGACAAAGCCTGGGCTTTGATAGCTTGGGCGAGATGTTCTCGCTTTACTGCGGTCAGTGCTTTGGAATCTGTCAGTCCAGGTAGATGATAATCCCTGGGCAAGATGACTGCTCCGGCCACTACCGGCCCAGCCAAGCATCCACGCCCAGCCTCATCCACACCTGCCACAAGACCCAATAAACCGGCCTGGTCAGGACACTGCCTTGGACCGGCCAAAATCACCTACCACGACTTTTTAGTTTTAATGCGTGCTGCTTTACCTCGGAGATTACGCAAGTAGTAAATGCGACTGCGACGCACTGCTCCTTCAGCCACGACTTCAATGTGGTCAATGCAGGGAGCATGCAGAGGAAAGATACGTTCTACACCCACACCATCAGAAATCTTTCGGACAATAAAAGTACTATCTGTGGTACCTCTTTTTACACGCAGAACAACACCCTGAAATACCTGAATACGCTCTTTTTCTCCCTCAATAATCCGGGTATGCACCTTGACTGTATCGCCAGCTTTAAACTGAGGAATGTCAGCACGTAATTGCTCAGCTTCAATCTTTCGCATGATATCCATTTGATATTCTCCTTTATCTCAAGCAACATAAACTGCTGCTAAATATTTTCATCCAACATCGCCCACCAATCGATCAACCATAATGGAAGCAGCACTTCGCACAGACAAATGATTATAGCTGTCCATAAAACGGATGGGACGCAACAAAATATCTGCACGGACCATAATCTCTGGCCCTAATCCATGCCCAGTTCCCAAAACCACAAGCACTGGTCCATGCTCCAGGCAACCCTTTACCTGAGTAAAGGTTCCAGTCCCTGTCTTGGCACTGGTAGCCACCACCTTAGGGTATCTACCGGTACGGGCTTTAATATCTGTAATTGCGTCATCGAGCAAAGATACAACATGCACCTGCTCCAAAGCAGCCCGGCGATCTGGGTTGGCCGTTGATCCCAAACCTGTTCGCCAATGATTAACCAGGGTTTGCGCCAAAATCTGCTGATCATGAACCGGGGTACACACATAATATCCACCCAGTTCATAGGTACATGAAACGCGTGCAATATCGTGGAGGTCCAGGTTTGTCAAAGAAGTTGTGATGATCTCCCCTGATTTATTTTCCACAGGAAAATGTACCAAGGCGACATACAAATTGCGCCCAAGTTTGAGACGGTCCAGAGACTGCAAATACCGCATATCCTCCTGAGACAACGCTGCTTCAGATAATAAATCTGGTCTGCATGCCAGGGTGATTTCCAGACTTTTCTGATGTCTCCACCTGGCAATGTGTTCATGGTGACCAGATGCAAGAACCTGGGGTACAGGAATTCCCTCATACTCCTCAGGGCGAGTGTAGTGTGGATACTCCAAAAGCCCGGAGCTAAAACTTTCCTCATCCGCACTTTCATTTTTACCCATAAAATCAGGCACTAACCGGCTAACAGCCTCAATAAGGCACAAAGCTCCACTTTCCCCACCATTGAGAACAAAATCTCCCACCGAGACAGCTTCCACCGTGCAAAGCTCCTCTAGTCGGGCATCAATACCTTCGTAACGCCCGCAGACCAGAACCAATTCCTGTTCCTTCGCCAACTCTTTGGCCAAAGTCTGAGTCAGGGGTCGCCCCTTGGGGCTAAGCAGGAGTATCCGAACCTGGTCTGGAATTGTATCCAAAGCCCGACGCACAGGATCCACACACATGACCATACCCGGGCCGCCACCATACGGGCGGTCATCTACATGATGGTGTCGATCTGTGGAATAGTCCCGTGGATTGATAAACGTAAAATGCACCAATCCCTTTTCCCGGGCCCTGGACAATAATCCGCAGCTGAGAGGGGAGTCAAAAAATTCTGGAAAAAGTGTGACAATAGAAAAACGCATAATGGAAAATTACTAAGGATATCCTGCTTTATTTTTGCTGGTAGAGTTCCAACAAACCTGGAGGCGGGTTAATGAGAATACGCTTTTGTTCCCAATCAATATTCACGATAATATCGTCCACCCCTGGAATTAAAATTTCATTCTCCTGGGCATCATAAATAAACCACAATTCCTGTCCAGCCACATCCTGTATATCTCCTACAATGCCCACCTCCTCACCGCTAACCAAGAAAACTGGCAAGCCCAATACATCTTCAGGAATGGGGCCGTCATCCAGACCAGGCAGATCCCGTGCCCTGGCCCAAACTTCTGCTCCACGCCAAGCTTCAGCCTGATCCCGGCCCTGGCAACGATCAACAAATATCAAGGCCCGGTCCTGATGCGGCCGCCAAGCCGACAAAACACAAGCCCGTGCATTTTTCCCAGGAAATTGCAAATAGATACGCTTGAGGCCCTCAAAGATAAAAGGGGAGTCTGCATACACTTCCACGCAGAGCTCCCCCTTAAGACCATGTGGCTTAAGCACTCGGCCTAGCTGTACAAGTCGAACCGGGCCGTTTTGTTTCACAGACACGCTATTCCAGAATCTCCAGGACCGAACGCTTTCTGGCCTTGGTTGACGCCGCACCTAAGATAGTACGCATGGCTCTGGCAGTTCGTCCCTGCTTGCCAATAACCTTGCCCAAATCTTCTTTGGCTACCTTGAGTTCAATAACTGAAGTCTGCTCGCCTTCAACTTCAGAAACAACAACACTGTCTGGATCATCCACCAAAGACTTGGCTATGTGTTCAATCAAATCTTTGAGCATGGGCACCTCCGCTGCAAATCGAGTGGACTAGGAATAGCCTTGGATTTTAACTTTGCTTTAATCAGTGCTTTTCTAGTTACCAAGTCCAGACTTCTTTAGCAAGGAGCGAACAGTATCTGTAGGATTGGCCCCACGTTCCAACCAGATTTTGACTTTGTCTGTGTCAACTTTGATCTCCACAGGATTGGTCATGGGATTATAGTAACCAAGGTAATCAAGAGCCCGACCATCACGACGAGCCTTACTGTCCACAGCCACAATACGATAAAAGGGTTTCTTCTTGGAACCCAAACGGGTTAATCTCAATTTAACAGCCATTATTATCTCCTGAACTAAAGTGTATGTATGGACGCAACACTTTGGGGATAGACCCCAGTACACTGCAATCCACCTATTTTTTCCTGCGTTGCTTTTTTGCCAGTTTACGCTTGGCCTTGATTTTGGCTGCCTCTGCTGCACTTCGCCCTGCCTTGGCCTTCCCTGGCATAGGCGACAGAGAAGGCATACCTCCGGGCAGACCTTCCATACCTGGCAGTACCCCTCCTTGGGGCATGGCTGGCATTTTGCCACCCACCATTTTCTTCATCATTTTTTGCATTTGCCCAAAATTTTTGAGCAACTGATTGACCTCGGTTATTGAAGTTCCACTTCCACGAGCAATACGCTGCTTGCGACTAGGATTCATGATCTTGGGATTTTGACGTTCCTCCAAGGTCATAGAATTAATCATGGCTTCAACCCGGGCCAGTTCTTTTTCAGGCATCTGCACATCTTGCAATTGCTTGCGCATTTGGCCCATGCCTGGAATAAGTTTCATAATCCCTTCTAAAGAACCCAGCTTTTTAATCCGACGCATTTGAGTACGAAAATCTTCCAAATCAAATTCAGCCTTGCGAAACTTCTTTTCCAAAGCTTCTGCTTCTTTGGCATCAATGGTGGACTGCGCCTTTTCAATGAGGGTCAGTACATCACCCATGCCCAAAATTCGCGAGGCAATGCGATCTGGATGAAAGACCTCAAGGTCACTCAAACGTTCACCCATACCTACAAACTTAAGGGGTTTGCCAGTAATGGACTTGATGGACAGGGCTGCACCACCACGTGCGTCACCATCCATTTTGGTGAGGACAACACCAGTAATATCTAAAATTTCATCAAACTTTTCCGCTACAGTAACAGCATCTTGACCGGTCATGGCATCGGCCACGAACAAAATCTCTTGAGGCTGACATTTTTCCTTAATCCCCACCAATTCTTGCATGAGCAAATCATCAATATGCAGTCGCCCGGCAGTGTCCACTAAAATAACTGAACACCCTTTGAGCTGAGCATCACGCAAGGCAGCTACACTAATATCCACTGGATTCATATCCACAGAAGAGGGAAAGACCGGGATACCCAGCTCGTTACCGAGCTTTTGCAGCTGATCAATGGCCGCAGGTCGATATACATCAGCCGGAACAAGATACGGAGTATGTTTTTGGCGGCGCAAATACAGGGCCAGCTTGGCTGCTGAGGTGGTTTTACCCGAACCCTGCAAGCCAGCCATCATGATTACATAAGGAGGCTTACCTGAAAGGTTCAATGCACAGCTTTCACCACCAAGAAGAGCGATGAGCTCCTCATGGACAATCTTGATGACTTGCTGTCCAGGAGTAAGGCTGGCCAACACATCTTGTCCCAGAGCACGAGCTTTGACCGTGTCAATAAATTCTTTGACAACCTTGAAATTAACGTCTGCTTCCAAAAGGGCTAGGCGTACTTCGCGCAGTCCTTCCTGGATATTGCTCTCGTCAAGGCGGCCTTGGCCACGCAGTTTTTTAAAGACCGCATCCAAGCGGTCGGAAAGGCTATCAAACATAGAATTTACCAGTGCTTAAAAAAAAGAGTAGAAATGCATAGGCAAGTTCCTGTGTTGCGTCAAGCAAGACACAGAAACACAAATCCCTCAAAATGACTGACAATTACAGATGTTGCCTGTTGTCCTATTCTTGCTCCATGGCGGACGCATAGGCTCGGGCAAAACCCTGGGCAGATCCACGAATAGTTGCTTCATCCACACAAAAGGCCAAGCGAAAATACCCAGGATACCCAAATCCAGACCCAGGCACTGCTAAAATCTGTTCTTGCATCAACGCCTGCACAAAGGCCGTATCATCCCCACCTTTGGGGATACGAGGAAAGAAATAAAAAGCTCCCTGGGGCAGAGTAAAACTAAATCCTGCTTCTTGAAGTACTTGAGCCATAACTTCACGTCGCTGGGCATAAATGGATACATCCACTGCATGGCCCAAGGCCTTGGACAGAAGTTTTTGACCCACGGCTGGCGCATTAACAAAACCCAAAATCCGATTGGCTAAAATAAGCCCGGCCACAAGCTTTTCAGCCTCGGCCATGTCCGGGTTAACAGCAACATAGCCCACCCGCTCTCCGGCCAGGGCCAGATTTTTAGAAAAGGAGCTAATGACCACGCTATGTTCGTACACAGGGAAAATCCCAGGTACCTGCACGCCATCATAGGCCAAGAACCGATATGGCTCATCTGAAACCAACAAAATGGGCCGACCAATACGAGCAGAAGCCTGGCGTAAAATTTCTGCCAATTCTGCCAGCTCTTCCACAGAATAAATTTTACCAGAAGGATTATTGGGAGAATTAACGAGCACGCAACGAGTGCGTTCTGTTATGGTTGCAGCCAAAGCTCGCAAATCAAGATCAAATGTCAAAGGCTTGGATGGAACGGGACGCAACACACCCTGATGATTTTCCACATAAAAACCGTATTCGACAAAATATGGTGCGGGACAAATAACCTCATCTCCTGGCTCTAGCACTGCCCGAAACAAGGCGTTCATACCACCAGCCGCACCACAAGTGATGACCACCTCATCCTGAGACACGGGAACACCTTGCTCAGAGGCTATAACTTCAGCCAATTGCTGACGTACTTGGGGATAGCCGGCATTGGGCATATACCCAAAAACAAAGGGCTGGGCAGCTTCTTCAGCCAGGGCATGCAAGCCTTGAGCCACAGCTTGGGGCGGGGCAAGATCAGGATTTCCCAAACTAAAATCATACACATTTTCAGAGCCGTATTGTTTTTTTAACTCAATACCAGCCTCAAACATGCGTCTAATCCAAGAAGACTTGGTCAAATAGCCGTTTACTTGTCTGCTTAAAATCATGTTCTCTCCATGTTCGGTCTTCAGGGAATATTGAGACCGATTTTTCGATATTCACCAAGTTTATTACGCAAGGTGCGCACGGAAATACCCAAAAGTTCCGAAGCCTTGGTCCTATTACCTGCTGTCTGGTCCAAACTTTTCATGATCAAATGCATTTCCATTTCCTGAATGGTGGGGATACGTCCATCCATATCAGAAGTGACCAGGGTAATTGCTGACTGGGGGTGAACATCCTCTACAACATCCTCACTATTTTCCGGAGTCCACTCCTGGCCATCCAAAAGAAAATGCGCTGGGCGAATAGGGCCTGAACCAGCCAAAAGAACTGCTCTTTCCATTAAATTTTGCAACTCACGGACATTGCCAGGCCAGGCATGATCCATGAGCCAAGCATGGGCTTCTTGGGAAAGAACCAGGGAACGAAGATCATACTCTTTACAATACCGTTTGATAAAAAAATCTGCCAAAAGCAAAATATCATCCCCACGCTCGGCCAAGGAGGGCAGACGCAAGGGGATAACATTTAAACGATAAAATAAATCCTGACGAAACTCACCCTTTGCTACACTGTCTTCTAAATTGCGGTTGGTGGTGGCCAAAATACGCACATCGACCTTGACGGTCTCCAGACCGCCCACACGATCTATTTCTCCTTCCTGCAATGCACGTAGAAGCTTGGCCTGTAACGCCAGATCCATTTCTGAAATTTCATCCAAAAGCAGTGTGCCACCAGAAGCCAATTCAAACTTTCCCAACTTACGGGCAATGGCTCCAGTAAAAGCTCCTTTTTCATGCCCAAAAAGTTCACTTTCCAGTAGAAGTTCAGGCAGAGCCGCACAGTTAACAGCTACAAAAGGACCGTTTTCACGACCAGAGTGAACGTGAATAAATCGGGCAAACATCTCTTTACCCGTACCCGATTCACCAGAAATAAGCACAGTGGCCTTGGATGGGGCAACTTGCTTGGCCAGGGCCAAAATACGAATGATCGAAGGATCCTGCCCAATGATAGAACGATCTCGAACTGGCGCGGTAGGTGTTGAAACAGGGAGATCTGTGGGCAAAACAGCGTTAATTTTTTCCCAGGTTAAGGGACTAAGCCAATAATCCTGAGCACCAAGCTCCATGAATTGCCGGGCTTCTTCAGCACTACCTTTTTCTGTAAAAATAATTACAGGCAACACATCAGCTGTACCGGACAAAGACGCTAGTAAATCTTGAGCCCGGTAACCAGGAAGTGCCGGTAAGGTAAAGATAAGGTCCACCTTACTGTTTTCCAATACCTTCAAGGCCGAGACACGGTCTTCCACCACCACAGCCTTACAATCATGCTTTTTAAAGTCAGTATGCAGGGGGGAGACGAGTTCTGATCGTGCAATAAAGAGGATACACTTGGCTGCCATAACAATATATATTATCTTTTCCTAGGCGCATTGGCAACAAGTGGCTAGGTATAACTCTTGCCCGTCATCTTTGCCTTTGCTATGCCGCACAAGCTTGTCAAGATCTTAAATACCTCTTGTCTGGCTCAAACAAAACGTAAACATTGGATCTTGCTTATATACCTCGAAAATTTGATACAAGATTCTGTAATATAAGTAATTATGCAGCTTTTAAATTTTTTCCAACATATCTTTGGGGCAACAATCCCAGTCCTGTGCTATCATCAGGTGCGCCCCAACTCCTTTATGACGCCCCAACGCTTTGGCCAGCACTTGGACTTGTTGCAACATCTTGGATTTCAGACCATAAGCTTGGACAAACTTTTTACAGTCATTGCCAACAAAAGTCAGCTTGAGACTCCTTCTGTGGTCATTACCTTTGATGACTGTACTGTGGATAATTGGATTTATGCTGTGCCCGAACTTATGCGTCGCAATATGGTTGGTGTTTTTTTTGCTATTACTGATTTTGTCCAACCTGGTCCCATGCGCCTGCGAGCTGATGAAACCAAAAATCCCCCATGTGTGCCCGAGTTTTCTGAAATTATGCGTCAGGCCATCAAGGATAATATGCACGGTTTTATGCACCAAACAGAAATCCAAAGTCTGGTTCACGATTTGGGTATGGAAGTATATAGCCATTCTGCCGCGCACCAGGCCTGTTTTATCTCAACATCAAGTACCGGCACCTTGGCTACATCTACACATTGGAGCCACCATGCCCTAACTGGGCAAAAGCATCCACAAACCCCGACCTATCCTGTGGGCAGTGCCTATGCTCACTCAGGATTTGGTCTTGACTGGCAGGGCCAAACACTCAAACTTGCAGCCAGGGAAGAACGCCTTGCTTTTTGCTTACGTGATTTTTCACGCAGCAAGCAGACCTTGGAATCGTTATTGGATAAGCCCTGTCCATACCTTTGCCTCCCTTGGGGAGAGCATGACCGTCTGACCCTGGACGCTGCCAGGCAAGCAGGCTACACAGGTTCTTTGACATTACAACGAACGTTAGTGGGACCGGGCATAAATCCCTTTCAAGTAGGTCGCCTCGCGGTCAAGGACAAAAAAAGTAATACTTGGCTGCAAGTACGAACCCTGCTTATGAGTACCAAAGTAAGCGCTCGGCTTATGAGCCTGGGACGCACACACAAAATATGAATATTTGCTTTGTCAACTCCACACGTAAATGGGGTGGTGTCAAAAGCTGGACCCTGGACTTGGCCCAAGGCCTTAATTTACGTGGGCATAATATCCTCATTGTTGCCCGATCAGGATCTTTTGTCATAGCCTGCCAGGACCAAAACTTGGAGACTCTGGACATTGTTTTTGGTGCAGATTTTAATCCTGCGCGTATCGTATATTTTTTAAAGCTTTTCCGTACCAAAAATATTGACCTGGTGGTGGTCAATGTAGGCAAAGATATGCGCACAGCTGGAGTTGCAGCCCGAATTTTACATATTCCGGTTGTTCATCGAGTTGGGCTATCTGGGGACATGGAAAATACGTGGAAAGTTTCCCTGATGCATAAATGGGTGCGTCCTAAAATCCTGGTTCCGTGCCAGGAGATCAAACATGGACTCTTGCAAAAACTCCCTCATCTCAACGCCCATGAAATCCAGGTCATCCATACCGGTAAGAAACCAGCTGTAGCACTTCCAGTAACCGTGCAGACTCCCTTGCGTCTGGTCTCCACCAGCCAGCTTAATGCCGACAAGGGCCATGGAGATATCTTACAGGCCTTGGCCATACTAAAAAATCAAGGCTACTCTTTTGAATACCATGTGGCTGGCACAGGTCGTATTGAAGAACAACTCAAAGCTCAGGCCAAAAATCTAGACCTCACTGATTCCATTTTTTGGCATGGCTTTACCCAAAATGTACGTCAACTTTTACGTACCTGTGATATTTTTCTTTTACCTTCACTTTCCGAAGGATTACCCAATGCACTGTTGGAAGCCATGGCTGAAGGACTGGTCTGTGTAGCCCGAAATGTGGGAGGAATAAAAGAGGTCTGGCCTCCCCAAAAAACACAATACTTACTGCCCCGCAAGGCTTGTCCAAAAGATTTTGCCCAGATATTACAAGAGCTATTCACCATGTCCTCGGATCAGATTACAAACCTTAGACAGATATTTTGGCAGCAAGGCCAAGGCAACAGCCTGGAAACCATGGTTTGTTCTTTTGAACATTTTGCCTCCACGCTGTTGGCAAACTCTGGGCCCAAAAAACTGTCAAAATGACCCTATGCATAAATCAAAAAAAGGACCAGGTTATGATTGAACTAGGTACACCCCTGATCAAGGGTGGGTGGTGCCATATTTACACCATTAAAAATGAACCTCTTAAATGCGCCAAGGTCCTGGCTCCCTTGCGCCGTTTTCGAGAAAATTATCCTGACCCCAACGAGCTGGTACGCACCAAATATGGTATTGATGATTTTTTAGAGTACGAATGGAATAATTATCAAAAAATTATGCGCCACTGCCCCCAGGAACTCCACGCATACTTTGTAAATATCCATGGAGTAATGCCCACGACATGCGGACAGCAAGCCCTGGTCATGGATATGGTGATAGATGATTTGGGACAGCCAGCCCCGAACTTGGTACATAATACCCGGCCCCTGTCATCCACATTCTTGAATATCCTCGAAACCATTCGCACCCAAGTCTTTGTAGCCCACGCCATTGATCATTTTGGCATTGTACGCCGCAATATCCTGGTCAAATCTCCGGACCACCCAGTAATTATTGACTTCCAAATGGGGCGCGAACGATTTCGAGGCCAATTTTGGTTACGGTTTCCTTGGTTTGTACGCCAAAAAATTAATCGCTCCTTTCGTAAACTCTATCAGGAATTACATCTCACTCATTCCAACTAAAGCATGAACATCTCAACTTCTTTGACCATAGCTCTCTTACGACGCACCTTGGGATATTTTTGGCCTTTTCGCCTCTATATTGCTGTGGCCATGGCTGCCCTTGGTGTTGTCGCCGTGTGTACAGCAGGTGCGGCCTATTTAGTGCAGCCAGCTTTAGATGAAATATTTATCAATAAAGATAAAAACGCCCTGATGTTTATTCCCGTGCTCTTGATTGGTATTTTTTTAGCCAAGGGAGTTGGACTTTTTATCCAGAAATTTCTCATGTCTTATTGTGGGCTGAAAGTCCTGGAGCGGTTACGTTATGAACTTTTTGCCAAAATTATTTGTCTGCCTGTAGATTTTTTTGGAGAAACTCGGGTGGGTATGCTTATGTCCAGGATCATCAACGACGTAAATCTCATCAGCTCAAGCTTACCGGAACTTTTACGCATCATGCAGCATAGCCTGACCATGATTGGTCTTATTGGTTTAATTATTTACCGCGATCCCAAGCTGGCCTTTTGGGCGTGTCTGGTTTTTCCTTTGGCTATTTATCCCGTGGTGTATTTTGGACGTAAATTACGTAAAGTGGGTCGCAACTATCAAGCCAAAATTGCAGATATTTCTTCCCACTTGCAGGAAGTCTTTAACGGACTACGAGTGGTCAAGGCCTTTGCTGCTGAAGAAAAAGAAAAAGAAAAATTCGCCCAAGCCAGTGGCAATTTGGTACACATCAGTGTCAAGGGTGCAGTATATAATCAGCTATCTTCACCGATTATGGAACTTATTGGGGCCCTGGGAGCGGGTTTGGTCATTTGGTATGGCGGTAGCGAGGTCATTGCTGGTAATCGTACACCGGGAGAATTTTTTTCATTTTTAGCTGCCCTGGTCATGCTTTATGATCCCTTTAAATCCATTAGTCAGGCCAATAATACTATTCAACAGGCCATGGCCGGGGCAGAACGAGTCTTTGAGATTTTGGATTCCAAGGAGCTTCATGAAGAACAAGGTGGAGTCCTCCAATATACTTCGCCCTTTACTGGACTACGCTTTGAAAACATTACCTTTTTCTATCCTGGGACCAGTGAACCTGCCCTAAAAAATATCAACTTGCACATCAATGCAGGAGAGCGCGTGGCCGTAGTGGGACTAAGCGGTGCGGGGAAAACATCGCTAGCCCATTTAATCCCCCGGTTTCATGATGCCCAACAAGGACGGATCACCATCAACGGACACCCCATCCAGGACTATACCTTAAGTAGCTTACGCACCAATATTGGCATTGTCTCCCAGGATCCTTTTCTTTTTAATCTTTCCGTGCAGGACAACATTGGCTACGGACAACCTAAAATTGAAAAATCGGAAATCATTAAAGCGGCCAAAGCGGCTTATGCCCATGACTTTATCATGGAGCTTTCCCAAGGATATGATACGGTTATTGGAGAAAAAGGGGTCAAACTCTCAGGAGGACAAAAACAACGCCTGACCATTGCCCGGGCTATTCTCAAGGATCCATCTTTACTCATCTTGGATGAAGCCACCTCAGCCCTGGATACCGAATCCGAACGCATGGTCCAGCAAGCATTAGATAATCTTATGCAGGATAGAACCAGCCTGGTTATTGCTCACCGCTTATCGACTATTCTTTCGGCTGATCGCATTGTAGTCATGCAGCAAGGTGCAATCATTAGTCAGGGTACCAATGAAACCTTGCTGGTCACATGCCCTCTTTATGCCAAACTCCACCAGCTGCAATTTCAAGAACGGAAATAATCATGGCCATGTCCGCTATTTCTTTAGCATGCAGAAAACTTCTTGATCCCCTGCTCAATGCTCAAAGTACGCGTGAGCGATGGATATACATCTTTACCCTGCTCCTACATGTTGGATTTTATGTATATATTCTTTTCTCTGCGTTAGGCAAAGCTCCGCGCTATATCGGCAGCCTCGTATCCCTGACCGGCTTATTGGGGTACTATGCCCTGGACTATAACAATTCCAACCTCAAGAGGCTTGGTGCTCTGAAGTGGATCTATTTTATTTTTCTTGCCTATCTTTTGTTTAAAGTATTTCACAACATTCACATCAGCAATGGTTGGTATGGTTTTAAAACCAATATCCATCAAGGTTTTGCCCTTTTGTTTATTGGCCTGGAGATTGTAAAAAACCATAAGGACATTGTTCGCCTGATTGTACTTTTTTGTATTGCCGGCTTTTATCAAGGACTTGATGGAATCTACCAATGGTTTACAGGTGTTGATTTTATTAATGGTTATGAAGTTAATCGTTGGCATGGTGGTGTCCGTTTAACCGGGAGTATGAAAACTCCACGCATTGGCAATTACCTGTCCTTGGTCGTACCCATGGCCATGGGTTTTTGGTGGGTTCTGCCCCAACATTGGTCCCGACTAACTCGTTTTGGAATGCTGGTTCTGTTACTTTTTCCACCCATATTTTTGCTCATTGGTTCCCAAACTCGTAGTGGTATTTTAGGCGCATTTTGCGCTGTGTTAATATTTTTCATCTTGTTTCAGGGCTTTTCTTGGAAACAACTTATCCTGGCATCAGGCGTAGCCATTTGGGCTCTTTTTTGGGGATTCAAAAGAACTGCCTGGGAGACCCTCATGCAAGATCCCCGTTTTAGCGAGGTCTGGCCCCATGCTCTGGCAGTCTTTAAAAGCGCACCCATCTTAGGTGTAGGCCTCAATAGTTATAACCCGGGAGTACATAGCCTTGGTCTTGAATTTGTACGAGAGTCCTCTTTTCTCCAACACCCACACAATATCTATCTCCAATTCTTGTGTGAAATGGGAATAGTGGGACTCATCATTTTACTTGTTTTTTACGGTAGCTACCTTATGTGGTCCCTGGACAAAATGAGACATGGCTTAAAAAATAGTGCAAAAAATAAAGCCTGGATCATGACCGCCTGTTTTTGGGCTTCATTTTTGGGCTATATGGTTACAGCAATTTCTGGCCACGACTTCTTCCGTACCTGGTGGTTGGGTCTGGCTTTAAGTATCCTGGGCGTAGTAATGGGTAGTTGCCTAACATTAATAAAACAACACAAGAACTAAACCTCCATAATTTACTCAAAACTTAAAAAAAGATATTGATTAAATCCAAAAACATACATGATGCACTCCCCACCGACCTTAAGGCGGAAGTATTTGAGAAAATCCTGCATACTCCTGATATCAAAATTGAACGAATAATTTCCAAAGGACAGACCTCACCCGAGCATGGGTGGTATGATCAAGAGGAGAATGAATGGATCATGGTGCTACAGGGAGCAGGAGTTATAACTTTTGCTGATGGCTACACCTGTCAGCTCTTGGCAGGTGATTACATCCATATCCCCGCCCATTGCAAACACAAGGTCTCCTGGACAGATCCAGATCAGGTCACCATCTGGCTAGCTGTATTTTATACATAACTCTAACTACCCAAGGACATGCCCTGGTCTTGAGAAGTTGGATTCCCGCCTACACGGGCTTGTACCCGACTGGATGAATGACTCGGGAAGTAGATCATGATCCCGTGTCACTACGAGTCATTCCCATGAAAATGGGAATCAAAGTATTCATGTCTGTGCCTTTCCTGGATTTACCCTAAAGGGCACTATAGCCACGCCTTCGGCTGGAATAACTTGGGAGGTGAGTACGTCATCGCGAGCGTAGCGTGGCGATCCAGTGCCTTGCCATTGAGATTTCCTGGATTGCTTCATCGCCTTTGGCTTCTCGCAATGACTTGGGTGATCACTCCACAGCCTGCATTTCTAGTAGCCATTCCGCACGACTCCCAAGTCATCCCCGTGCAGACGGGCTTGTACCCGACAGGGCGAATGACTAATCCCAAACCATCAATCAGTAACCATCAATCAGTAACCATCAACTATCAGCCATTAACCATCAGCTATCACACCGCCTTTCTCTTTTGATCCAAATAATACATAACTGGCACAACCATGCGTGAAAAAAGCGTGGCCGCCACTTCACCAGCCATGAGGGAAATGGCCAGGCCCTGGAAAATAGGATCAAATAAAATAACAAAGGCTCCAGCCACAACAGACATGGCTGTCAGGACCATGGGCCGAAAACGGATCATGCCCGCATCCACCACCGCATCTTCCAAGGTCGCTCCTTCAGCCCGGCGCATAATAATAAAATCCACCAAAATAATGGAATTACGCACCACGATCCCGGCTCCAGCAATAAATCCAATCATGGACGTGGCTGTAAAAAAAGAGCCGGCCAGGGCGTGCGCTGGAATAATACCGATAAGTGACAAGGGAATAGGAATCATAATGGCAATGGGCGTGGTGTAGGACCCAAACCAGCCGACCACCAAAATGGCAATGAGCACCAAGACCACGGCAAAGGCAATGCCCATATCCCGGAACACCTCATAGGTG
>JAAYGN010000226.1 GCA_012727715.1 Desulfovibrionales bacterium | reverse complement strand
TTGATGTCATCCAGTTCTGTGGGCAAGGAGTCTATTTCCGTGCGAATCATGGCCGCAGCCTCATCCATAAGATCAATGGCCTTATCCGGTAATTGACGATCAGAAATATACCGGCTGGACAAAGTTACTGCCGTAACCAGAGCTGAATCAGAAATACGCACCCCGTGGTGCACTTCAAAGCGTTCTTTTAATCCACGCAAGATGGAAATGGCATCCTCAATGCTCGGCTCATCCACCAGCACGGGTTGAAAACGACGTTCCAAAGCAGGATCTTTTTCAATATATTTGCGGTATTCATCCAAAGTAGTCGCGCCAATACAATGCAGTTCACCCCGGGCCAGCATGGGTTTTAACAAATTTCCCGCATCCATGGCTCCTTCGGTTTTGCCCGCACCAACAATGGTATGCAATTCATCAATAAAAAGAATGATCCGCCCGTCAGATTGCTGCACTTCCTTAAGGACAGCCTTGAGCCTCTCCTCAAATTCCCCACGGTACTTGGCCCCAGCAATAAGGGCACCCATGTCCAGAGCAAAGACCGTTTTATCCTTCAATCCTTCAGGAACATCCTTATTTAAAATACGCTGGGCCAATCCTTCAACAATAGCGGTCTTGCCCACACCAGCCTCACCGATCATGACTGGATTATTTTTGGTACGCCGAGATAAAATGCGAATACACCGTCTGATTTCTGCGTCACGACCAATGACCGGATCAAGCTTTCCCTTGCGGGCGTCTTCCACCAGATCGCGACCATATTTTTTCAGGGCATCATAGGTTTCTTCGGGATTAGCCGAAGTTACCCGTTGATTGCCACGCACTTCAGCCAGGACGCCCAAAATTTTATCTTTGGTCAGATTAAATTGCCGTAATACTGTGGCCACAGCACCAGAACCGGGTTTGTCCACAAGAGCCAGGAAAAGATGCTCCACACTGACGTATTCGTCCTGCATCTGTTTGGCCAAATCCGTGGCTCCAAGCATAATTTCACTTAAACGCTGGGTCACATAAATTTGTCCAGGCTGGGCTCCTGGTCCACTGACACGAGGCTGCTTGGCAAGCTCCTGGTCCAGAGCTGTGCCCAGAGCCTGCACATCATACCCGGCCCGCTCCAATAAGCGCGGGACCAAACCATTTTCCTGCTCAACTAACGCCTTAAAAAGATGGTCAACATCCACCTGTTGATGCCCAAGACGTATGGCTACAGCCTGCGCCCCAGACACAGCTTCTTGAGATTTTTGTGTAAATTTATTGAGATCCATGTGCTCATCTCCTTCTGTAACCATAAATTATATCTGCCTGGAAAAAGACTTCAGCGTATGTTCCAGGCGGTTAATACGCTCCAAAAGGTCAACAATGATGATCCCGGCCACAGGACTCAGCTCAAAATCAGTGCATAACCGTTGAAACTTGCATACCCGGACGACATCTTGCGACATGAATAAATATTCATCTTGGACTGTTCGCGCAGGCTGAATCCATTCCATACGAATGAGCTCCACCAACATATCTTCAGAAAGTCCTGTTAACCCCAGAAATTCTTGCATGCCAATACACTTGGAGGGTGCAGGAAGTCCGTATTCACGAATTTGTACAAAGGTCATACCCTTCTCCTATCGGGCCTGAAAGGATGAAATCTTGGCCAGTTCTTGCCACAATTTTTCTTCGCGGTCCGTCAGTGTCTTGGGGGAACGGATGAGGATGCGCACATACTGATCGCCCTGGGACGTGCCCTTGCCCAGCCCCTTGCCTTGAAGACGTAATTTTTGGCCACTGCTGACCCCGGCTGGAATAGTCATGTCCACTGGACCATCCAGAGTGGGGATGCGCTGAGTGCCACCCAGAACCGCTTCCCAGGGTGCCAGACGCAAATCATAAACAACATTAGTCCCTTCAAGGCGAAAAAGGGGATGCTCCTCAATATGGACATGCAAAAGCAAGTCACCAGCAGGTCCACCGCCGCTTCCAGGGGAACCTTGACCGGATAAACGGATTTTTCCACCATTTTTCACTCCAGCGGGGATATTCACTTCCAGGGTCTTTTGCTGCATGCGAGGACGACCATCAGGCCCACGCACCTGCTCTTGCAAAGCAAGATTTTTTTGCCCCCCGCGGTACGCTTCTTCCAGGGTCAAGGAAATGCGTACCTCAGCGTCTCGACCGCGCATGCGCATGGTTTGACCAAAGGGATCACCCCCAAAGCGACTACTACGAAATCCACCAGCCCCTCCAAAAATCGCTTCAAAAAAATCACTAAAACCCTCAGCTCCAAAACCACCAGATTGAAAATGAAAATTTTCATACCCAGGTGGTGGCTGAAAGTTTTGTCCGTCCTTCCAATTGGGTCCCAGAGAATCGTAAAGCTTGCGCTTTTCCGGATCCTTTAAAACTTCGTAGGCCTCGTTGATTTCCTTGAACTTGGCCTCAGCCTCGGGGTTATCTGGATTTAAGTCGGGATGATACTTGCGAGCCAACTTTTTAAAAGCCTTGCTGACTTCTTCCTGGCTGGCAGTCTTTTCCACATTGAGTAGTTTGTAATAATCTTTATATTCCAAGGTGGTACCACTCCTGTTATCTGCGTTACAGGGCACAGATAAGAATTTCTTCAGTCAAGTCAACATTTTGACACAAAACTTATATTTTCCCATATTCTAAAAAACGAGAATCATAGGGAGCAAGGACCAACCATAGCGGACGGCCCAAATACGGCCACAAATCTTCATCCTTCGCCTGAACATAGTCTCCCAAGGTCAAGCGATAAGCTATTTCTGCCCGAAAAATCTGGTCCAGCTCCTTGGGGATATGCTGCTTCTCTTGCCGGGATCTTGTCGCCAGAGGCAAGACGTTATTGACAGGAAATTCCTGTTCGTGGCTTTGGATACATGCCCACAATGCTGATCCTTGCTGGATAAAATCCTTGCGCTGGAGATAGGGCCGTTTCATGGCTTCAAAAAGAGGATGACTATCCTTGCAAGATAAAACTCGGCACTCCAAAGGGCGATCCTGATAAATTGTACATCCCGATACAACCTTGTCGTAATAAAGGCATTCCCAGCCTTTTTCTTTGCCCCGAATTTTAATAACCTCTTGCGATAAAGGTCGCACAGCATCAACCCGGGGATCATGGGCAGGTTCGCCTTTGCGCAGGCAGACAAAGGAAGCAAGACCCAGCCTGTCCAGGAGTTCCAGATCTTCTTGATGCAGCGCCGGGCCTCCCTTACGGCAACAAGTGCCACATTGATGGCATAATGGAATTACAGCCATGTTCTATCTCTCCATAAGATCACAAAAAAAGGTACCAAATATTTGTACCTATTCCCCCTGAACTGCAACGAAAAATAAGGATTTACAAAGTAAAACAACCAATAAGTCTTGTCTTCGCTTTTTTAGAAATATTTTGTATATAAATGTACAAAATACAACTAACAAATACTAAACAACAGGCATTAAGATAATCATGCAAAAATCAGGAGTTTTCTTCTCATCAACCCATATAAAGGAGAACACATGCGACTGAATCTCGGACTAGCTATTATGTTAGTAGCCGCATTTGTCGGCTGCGCAGGCACAAACCTTGAAAAACAAACTCAAATGGCATACAATTTAACAAAGGAACATTTTAAAAACACAGCGACCATTAAGGACGATCCTCTTGACACCTTAGCAACGATTACAACCTTAAATGGATTTCAATTCAAATACGGCCGAGATACTGTGCTGAATGACAATTTTCTCCGAGCGTTTATCAACAAGAAAACTGGGACTACAACTATCCAGCTCTATCAAGTTATCTATTACCACGGCGGTGGGTGGAATTTCTTTCAAACAATCAACTATGAGACGCCAAGTGGACCAGAGGCACGCCGAGTCAAAGTAATTAGCAGAAATGTTGATTGCTCCGGATCACACTACTACGGTGGATGTACCTATACAGAGCACCTAGCCTTCGAAATTGAAGAAGAATTTTTACGTATCATTGCAGCCGGCTATCAGCCTGGGCAGCACGTTACCTGGAAGTTCAAGTTTAAAGCAAAGTCCGGAAGAGAATACAAGGATGGCATGCTGCCTGCCGAAATAGCTGGTTTTCTTGAAGCCATTGATGCTTACCGTGCTAGCTGCGGTCTAACAAATGCCGCTTCCAAGTAAGCAAAGTTTTAGAAACTTCACCGCTAGTTATATTAACTACATACAAAGATCAGATGAAAGACCCAACTTCCTAACCATCTTACAAAATGATTTCACCATGTGTTTTTTTATTCCTTTTATCCCAATAATGCGAGCATTACCCCCGCTTATTGTCGAAAAATCTGTGGTTGACTGAGGCTTTAAATAATCTGCTCCGCTATCGCGCACATGTATTTCGCATTGTTTTCTTAAAATAAAAAAGGCCGTTTGTTTTCTTATTTTATCGCAATCACTACCTCTATCTATACAAAATCGGATATCATTTTTTTCTCCTCCAGTGACATAAGCCCTGATTTGAAAATTTCTATGGGACTTATCGTTATTTAGCTCAAAAACTAACTCAATAATTTTTTGTGCAAAATCATAGTCCCGTGAATTAAAATAAGATCTCATGTGGTCTAGTACTTCTTCTTTTTCAGAGGTACATTGATTTGTTTCAAGAACCATATTGCCTCCCACGATTATGGTTTACCCATGAATAAAAACATAGTTTATCTACTTAAAAAATCGAAAAGATAAGCCACCCAGGTCCCATAACCAAGGCCGGAAATTCCGGCCTTTCTTATTGTTTTCTCACTACAAAATCAGTCTGGATAGCGTTGACGGATAGCTAAAATTTCATCGAGATTATCCATAAAT
>JAAYGN010000225.1 GCA_012727715.1 Desulfovibrionales bacterium | reverse complement strand
GAGCGTTAGCCTCCGGAGCTAAAGGCCGCAGGTTCGATTCCTGCATTGCGCACCAATAAATACAGCGGATTACTGCATACAAGCAGTGATCCGTTTTTTATTTTGCTACCCTATTGCTACCCACAGCGGTACAACTCAGGCTTTCCCCAGACCCCAAAAAATTAAAAACAACTTTCCAAAAATCAAATTGAGCATCCCTCCGGAAAAAATCAGTCCCTTACTATTTTTCCAGTGCGTACATAATGCGACTTCCAAGTTTCCAGCATGGCCACTTGTCATTGAGCTTTTTTTCCAGGGTTGAGAGCCCAGCAAAGGTTATCTTTAAGATCTTTCCACATTTTTGTTTATGCAAGATGGTACTTGGGATGATATTGGTGATGGAATGGATGCCGAGGCGGGCTTTTTCTTTTAATCCATGTTTTTTGAAGAGGGGTGATAAACAATTGGTGGAAAAAAGACGCATGGGCAAATCAAGACATTCTCCTGTGGAAAGGAAAAATGGGAAAACTATTTTAGGTGGTTCTTGGGAGCATGGAGCCAAGGTTTTAATAACTTCCCTGAAAGATCGCCTGTAGCCAAGAGCTCCGTGGAGAAAAATATCTATAAGGGGCCAGAGCAAGTCCAAGCTGAAGCGGTGTTCTACTTCTAAAAAAAGCAACCCTCCTTTGCGTAGGGCGCCAGAAATTATGGCCAGTACTTGGTCATATTTGTCAATAAAGCTCAAAACACTGCCACAGCAGACAATGACATCAAAATTTCCAGGATAATAGCTTTCTTCAGATGTTGCATCAGCCACAAAAAAGTCAGGCTTTATTATGGGTCCTTGGCGGAGTTTTGAGGCTGCCTTGAGCAAGGCCATTTGGGTTAACTTATTCTTGATCTGTGGGGACTTATAGAGTTGGGGCATGTGTTTTCCGTGGCTGTCTAACTGGGAAGTCTTTAAGAGAGCCACATCAATGAGCTTATCCGCTAAATCAAAACCTTTCACTTTGTATCCGGCGTGGGCCAGCAACAGGCTTTGCAACCCTGTACCGCATCCGACATCAAGGGCAGTCTTGTTATTTTGATTTGGTAAATGCGTAATAATGAAGTCGTGGATAGTGTTTAAAAGATGAGGATACCACAGGTCATGTATTATATCGTATTCCATGGCCATGGCATTATGCGCCTTTGCTACTTGTGCCGAGCAAATCACGTTTGGACCCTCCTTCAGATATTTTGAAACGCAACTGAAGAATAAATCGTAATGATCACCAAGGATATGATATTATCTTATTGTTTGTACGTGTAGTTTTTGGGTGAAAACTTATTTGGTCCGGGATTTAGGGTTTATGCCAGATTGGGTGCTGTGTACTGCATGTTTGTCCGTAATATCAAGGGGAATAATGAAGATTGTACGATATTGTCGTACAAGTGTGGGAAATGAGTTGTAGGATATGCTTTTTCGTTGGTGAAAAACTTTCAAAAAACAGGAGTATCAATAACCCCTGTGGGAGAAGTTGCAAGATGCTTTTTTCAAATTATTTGTTGGGTACATAACAAGTTTCAATTTCCTTAATTTCTAAGGATGTCAGGCTGATTTTCTACGCCCTAGAACAGGCAAAAAGACCAAGACCAGAATACTGCTACAAACACCCACCAGCCCCAAAACCAAGATTTTCTTTGTCCAGGGCAGGGCAATAAGCCACATGGCAATGGCTCCACTGACAAAATAGGTAAACATGATCAGGGACGATGCTGAACCAGCATCAATTGTGACCTGTTCCAGTAAAAAATTATTACTGGGGGGCCTGGAGATACCGCCAAACATACTGAAGATGGCCATGGGAATGGCCATGCCCCAGGGGCCCATATTGGCACAAAGAGCCAAGGCTATGGCACTGCCCAACATGCCCACATAGCCAAGCATAATAATGCGAAAGTTGGGCAAAATTTTGATGAGTCGGCCACAAATCCAGGCTCCAAGCATAAGGGCTGCGGAGTTGAAGGCAAAAAAGTAGCTAAAAACCTGTTCACTTAATCCAAAATGAGAAATAAAAATATATGAGGAACCACCAATAAAGCAAAAAAAGGGCATCATGCCCAAGGCCATGAGACAACAAAGACCCATAAATTGAAGATTGCACATCAAATGAAAATAGTTACCCAACACTTGTTGCAAGGTTCTTATACCTACAGACACAGGCTCTTGTAATCGTGCCACACCGCCCATGGCTATAAGACCTAGAAAAGCTTGTAAGATAAAAATTCCGGACCAATGCACATACTTAAGCATTATGCCTCCAATAACTGGAGCAAGCATGGGTGCCAGGGCGACAATAACCGCAATATGAGCCATGACCCGGACCCGCTCTGCACCATGGAAACAATCCTTGGTCATGGCCAAAGACAGGGTGGATGCAGCGGCAGCTCCAAAGCCCTGGAGTACACGGCCAATAATCAAGGTCATGGGATTGGAAGACAGGGCGCAGACCAGACAGGCTATAATGTATAGTCCAATACCGGCCATGAGCACAGGCTTGCGTCCAAAGCGATCGGACAAGGGGCCGTAAATCAAAAGAGCCAGGCTAAAGCTGGCAAAAAATCCCACTAAAGAAAGATTGATAGTTGCCGCAGGAACGCCCCACATGTGGCTTAAGGAGGGCAGAATGGGCAAATACATATCCGTGGACAAGGGCGGAAATGCTGCCAATAATATTAAGAGAAACAGGGTGCGTATCTTTACTTGAGGAGAAATTGTCATGCAGGATGGTCCGTTATGCCTTGTTAACTATATCTTTGAGATGGTTGGGGCTATTAAGAGCCAGAACTATGCGCCTGACGATACGATCATAAATAGCGGTGGTCAGGCCTTTTGTGCATGTGTCAGAAGCTGGGTTATAAGTTGGGCTGGGTCGGATGAGATAAACATATTTTTACGGTGGGAGTGATGTAAAAAACCTTCTTGTTCAGCTTTGGCCAACATAAGCTGGAGTGGATTATAAAATCCATTGATATCCAACAAGCCACAGGGCTTGGCATGGTAGCCCAATTGCCTGAGGGCACAGACCTCGAAAAGTTCATCATAGGTACCCACACCTCCGGGAAGAGCAATAAACCCATCAGCCAGGTCCATCATAAGAGCTTTGCGCTGGGCCATGGTTGGTGCCACATGAAGGGTGGTCAGTCCAGTGTGAAATTGCTCTTTATCCTTCAAGGTTTGCACTGTGACACCAACAACCTGGCCGCCATGTTCCAGAACACTGTCCGCCAGTGCTTTCATAAGTCCTGTGGAGGAGCCGCCATACACACAGGTCAGGTTATGCCTGGCCAGTTCACGGCCCAACGCTACGGTGCTTGCCAGATAACTTGGGTGGGCACCGGGGCGTGAGCCTAAGAATACGCAAATGGACGTCATACCTTATCCTGGAAAAAATATTTTAAATTTTGCAAGCTTATTGCACCTGAATTCCCACGGAAGTGCTACCCACCAATCCCTGGGCATTACGAACAATAACACCTAGATCATAGTTGCCCGGATCTGAGGCAAAGAAGATGACACTCTCTCCTTTGCCGGCATGGTTGCCACTCCATTCATAGGTCAAGGTACCCTCATCCCCTTTGGGATTTTCCAGTACTGCACGCACCTCTATAAATTCTCCTGGCTCGGCTATGGTTTTGGCTGGAACCAGGCGGATATAGGTATCTTGGGGTGCTTCCTGCTCTGTGGCTGATACTGGCTCTGGAGCTGGGACATTGATTGTTTGTTTCCCAATACGCAAAGAAGCGAGCATCATCTCAGCTTCTTCTATCAAGGTTTGACAAAGCGTGGCCGCCAGAGGGCGACTATCGTAGACAACATAAGGTTTGGATTCTTCATCCTTTTCTATTTTGAGAGAACCTTGGGCACTCACATTGTAACGAATTTTTGCATCAATCAACCCATGAGTAAGCAGGGCTTCGGTTGCTGCGGAATAGGTATGGTAATAATACTGCTCATCCCCTTGGTTTTGCATGGATGCAGGTAAGTCATAGGGGGATATTTCATTTGCCACTTGCATTACTGTGGGCCTGCGTACGATTTGTCCTTGTAAATTTCCAACACGGAGGGAATCAATTTTGGGTTTTTGTCCTTGTCGTTCTCCTGTGTCCAAGTCCGGTGTGGATCGGGATGCGCCATAAGTCTGGCTGAGATAAACCGTGATAGTGCCATGGCTTTGGATATGGTTATTGTGTTCTGATGACTCTTCTTTACAGGTTACTGTGCGACGGTCCATGCGATCGTCCTGTTGAAGCTCCCAGCCAGGGGCAATGGTGAAATCCACTTCCGTTGGATAGATTGTTACTGGAAGAGAACGCGTAGTATCTGGAGGTAAAGGATCTTGGGATGGATCATAGGGCTCCACGCTATCTGTTTCAGCCTGGGCCAGGGCGTTCTCCATTTGTTTTTCCAATTCTTCCAGGAATTTTATCTGTTCAGCTTCAGACATGGTCTCAATTTGGCGCTCCAATTCGTCCATTTCCTGTTGAGCTTTTTCCAAATCAGCAAAAGCCTGATCCAATTGCCCGGACAAGCTGGCTTCACGATCCATAAAGATAAAAGTCAGGTCAAAGGATTCAGGTGCCTGGATATCAATCACCTGTGGTACCTGAACTTCAATTTCTATGCGATCCTTATCGACTTTTTCTTCCAAGACTTCCACGGGGTACTTAAAAACACCACCCAGAGATCCGGAAGGGGTAAAGGCCAGCATGTGAAAATCTTCCTGGCTGATTTTATAGCCTGACGGCATGAGCATGACTTTATATTCACCGGGCTTAAAAGAGGGCAGATCACTGCGATCCCATTTGAGTTTAAAGGTCTCCCCAGCCATGATTTCCGTTGCAGTGCTCAGCTTGGCTTCCTGAACTGGCTCCACTTTGGCTCTGGCCATGGTCATAACTTCAACTATGCCAGGTATTTTTTGTTGGTAATCGCGGTCCAGCAGGGTAGTGGCACTGAGTACATCTGGACAATGGCCTTCAACGCTGGAGACAATGACCTGAATTTTAAGCCGAAAGTCTGCTTGAACTGGGTGACTTCCCCGTCCGGGCAAGGTGACGCTTATGGGCTGAAACAAGCCATTGAGATTACTTTGCCCTGTTCGTTTTTGTGTCTTGCCTGCACAGGTCCAGGTAACCTCACCATCAGCATAAAAATGTATATATTTTTTTGGTCCTCCCAGGGATTCAATAATTTTTTGCATACCCTGAAGCAGTTCATGGATTTTTGCCAAGTCCGCGGTTGTTTCCAATTGTAAAGAGGCCCGCACATCCGTTGCTCCATCAGCAGCCAGGACTGGTTGTGGCTGGACACTGGTACGAAAAATAGCATCTTCCATCAGGTCATCCAGTTCCAGGGCCAGGTCCAGGTATTGGATCATTATTTCTTTACGGGTGCGCATCCATTCTTCCAACACAATGGGGGTCATACGATATATGAGCCTTTGACGGATATTTTTTCGTTTTTCAGCTCCAGCAGCACTTTCCGCAGCACCTGTTTCACGCAACTCACTGATGTATGTGGCCTGTTCTTCTACAATCTTGACTACCTCTTCAGGCTTGCTAACTTCACGAGCCAATTGCTCAATACTTAATTCTTTAGAAGAAAAACCTTCAAAGCCTTTGACCGAGGAAATTCCTGCCAAAAAATCCTGCCAGTCCTGAGGTCGTATGGCCATATTATAGCCCGTGTCTTTGGCGGTTTCGAGCATGTAGTTGGCCAGTAGAGCTACTGCTCCAGCCGGCAGGGAGGCAAACATGGCTATATCAACTCCAGCCTGGCGCAAAGCTGTTTCCATACCATGTTCGTTCCAGGTGCCATGGACTTGCCACACGGAATAGACAACAAAGAGTCCCTGAAGAGTACGCATATATGGTACAGGATTTCCCTTGGCATGTTGCCATTGATTGCGAAACCACTCGCCTACTTTGCCAAACCGGCTTGGAGTTTTGGGGTCCAGAATGGCCATAATGATCTGGCGATCCATAGGGCCTGGATTGCGGGCCAGTTCTTTAAAGAGTGAAGCCTGTAAGCCCGTCTCTTTTAGAACGATGCGTAATTGCTGGGCATTCATGATTCCTTTGTTGGCCTGAGCAATAATATTATCCAGCTGGGCAAAGGTTCCTTTCATGGCCTGAGGAGGCAGGTTGGCCTTTTTGGCCGCCAGATTAAGCGTGTCCTTAACGCGCTTTAAATATTTTACTGCTCCACTTTTATCTCCTTGGGACAGGGCTTCCAGAGCTTTTTCTGTCCACTGGGTGGTAAGATTGGCTGCACCACTCAGGCTGTAACGAGCATAGCCTTCAGACATGTGTACCAAATCTACAAATCCGGCTCGGACGCCACCTCTGCCTGAATTGTAAAATACTCGTCCAGTAGCTTCAAATTCCTGGATGGCGACAGCACTTCCCTCCCCCCACACACCCTCCACAACCCACTTGTTCCCCAAATTAGGTGCAGCACCCAGATTTTTAAATACAGCTTGGGCTGTCCGTTCATTGACTACATCCCGCATCAGTTGCGGGGGTGGGTACAAGTTAACGCTATTAAGAATTTTATTGACAATGGTTTCACTTCCTTGCCGGGCCAAGGCCTTAGCTTGAGCAGGTTTAAATCCATATTTGAGGAGTGTTTGTTCAATAGCTTGGGAGCTGGCATTTTTGGGAAATTGGGCAGTGATACCTTGACGTAATCGGCTTTGGGCCGCTTTCCACTGTTGGGCCACAAATTTATCGTTACTTTTTATGGCCAGACGCAAGTCATGGTCAGAAGTGCCGCCCAAAAGAGGATCCATATACGCACGAGAAGCAGGAGCTCCTTTGGCGGCAGCTTTGCCAACGGGATTCATCCAGGAACCTTGACCTATGATTTGTAAGGTAGGCTCGGCCAAAAGCAGTTGTTCCAGTTGCTCCAGGACAATTTTGCGTGTGCCTTGCATGTGGGGCAAGGTGTTGGCCAAGCTGGCATGGACTGAGGCCGCCAGGACCAAGGCTTGAATAAAAACTATTAAAATAATGAACAGGTGAACAAGGAGATGTAAAGAAAAACGAGGACCAAAAAAATAACGCACCATGATTCTATTAGTCAGTTTACAAAACATTTCCTTGCTCCTTGTGTTAAGAAGGCAATGAAAGAATGAAAGGATGACCTGTATGGCTATGTCTCAAAGAGGACAAGCCTACAAGACTTTGTTCTTGCTTAACAGAATTTTTAGTTCCGATATGGGCCTGAACACCTACAGGCCTCATATGAGCCCAGTTTTTTTTAGGGCCATGGCTGCGAAATATCCACCTATGGCACCGCCTGCGGCCTGAATCAGGTTGGCCGGAATTTCTGCCACTGCTCCTTGTAAGCCAATATTGGGCATCAGAGCCTCGCCCATGAAATAGACCAGCACCATGGCCAAACCACCCAGAAAAAGAAGGACAGAGCGTATAGCTCCCAAGTGTGACGCAGCCATGGCTGCCAGGCCTCCTTCAGCAGCCTTGGCGATGAGTGTTAGAGGAGCAAAAACAGCAAATCCTCCCAAAATATCGGCCAAGGCCGAACCCAACCCACAGGCACCCAATGCCCACCAGATGCCTTGACGGGGTTGCATGAACCCCAAAAGCAAGCCTCCAAAAACAACAGCCACATCACCCACATTAAAATAGCCCCGGCTGGGCAGAGGAATGCGGATGAACATGGTCACCAGACAGGTCAAGACAACAACAGACAGGGCCGCAATACGCATGTTTTTCATGGTTTTTCCCTTAAAAAAGTTTGGCGGTGGTCATAGAGATCGCGAGTCTGCTCAGCTTGGCGATAGATACTGATGTACAGGGCCATGACTACTGCGCATAAACGCCAAAATTGTGGCCAGCGTTGGTTATGAAAATGAGGGCTCAGGGACATAAAAAAACGAAATCGGAACAGCAAAGGTGTACATTTTCCCATGACTGCTTTCAAGATAATCATGGAGCGGCGTGTTTTCTGACTCACGGGCAAGGCGATGAGGTCGCGAAAGCTGATGCTCTCCAAACACAGCTTGGTTACCAAAAAAGAGTTGGGAAAGACAACAGCCTTGACCAGGGAATCATTAAGCCAGTCTGAGCGGCCCATGAGCTGGAACCAATCAAAGATTATTCCAAAAAAAATGAGGGTCAGGACAAAGGGGAAGATGATCCACAAGGAACGTAAGGTGCCAGACCAGCCGTGGCGTATGAGGCTTGAGACAACAAGGGTTGTGAAGACAATGCCTTGTAGGCTTAAGTGATCATACCATGGGCCAAAGACGAACCAGGCAAAATAGGCCAAAATCAGGATAAGCAGCCCTAAAACTTTGCCCATTACCATAGGTGCTCCAGGCTTAGAGTTACGGTACGCACGTGGTTGCGCTGAAAGCGCAGGGCGTAGCCATGTTGCATTGAGCGGTAGGGGGCTTGCAGATTTATGTGCGAGACCGTGAGGACCAAGGAGAAGCGACTCAGAGTCATGGCCTGATCCAGGTCTTTTTTAAAATATTTATCAATTTCGTCTAAAATGAGCACTTGGCATCTGGTGGCGGCCTTAATCCAGGCAGTAATCAGGTCTGGCAGAAAATCAGGTACAGGTTGGTTCAGGAGAGCCAGGGTCGCAATCATGGTTGTTTGCTGTATTTCAATGTCCTGGGCTAAATAAAGAAGGTCATAGGCTTTATGGATTTTGGGCACCAGCACCTCTTCCAAAAAACTGGTCTTGCCTGCTCCATTGTCTCCTTGGAGAAAAACACATGAGCTATGTGGCAGTTGTATTGCTACGGGCAATTCGTAGTTGAGTCCGGACCGGGGAGCCGGATATTTGGCTGCGGGAAGTTCAAACATGAGCTATGGGCTGTGGTCCACCAGGGCCTAGAGTAAAGAGGTTCACAAGTGGCCGGGTAATTCTAAATTCTGCCAGCAATTGCTGCCGATTATGTTCAGACAAGGTTTCCAAAATATGGACCAGCAAGATGGATAGATTTTGATCAGATAAAAGACACATAATCATTACACAACAAATAATGGCTTGTTCACCGCCAGAATATGAAGTCAAAGTCCGGCTGGCTGAGACGTTAATGCCGAATTTGGCACAAATAGTAACGATTTCTTCTTCGATAAAATTCAGGCCACCCAGAACTAAAATTTCATCGGCCAAGGTGGTACTGACAAAAAGATTATGCATGTCAATAACCAGAAATTCTTGTCCATAGCTGGCGATGGGAGTTTGGGACATAAAAAAATCTTAAACGTTATCGTTTTTCTTGACGTGCCATGATGGCGGTGCAAAAAAGCTATTCATGATCAAGTACAGTATAGAATGCTGGTTATTCAACCCATTGACAAATTGTTTTTTATTATTGCGTTGCCCAGCTACCGAAAAGCATGAGGAATATTGGCAGCCCGTGACCGGAGGGCGGAGCCAAGATGAACCATGCCTTCAAGCCTGTCTTCGCGAGGTAGAGGAAGAAACTGGAATTCTTCTTGGACCCGAACAAGTGGAGACAGTGATTTCCGACTTTTCTTTTTGTATTCCTGAAACACGCATTGAGCTACGCAAGCCTGTGTACCTGGCTCGGGTCTATTCTGATACAGTGGCTATATCCTCTGAACATATTGCCCATGGCTGGTTTAAGGCTGGCGAAGTTAAAAGAAATCTTCATTGGGATTCTAATCGCGAGTCCTTTGATCAGGTTTTTAGGTATGCTCGGCAATATGTGACATGACATTATCTAGCTATTGGAAATTTTTAGCTATCTTCAGTTTAAGCTGCGCATGAGGATTAGGTTTTTTTGGTGTCTGCGCTTTTTAGGCCTAGGCTGGCTTTCAAGAGGGCAACTTCTTTTTTATCCAAGTCACGCCACGTACCAAGCTTGAGATTTCCCAATGTAATAGGGCCCACACGTATCCGGCGCAGTTTTAAAATAGTCAGTCCCAAATCCCGGCACATGCGTCTGATCTGGCGATTCATACCCTGGACAAGGATCATGCGCAGCATGGTTTGGCCATTTTTTTGGGGTTGTGCCTGAACCTGCACTGGTTCCAAAACTTCTCCTTCAGTTAGTCGCATACCTTGACGCATAATACGTAGAGCTTTTTCCAACACAGGCTCGCGTACCAGCACCTCATATTCCTTGGGGTGTTCAAAACGAGGATGAGTCAAACGCCAGGTCACTTCTCCATCATTGGTTAATAAAAGCAAACCCTCAGACATGTAGTCCAAACGTCCCACAGGTACCAAACGTTGGGCGCGTAACTCCGGGGGCAAAAGGTCCTGAACGGTTTTACGCTTTTGGGGATCATGCATGGTGCACACAATGTGTATCGGTTTGTGGAGCATGATATAACGCAGGGGTTCCTTGGGTAGTTCAACTGCTTGTCCGTCACAAAAAACGTTGTCCAGGCCAAGGGTAACCCGAAATCCGGGCTCCTTGATCACTTCTCCATTCACGTGAACATGTCCAGCAAAAACAAGAGCATCTGCACCACGCCGTGAAGTTAGGCCAGCTTTGGCCAGATAATGATTTAAGCGAATTTTTGTGGGTGCCATTTTTAAAGTATAGTGCTCCAGATATGAGAGGCTCGTCAAATCATGCCCTGGCTGTTCGTTGGGATGTTACCGGAAAAATCGCTGACCCACTATAAAGAGCCTGGGCTCAAGAGAGCATGTTTTTAATTCAAGCTACTGAGCCAATTACAAATTTTCAGCCTCTTGGCGAATCATACGTACCAGTTCCGGCATATTATGTACCTGTTGTACCTGCCAATGGCCCTGGGGCTGGAGGGTGAGATTCAGAAGGACCGGATAGCTTCTTTCACTGCCAAAATCATAAACTTGGCCTGCGACCAGGGCATGGCCATCATTGGCCGAAACAAGGTTAATGGAGCGAAATTCTTTGCGGGCTGTGGAGGCATCAGCAAAAATAAGTGCAAAAATTCCACCATCTGGTAAAACTTGGGCTTTGGCCTCTTGGCCGGAAAAACTGCCTGAAGCAACACCTCTGATAACAAATTTGCGGGTTTCTTCTGCGAGTAGTTGCTTTATTTGCTGGCCAGCTGGACTTTGGGAATGCTGACCCAGACCACCTGAGAGTAGGTCTAGAAGTACGTTGTCTTTCTTGCCAGACGGCCTGGAGCTAAACTCCGCGATGAGGGTATCTACGCCGTGGTCGATAATAGAGCGTACATCAACATATTTTTCAAAAAGTTCTGGGTCGTGGCTATCAATGGCCTGTTGAACCTGATCCATGGCCAGCTGTGGACTTTCAGCACACCAGGTGGGAAAGCATAGGAAAAGGTTGATGAGGATAAAGTAGAGTATTTTTTTCATGGGTTCTCCATAAACGTGTATTGTTCAAAGGGTAATGGTTACCCAAGTCTTTGTTAAGATATATATTTTCCTGATCACTGGGGGTATTGTATCCAACTTGATCAGAGAAATGAAGAGAGGAAGACTTTGACTTTAGGAAAGATCTAGTTGTATCTTTTTAGCGAAACATCTGATGAACAAAGAGATTGTTCTTGACAAATAATGCATACGTCTACCCGACTATTTGTAGCCATTGAATTGCCTGAATCGACCAAGAATATTCTGGCCAAGCTGCAACGTGGTCTACCAAGTATGACTTGGACTCAAGTTTTAAATATACATCTGACCTTACGGTTTATTGGTCAAGTAGGGCCAGAACAAAAAGTCCACATTCTGGAAGGTCTTGAACAGGTTCGGGTCGAGCCGTTTTTTTTGTCTTTATCGGGTTTGGGAATGTTTTTAAAAAAATCTCATGCTGTACTGTGGGTTGGAGTTGCAAGGAGTCCAGCTTTGCTTGGGCTAAAAAAAGAAGTGGATAACTCCCTGGAACGATTCGCAGGACTGGCGGTGGAACAGGGTCGCTTTACGCCCCATATTACTTTGGGGCGGATGAAAAAACCGAATAAAAAAGTTTTAAAAGAATTTATTGCCCAATATTCCGATACGATGCATGGAATTTTTCCGGTTGATTGCATGACTCTATTGCAGAGTATTTTGACTGCGGATGGGGCAGTACATGTGGTTGCAGCACGGTATTATTTTAATGGTCTTGGGTTGTAGTAATGTGATGCTGGGCTTCCCACTACAAGGGCAGATCAGTTTTAGTCGTTTTGGTGGTGCTTAGATCTTGAAGAACAATATTTTTTTAGCTTGACTGTGATTACAAAAATATTTTTTCCCGCATCCTTTAACCCCATGTC
>JAAYGN010000224.1 GCA_012727715.1 Desulfovibrionales bacterium | reverse complement strand
GGTTTATATAAATATTAGCATCCATCTGTTTGCATATGGACTGCAACCTTTCTGCTTTTTTAAGCTTTTTTGTTTCTGAAAAGTACTGTGTTGTCGGGCACCCCTATAGCGCCAAAAGGCGGGCACCCCTAATGAGTCCACTTTATGGGCACCCTTAAAGGCACCACCTTGTGAAAAAAGTCATGGATTAATCGCTTGGACTTCCTTTAGCGTTTATATCCTTTCTCCACGAGATGAGGAGGAGGAGAAATGGCCAATAGGAGGTTCGAAATGTTTGAAATTCGCAATGTTATCATGCGCATGCGTCTTGGGGAGTCTGATCGTAAGATAGAACGTGCAGGACTCATGGGTCGCCGTAAGGCAAGCCAGCTACGTTCCATTGCCAGGAAACAAGGCTGGCTGAATCTTAGCACGATCGTGCCGTCCAATGAAGAGCTGGAAGCATTTGTAAGGCTTCATCCTACAAAGCAATTATCACAATCTCTGGCAGCTCCCATGTCAGAACTGATCCTTACCTGGATGGAACAGGGCATAGCTGCCACGACCATTCACGATGTTTTGGTTGAGCGCTACGGTTTTACAGGTAGTTACGACTCAGTGAAGCGTTTTGTCAGGCGTAACAAAAAGATGATACCTGCCACTGTCTTTCTTGATCATCCACCTGGTGAGACAGCTCAGGTCGATTTTGGGACAGGTCCTGTCATCACTGATGTGCATACGGGTGAGGTTATGAAGACCTGGTTCTTTGTCATGACCTTAACGTGCAGCAAACATATGTATGTGGAGCTGGTTGGCGATCAATGTGTCGAGACATGGCTTGGTTGTCATCGTCGAGCTTTTGAATATTTTGGTGGCACACCTCTTAAGGTGGTCATTGATAATCCCAAGTGCGCCATTACCCGTGCTTGTTATTATGAGCCAGTAGTCCAACGCTCTTATGCTGAGTTTGCTGAAGGGTATTCCTTCTTAATTTCTCCCTGTCCACCTCGGGATCCACAGAAAAAAGGGGTAGTTGAGGCTGGGGTCAAATATGTTAAAAAAAGGTTTTTGCCCTTGCGGACATTTCGAAGTCTGGCTGATGCCAATCGTCAAGTCTTTGATTGGGTTATGGGCAAGGCAGGCAATCGTATCCATGGTACAACCAAGCAAAAACCTCTTGTTCGCTTTGCCGAGGTAGAAAAAGACTTTCTCCGTCCCCTGCCAGATATTCCACCAGAGCTGGCGACTTGGGCAAAGGTCAAAGTCCATGGTAACTGCCATATTCAGTTTGAAAAAGCGTATTACTCGGCGCCATTTACCCTTATGCATACTTCCCTTTGGCTGCGTGCTACGGAAAAAACAGTACAACTTTTCCATGAACAACAGCTCGTGGCCACTCACTCTCGACTTCACAAGCCTGGCGCCCGCAGTACAGTCCAGGATCACCTTCCACCTGAAGCAACAGCCTACCTGATGCGTGACCCACAATGGTGCCTGGCACAAGCAGAAAAGGTTGGTGAGCGTTGCCTGGAGTTGGTTGAAAATCTCTTTGCTCACCAAGTTCTGGATAATTTGCGAGCTGTTCAAGGTATACTAAGGCTCAAGGATCGCTACGGTACAAGACGGCTGGAAGCTGCCTGTGCAAGGGCTTTGGATTATGAGGCTGGAACATATCGTAATGTCAAAAATATCCTGGAAAGGGGTTTGGATCAACAAAGGATGGACGTATCCATTGTTTTACCCGTCACCTATACAGGTATCTCTCGATTTACTCGTATAGCCAACTAAAAGGACATGACCATGAATCCTATTCCTCAACTCACACCCCATCTCAAGCAACTCCGCCTTTCAGGCATCCTTGATTC
>JAAYGN010000223.1 GCA_012727715.1 Desulfovibrionales bacterium | reverse complement strand
TATACCTAAGACAAGCACTGGTTAAACTCTCTTCGTCATTCCCGCGGAAGCGGGAGACCAGAGGACATGAAGACTTTGATCTACCATACATGGCACCAGCCCGCCTTCGCGAGGATGACGTTACCATAAATGGCACAAGCCCGCCTCTTCCTGGGGCAGGCCATGGGTTTTGGAATTTTTTATAGATGTCCAGGTTATGAACATCTGTTGTGGGAAGGCATTGCGTTACGAACAAGAAAAATGCCAATTATAAACAAATATACTATAAAAATATTGTTATAATAAAGGCAGTTATCTTTTTTATGAACATTTGAACATCTCACTTGTATACAAGAAATCCTTGATGTGCCTATCTTTGTATAAAAAGTGTCAGAATATTGTTACCAAATGTTTGTAACGTATCTTTGTCTTGACTGATGGAGGAGCTATTTTTTTATCTGTTTGTCCTTGTTCTCATTGACCTGGAATACAATTAGTGGCTAGGATTTTTTGGTCATGAGGGAATTACTATTCTTTATGGCTACATTTTTCTGTTAATCTTTTTACAAAAAAAAATTATGATGAACGATACCATTGTCGCCATAGCCACTCCTCCAGGAGTTGGGGCCATTGGCATTATTCGCTTAAGCGGTCCACAAGCCCTGGCCATTGCCACAGCTCTTTTTCGATTTTCCAACGCAAAGGTTTCCAGTCTTCGCCCCCGCTTTGTACATTATGGCAAGCTGCATGATAACCAGGGGCAATTTTTGGATGAAGCCCTGGTAGTTTTTATGCCCGGTCCTCATTCTTTTACTGGTGAAGACGTGGTAGAATTGCATTGTCATGGTGGAGGCATGGTCCTTGGTGCAGTTTTGGAAGCCTGTGTGGCTCAGGGTGCACGCCTGGCTGAAGCTGGAGAATTTTCCAAACGGGCGTTTATGACTGGGCGAATGGATTTGACGCAGGCTGAAGCCATTATGGAGCTGATTAATGCTCCTTCCAAGGTGGCTATGGGGCTGGCTGGCACCAAGTTGGCCGGCCATTTGGCCCAACGTATTATGGACCTGAGGTCCATGCTTGAGGAAGTGCGTGTGCAGCTTTGTGTGGCTGTGGATTTTCCTGAAGATGAAGTGGAATGCCTACCAGATGACCAGTTGTCTCAGCGTCTTCTGGAGATCCAAGAGACCATGGCGGGTCTGATGGCCAATCATGAGCGAGCCAAGTATTGGCGTGATGGAGCCTTGGTCGTGCTGGCTGGGCAGGTTAATGCGGGAAAATCCAGTCTCATGAATGCTATTTTAGGTATTGAGCGGGCCATTGTTACAGAAATACCTGGTACGACGCGTGATTATTTGGAGGAATCCATTATCATTGATGGCTTGCCCGTGCGTTTGGTGGACACCGCAGGACTGCGTGCTTCTTTTGATGCTGTGGAACAAATGGGTATTGAGCGCAGTCGTGATTTTATGCGTCGGGCTGATTTGGTGCTCTTACTCATTGATGCTGACCTTGGACCTGGCGCAGAAGACGAGGATCTGGCCTTGGAGTGTGACCATCTTTTGGTTGTGGCCAATAAAATGGACCTGGTTCAGGAAGATCCCCTTTGGCTCCAACAAGAAGCATGGGTTGGACGGACAGTGGAGAAGATTTCTGCTAAATATGGGCAGGGAGTATCTTCGTTGTTAGCGACCATGAGCACCATTATTACCCAGGGGGTGCATCCTGAATCCCATGCTCTGGCACCCAATTTGCGCCAGCAGGATGCTTTGGGCCGGGCACTGAGTGAGCTTAAGCTGATGCACAAAGAACTATCTCAAAAAACACCTTATGATGTTTTGGCGGTGCACCTGGATATGGCGTGTGCCATCCTGGGTGAAATCACCGGAGAGATTACCTCTGAAGCAGTGCTTCAGGCTGTTTTTAATGATTTTTGTATTGGGAAATAAGAAAGGAGCTGTCTCTCCTATAAAAAAAACAGGACGCACACAGTGCGTCTTTTTTACTGGAAGTGGCGATACTCCTTTGAGTTAAGGAAGCATTGATTACACCGTTTTTGTCACTTTAGCCGTAGGCGGAAGTGACGTGGACATGAAGACTTTGATCCCCGTCTTCGCGGGGATGACGCTACTATCAGCCATAAACCATCAACTATAAGCCCTTTTGCGTCGAAATGACGTTATAATCTGTGTTTTCTCAAGCATTGCCCTTGGGCTTTACGTATTTTTTGCCTTGTTCTGTACCAGGAATGGTAAAATTAATTTCTAGTCGGTCCAGACTCACAGACTCAAGAACGACCATGAGCACCTGGCCCATGGCATAGGTTTGTCCGCTGCGTTGCCCGAGCACGTCTTGACGATCAGGATCATAGATAAAATAATCATCTAAAGTGGCCAGACGAACCAGACCATCCACAGCAGGCATGTCCATGAGTTCCACCCAAAATCCAAAGTCAGCCACACCAGAAATCACTCCGCGCATTGCTTCGCCCACACGTTTTTCCAGGGCTAAAATGGCAGCACGCTTTTGTATCTCCCGCTCTGCTTCCAGGGCTTTTCGCTCACTGGCGTTGATTTCTTCACACAGGTTTTGCATTTTTTCTGGGTTCATACTGTCTGATTTTTTAGCCAGTGCCTGTTTAAGTGAGCGGTGTACCAATACATCTGCATAGCGCCGGATGGGTGAGGTAAAATGGCAATAGGCATCAGAAGCCAGCCCATAGTGTCCACTGTTTTCCTGGGCATATTGGGCCTGCATCATGGAGCGTAAAATCAAGCGGTTGACTAGGTATTCCAGGTCGGTTCCCTGAGCTGCGTGAGCCAGCTGCTGTAGCCCAACTTGGTCCATGCTTGGGGGTAGGTGATCAACCAAAGCAGTACGGGCCAAAAGGCTGTGCAGGGAGTCAAGTTTTTGTGCATCAGGAGCTGGATGGATGCGAAAAGGTAAAATTTGGTCCTGTTGGGCAAGGTATTCAGCAACCCGCTCGTTGGTGGCAATCATAAATTCTTCAATAAGCCTGTGACTAAACAATCTGTTGGTGGAGGTGATGGCCACCTGATCCTCCACAAGTTGGATGTGCATTTCTGGAATATCAAAATCCAGGCAACCCCGTTGAACACGACGTTGAAGAAAAATTTGGGCCAAATCCTGGGCCGCTTTGAGCATGGGGATCAGGTGTTGGGGTACTGCGTGCGCATCACCATCCAGAGCAGCCTGGACCTGGGTATAGGTCAATCGGGCCTGGCTGGAAATCACCGCTGGATAGAACAAGGAGTTTTTGGGAGTCCCTTGAGCCGAATATATGCTTTCCACAACCATGGCCAGTCGCGGCACACCAGGTTGCAGGCTGCATAATCCATTGGACAAGGCAGGCGGAAACATGGGCTCCACAGACAGGGGAAAATAATAGGAGTTTCCCCGAGCCAAGGCTTCCAGGTCCAGGGGAGAATTTTCAGGTACATAATGGGTTACATCGGCAATGGCCACCACCAGACGAAAATCCTGGCCCATGGGTTCCACATAGACCGCGTCATCAAAGTCCCGGGCTGTTTCCCCATCAATAGTGACCAAGGGGAGTGTGCGTAGGTCTTGGCGCGATTCCCAATCTTTGGGCAGTGGTTGTGACGGAAGGTTTTGGGCTTGGCGCACGACAGACTCGGGAAAATGTTCTGCAATAGCATGGGCCGTTTTAACCAGGAGTTCCTGGGTCCTGAGATCCTGTTCCTTGCCCAGTAATCGTGTGGCAGTGCAGAACCACATATCTTTTTCCTGTTCTTTAAGGGGGGTGACCAACAGGATATCACCCACTTCAGGCGCTGCTATGGCACTGGTGTCCACCTTGGTGTAAAAAGACAGGCGAGAATCCACTGGATGGCAGAGGAACAGGTTGGGACTTAAAGAACGGCTGACCCGGACAACCAGTTCCTGCATGGCACGTTCTAGAATTCGGATAATTCGACCTTCTGGTTTGGTTTTCCGCTGCTTGGTGTCGATAATGGCTTCCACCCGATCTCCTGGCCAAGCACCAGCAAAATTTTCTGGATGAATAAAGAGATCCTTTTGCTGTGAGTCTTCAATAATAAGGTAGCCTACCCCTGAACGGCGGACATCCAATGTCCCCACCAAACGGGGCAAGGATTGGGGCAACCCATAGCTTTTTCCCAACTGGACAATATCCCCTTTGGCCACCATTTGAGCCAAGGTGGATTTAATGTTTTTTTTCAAGGCACTATTGGCATTAAAGAGCCCAAAAATATACTTCACACGCACAGGCCCATTGGCTTTGCGCAGGATGTTAAGCAGATTCTTTGGGGTAAATTTCAGTGTTGTTTTTTTCGTCATGCAGTTCTCTGGACGGGATTAAGGTGTTCATGTGCTCATCAAGCCAGGTTGAAAAAGGATGGGCACCACGGGAGTAAAAGGACGTGGTTAATTGGGGTACCCAGAGGCGTTCATCAGCAAAGGCGGCCAGCTTGATGGCATCTTTCGGTGTGCACAATATATGTTCACAACGCATGGCTTTGGCTTGGTCAGCAATTTCTTGCCAATCCTTGGCCCGAAAGGGGTGGTGATCAGGATAAATAAGGTGGCGCACGGGTTGTTCACCCAGATAGGTGCGGCAAGTGCGACAAACCTTATCCGGGTTAGCAATGCCAGTAACCAGAATAAAACGGATTTTTTCCAGGGAATCCAAGGTTACACCGGTCATGGGATTGGTGATGCCTCGGGCTGAAACTTGAAAGAAAAAAAGGGGTTTGCTTAAAATTCCCAGTCGGATTTGGGCCACAGCTTCCAGGCAACCTTCTTCATCATCCATGGTATTGACTAAAAACGCATCAGCTCGATGCAAAGCAGAAAAATCTTCTCGCCACGATCCAGCAGGAATAACCTTGTCCCAATCTTCTTCCAAATCCCGGGGAGCTAAAAGGCAAAGGTTGAGATTTCGGTTGATCCGTAAATGCTGAAAACCATCATCTAAAATCAAAATTTCAGCACCCAATTGGGTACAGGCCAGCTTTCCTCCCCGCACCCGGTTGGGGTCAACAATGATCTCGGCTTGAGGGTGAGCACGCTTTAACAGGAGGGGCTCGTCTCCAGCTTTTGTGGCTAGATCTGATGTCTTGACTGGATAGGGCAAACGTGGAGGCCGACTGCCATAGCCCCTGGTCAGCACAGCTGGACGAAGTTCTTTTCCCAGGGCCCAGTCCAAAAGCCAGGACGCTACAGGCGTTTTTCCTGTCCCTCCCCAGGAAATATTACCCACACTAATACAAGGCACAGGGGGAAGCCACACAGGTAAACGGCCACTAGCATAGAGTTTGGCTCGTTGACGCATGAGAGCTGCGTAAGCTTGACCCAAAGGTGCCAAAAGATGGGGGAGTTTTTCCTGGATGTGGATGATACGATCTGGGCTCAACATGTGGCTAGTGTCCAGAAGCTCGTGTAAAATAGCAATACTTTTTTGTGATGGTTAGAGTGTTGGTGCTGACTTGGTAAAAATATGAGCCATAATTGCAGGTGATGGATTTTGCACAATATCTGTGCTGCCTCAGTCGGAAATAGACTTTTTGGTTGAACCCTGCCCTAAGTCCAGTTATGTTTCCAGGAAGAAATTGTGTATTTACCCTGACCACCAGATTGTTGATAATACATGGAGAGTACTATGTCCCCCATTTTTCGTCTTGTTCTTGTGGCTCTGTTTTTTGTCTTTCCAGCGTGCAGTGAAGAAGCACCTTCCCTGCCCACGCCACGTAGTATTGAGGCCAAAACCTTGCGCCTGGAATTAACAGAAGCCAGAGAATGTCGCAGTTTGCCCGGTCAGGTGCAGTCTAAAAATAGTGTCACCTTATCCAGTAAATTAAGTGGAACGGTCATTGAAGTCCTGGCTGAAGAAGGGGACATACTTACAGCTGGGCAGGCCATTTTACGTATTGATGATCAGGAACTGCGTCAAAGGGAACAAAGTATCCGCTCTACAGCAGGTCAGGCCGGATTGGAACGTCAAGCCATAGCTGCCAGACGGGCCCAGGCCAAATCCACCCTGGATCGCTTGAAAAAATTGTTGGCAGTTCAGGCCGTCAGCCGAGATGATGTGGACCGGGCCCAGGCCGAATACGATGCCTTAAGCAGTCAGGAACAAGCTTTGGCTGCCCAGTCCACAGCGGCTGGATTTCAGGAAGGAGAAATCCGGGCCCTTATGGAATACAGTGTGGTTACCTCTCCTTTGGGTGGCGTGCTGACCCGCCGTCATGTGGACTTGGGAGCTTTTGTCCAGGCTGGCACGCCTTTGGCTGAAGTGGATGACTTGCACAGCGGCTTTGAACTGGTGGCTCAGGCTGATGAGTCGTTGTTGGGTCGTTTGACCCAAAACATGGATGTGGTGGCCCTGGTGCCAGCCTTGTCCCCTGTCCCTTTTTTAACCACACTTTCCGCAGTTATTGGACAGGTGGATCCCACCAGCCGGGCTTTTCGGGTCAAGGCTACTTTAAAGGGTGAATCCAGCCCAGGTCTTTTTGGCAAGGTTTGTGTGCCCATAGCTACGGATACCCGACTTTTGGCTCCTGTTTCAGCTCTACGCATCCGGGGCGAATTGATTACTGCTCTTATTGTCGATGAGCAGTCCATTTTACGCCTGCGTTTGGTTAAAACCGGGGGTACCTTTCAAAAAGCAGAATTGGACGGTCAAGCCTTTATTCTACAAACAGGCAGTGATGAGCTCAGTGC
>JAAYGN010000222.1 GCA_012727715.1 Desulfovibrionales bacterium | reverse complement strand
TGGAAGCGCATGCCAAAAGTGTTGAATACCGCTTGGAGGACATCCCATGAATATTGTTACAAAAACACAAATTCGCGAATATCCCTTGTTTTCCAGGGGGAAAGTACGCGATATCTATGAAATTGATCCAGAGACTCTGTTGATTGTCACCACAGACCGCATGTCTGCCTTTGATGTTATCATGCATGAGCCCATCCCATACAAGGGGGTGGTCCTCAACCAAATTACCTTGTTTTGGATGGAGCAGTTCAAAGATCTGGTCAATAATCATTTGCTGGCCACAGAGGTTTGTGATTTTCCAGCCAAGCTTGCGCCTTATCAGGCTGATCTGGAAGGACGGGCAGTTTTGGTACGCAAGGCCAAGCCCTTGCCCATTGAATGTATTGTGCGTGGTTATCTGACCGGATCAGGCTTTAAGGATTATCAGGCCAATGGTGCTGTGAGCGGACATAAATTACCACCAGGGCTGGTGGATGCGGCCAAACTGGATAACCCTTTGTTTACACCTTCCACCAAGGCTGATTTGGGTGTGCATGATGAAAACATCACTGTGGCTGATGCCAAGTCACGCATAGGTGATGGGCTCCTGAGGCGCATTCAAGATTTATCTTTGGCCATTTACGCCAAAGGACGGGATCTGGCGGCCACCAAGGGGATTATCATTGCTGACACCAAGTTTGAGTTTGGCTTGGATGATAAAAATATTTTGCTCATTGATGAGGTGCTCACCCCAGATTCTTCACGCTTTTGGCCAGCCAAACATTATGTACCAGGTCAGGCCCAGCCCAGTTTTGACAAGCAGTTTTTGCGGGATTGGTTGGTAAGTACAGGATGGAACAAATGCGCTCCGCCTCCAACTCTGCCCCAAGAAGTAATTGACCAAACACGTCAAAAGTATGTGGAAGCCTATGAACTTTTGACTGGTGAAGTGTTATCTTTACCCTAAAAAAGATACAGATTTTATACAGAAAATAAATTTTCACAGGAGAAAATCCATGCTCTTACAAGGAAAAAAAGCCCTAATTTTTGGTGTCGCCAATGATAAAAGTATTGCCTATGCCATTGCCAAGGAACTGAAGAATAATGGTGCATCCATTGCCTTAAGCTATGCTGGTGATGCCCTGAAAAAACGAGTGGAGCCCATTCACGAAGAATTGGGTGGAGATTTTTTGTTTCAATGTGATGTGTCAAATGATGAGGCCATTACCCAGTCCGCTCAAATTGTTCAGGAAAAATGGGGTAACTTTGATATTTTGGTGCATTCTGTGGCTTTTGCCAATCGTGATGACTTAAAGGGTCGCTACGTCAGTACTTCCAGGGATGGATTTCATTTGGCCATGGATATTTCAGCCTATTCCCTGGTAGCATTATGCCAGGCCTATGAAGGTATGCTCAATGATCATGGTTCTGTTATTGCCATGACCTATTATGGAGCAGAAAAGGTCATCACCAATTACAATGTCATGGGTGTGGCCAAGGCTGCCTTGGAAGCCAGTGTGCGTTATTTGGCCATGGATCTTGGGGAGCGGGATATCCGGGTCAATGCCATTAGTGCTGGTCCTTTGAAAACTCTGGCTGCATCAGGAATTTCTGGATTCAAGTCCATTTTAACCACCATTGAAGAGCGTGCACCTTTGCGCCGTAATATCATCCAGGAAGATGTGGGTAAGACCGGTTTATTTTTAGCTTCGGATTTGTCTGGGGCTATAACAGGTGAAGTTATCCATGTGGATGCTGGATATAATATTATGGGCATTTAAGGGCGTAAGCATTTGACCAGGTACTGGGTGTTTTACTGGTCTACGGTTTTGAAATGCCCGGTACATCCAGCTAAAAGCCCATGGAGGTGGTAAGGAGATGAGCAAGTTTCATGCTGTATGTCCTAAGTGTTGGACAATAAATGCTGTGCATGCAGATAAGATTCAGGATAATCCCGTGTGTGCCAAATGCAAAACCTCCTTGTTGCCCACAAGTCCCATATCCCTGACGGATGACAGCTTTATGCGTTTTAGCTCCAGGTCATCCTTGCCTTTAGTTGTTGATTTTTGGGCACCTTGGTGTGGGCCCTGTAAGATGATGGGGCCAGCTTTTGCCTCAGCTGCTCCTTTATTGCATGGCCGAGCCTTGTTCGCCAAGGTGGATACGCAAGCCAATCAGGGACTGGCTGAGCGTTTTCACATTCAATCCATCCCCACCTTGGTTTTTATGCACCAGGGGCAGGAAAAAGCACGGCAAGCTGGAGCCATGTCTTTAGAACAAATTCGCCATTGGGTGGAGCAACAACTCTAGCTGCTGCGTAAAGGGCAACGATCAGATTTTGCTGCCCAAGAGATTGGTGATCTACAGAAAAAAGCCTAGGAAGATACTGATTACCATCTTTTATTGATAGGGCTAGGGAAACGCTAATTAATTCTGTCATTGCGAGGAGCGTAGCGACGTGGCGCTTCGCTAATCTATAACATATTGATAAGTCAAGGATTATGGATTGCTTCACTGCGTTCGCAATGACTTGTTTTGTATAGACCCTGCGACTAAAGCACAGGGC
>JAAYGN010000221.1 GCA_012727715.1 Desulfovibrionales bacterium | reverse complement strand
GTCTGACAAAGAGCTATGGGCATCCAGACCTTCTGCAATAATTTGTCCCACAGTCATCCGTGGGCTCAGACTGCCAAAAGGGTCTTGAAAAACAATCTGAAAATCCCGACGTAAAGATCGCAGCTGACGCTCTTTTAAGGTCGAAAGATTTTGACCATTAAAAATAACTTGGCCACTACTGGAAATAAGACGCAACAATGCCAAACCCAAGGTGGTTTTGCCTGACCCACTTTCCCCCACCACTCCCAAGGATTCTCCCTGGCGCAAGGAAAAGCTGGCCTCGCGGACCCCATACACAAAAGATGTCGGACGTCCAAAAAATCCGCGTCCTACAGGAAAAGTCACACTCAAATCAGCAATAGACACAAGATCAGGTGCTGTGGCCTCAAGGGGATGCGGTCGCCCTTTGGCTCTACTGGCCATGAGTTTTTGGGTATACTCCTCTTGGGGATGGGTAAAAATATCTTCTGTTGAACCGGATTCTACAATCCGCCCCGCACGCATAACATAAACCGTATCAGCTATATGGCGCACCACACCCAAATCATGGGAAATAAGCAAGATCGACATGCCCAGGCGCTGTTGCACATCACGCAACACTGCCAGCACCTGGGCTTGAATAGTGACATCCAAAGCAGTGGTCGGTTCATCAGCCAAAAGTAAAACCGGATCATTGGCCAAAGCCATGGCAATCATGACCCGTTGGCGTTGGCCCCCGGAAAGCTGATGAGGAAAACGATCCAAATAGCTTTGGGCATCAGCAATACCCACCAGATCCAAAAGCTCCAACGTACGCAACCGTGCATTATATTGAGAATGATGCCAGGTCATGGCCTCCATAATTTGGCGCCCAATGGTGTGCAAAGGATTTAAGGAAGTCATGGGCTCCTGAAAAATCATACTTATTTGCCCACCGCGCACCGACTGGAGTTTTTTTGGAGGCAATCCCAGTAAGTCCTGGCCAGCAAAAATAATTTCTCCACCTGTAATTTTGGCCTGGGCAGATAAAAGACGCAAGACACTCAGGGCTGTTACGGATTTACCCGATCCACTCTCTCCCACCAAAGCACAGGTCTTGCCCTTGGCAACGGACAAATGCACATCAAAAAGAGTGGGAACGCTGCGACCTTCAACCAGAAATTCTACCCCAAGGCCTCTAATGTCCAACACTGGATCAAAAGCCCTAGCTTGTGTGTCTGGGATCAAAGGCATCGCGCACTCCTTCGCCAATAAAAACCAAAAGGCTTAAAATAGTCCCCAAAACCACAAAAGCAGAAATACCCAGCCAAGGTGCCTGGAGATTATTTTTCCCCTGGGCCAATAGTTCACCCAAAGAGGGTGAGCCAGGGGGCAGACCAAAGCCAAGAAAATCAAGGGAAGTCAAGGTGGTAATGGACCCACTGACAATAAAGGGTAAAAAGGTCACTGTGGCAATCATGGCATTGGGCAGGATATGGCGAAACATGACCACCCGGTCAGACAGACCCAGGGCCTTGGCTGCACGCACATATTCCAAATTGCGACCACGTAAAAATTCAGCTCGAACCACATCGACCAAAGCCATCCAGGAAAAAAGCATGGTCACAGCCAAAAGCCACCAAAAACCAGGAGTAACCAGGGAAGCCAAAATAATAAGAATAAACAGGGTCGGCATGCCCGACCAAATTTCCAAAAAACGCTGGCCGGCCAAGTCTATTAACCCACCATAATAGCCCTGCAACGCACCCACACCAATACCCACCACAGAGCTGCCCAGAGTCAAGAGCAAACCAAAAAGAATGGATAAGCGTACACCATAGATAATACGTGCCAGGACATCACGACCCTGATCGTCAGTACCCAACCAATTGCCAGACCAGGGAGGCGCTGGAGCAGGTTGGGGCAAATCATAATTTACGGTCTCATAACTATAAGGCACAAGGGGCCAAAGTATCCATCCCTGGGATTCAATCAGCCCTTGCACATAAGGATCTCGATAAACAGCCTCGGTTTCAAAATCACCGCCAAAAAGTGTTTCCGGATAAGTTTTAAAAACTGGAAAGTAGAGCTGATTTTGAAAAGAAACAATTAAAGGTCGATCATTGGCCACCAACTCCGCAGCCATGCTCAGAGCAAAAATACATAAAAATATCCACAAGGACCACACCGCTCGCCTATTGGAACCAAAAGCCTGCCAGCGGCGTCGCATAACCGGATTCATGCTGCATCCTGCCTATGGGCAAAATCAATACGCGGATCCACCAACATATAGGTCAGGTCAGAAACAAGCTTGGTGAAAAGGCCAATCAACGTAAAAATATACAAGGATCCAAAAATAACAGGATAGTCCCGGCTAATGGTTGCTTCAAAACCCAAAAGTCCCAGACCATCCAGTGAAAAGATAACTTCAATTAACAGGGAACCTGTAAAAAACATGGCAATAAACGCAGCTGGAAACCCGGCAATAATCAGCAACATGGCATTACGAAAAATATGCCCATATAAAATACGCCCTTCTGGGAGTCCCTTGGCTCTGGCTGTAACGACGTATTGTTTGCCAATTTCGTCCAAAAAAGAATTTTTGGTCAGCATGGTTAAAGTGGCAAAACCACCAATAACCATAGCGGTCACGGGTAAAGCCAGATGCCAAAAATAATCCAGAACCTTGCCCGTAAGGCTCAAGTGCTCCCAACCCGGTGAAGTCAGCCCGCGTAAAGGAAACCAATTGAAATAGCTGCCTCCCGCAAAAAGAACCACCAGTAAAATAGCAAAAAGAAACACTGGCACAGCATTGCCCACCACCATGATAGTACTCGTCCAGATATCAAAGCGGGAGCCATGACGTACTGCTTTGGCAATACCTAAGGGAATGGACAAAAGGTAAATAATTAACGTGCTCCACAGCCCCAGGGACAAGGAGACTGGTATTTTTTCACCGATGAGGGCAAGCACACTTTTGCTCCGAAAAAAACTCTCGCCCAAATCAAAGACCGCATAGTTACGCAGCATACCCAGGTAACGTTTCCACAAGGGCTGATCAAAACCATACATTTTTTCAATACGGGTAATAATGGCCGGATCAAGCCCCCGTGCTCCACGATACGCAGATGTTGATGAGGAATCACGAAATTGTGCACCTGTTGTTTCCCCTCCTCCACTACTGCTGACCCGGGCTGTGGCAGCGACATCAAGACCTTGCAAACGGGCGATCATTTGCTCCACAGGACCGCCAGGGGCAACTTGGATAATAAAAAAATTAAGGGTTAAAATCCCAAGCAGTGTAGGGATAATGAGGACCAGGCGCCGCAAGATATAGACAAACATTATTTTTTACCCAAGTTACGTCTTTTTTCAGCCAGTTTTTGGTCTTTGTCCGGGTCAATCCACCACGATTGCAGATCCAGACCAAAGTCAGGCAGAACTTCTGGTCGTCCGAAGCGATCCCAATAAGCGACTCGCCAATCAATGGCATGCCAATGAGGAATGACATACCAACCAGCCAGCAAGACCCGATCTAAAACCTTACAGCGTAAAAGAAGAGCATCCCGATTGGGAGCTGCAATGATCTGATCTACCAAAACGTCCACCCAAGGGTCGTTAATCCCACAATAATTACGAGACCCCGGCACATGGGCTGAGCTGGAATGCCAAAAAGAACGTTGTTCATTACCTGGAGACAGGGATTGAGGAAAACTGGTCACAATCATGTCAAAATCAAAATTGCGTAACCGCTCCAAGTATTGGGAAGTATCCACAATACGCACCTTCATGGTGATCCCTAACCGCTGTAGATTACGCTGAAAAGGCAAGACAACTCGTTCAAAATCGGGCTGGACCAAAAGCATTTCAAACTCAAAAGGTTGGCCATCTTTCACCAGTTTTCCATTTTCAATCTGCCAGCCAGCCTGATGTAAAAGTTCTATGGCTGTACGCAGATTTTCCCTGATATTTCCAGTACCATCGGTAACAGGCAGCAGGGTTTCTTCCAAAACAAGATCCCCGGAGAGGCCAAGGCTGGCTCCCAGATCTTTTTCTTCCTGAGTCACGGGTCCCTGGGCAGCCAGATCAGAATTGGAAAAAAAACTCGTGGAGCGGGCATATTGTCCATAAAAAAGATTGCGATTGCTCCACTCAAAGTCAAAGGCAAAATTGAAGGCCTTACGCACCAAAAGATCAGCAAAAAAAGACCGCCTGGTATTCATGGCAAAGCATTGCATGCCCTGGGAAAGTTTATGGGGAATATGCTCCGTGCGAATGAGTCCTTCACGCATAGCCGGGCCGGTATATCCTGTGGCCCATTGCTTGGAATTGGTTTCCTGACGAAAATCATACTCCCCTGCCTTGAAAGCTTCCAGGGTTACGGTCAAATCCCGGTAATAATCATAAATAATGGTTTTAAAATTATGGCGGCCCTTGTTAACAGCTAAATCCTTGGCCCAATAGTCAGGGTCCCGCTCAAAAACCACTTGTTGACCAGGACGGAATTCCTGGAGCTTATACGGCCCGCTGCCCAAAGGAATATCCAGGCTTGAGGCAGAAAAATCACGATGTTGCCAATATTTTTTTGATAACACAGGTAATTGACCTAAAATGGAGGGCAATTCTTTATTGTTTCCTGATGTAAAGAAAAAATTCACGGTCTTGTCATCAGGAGTTTCCACCCGATCTACATCAGCATAATATTGAGCATAATGAGGGTTTCCCTCTTGCACCAATAGGTTAAAAGTAAAAGCCACGTCCTGGGCAGTAATGGGACTTTGATCCTGAAAACGGGCCTCAGGGCGTAGAATAAAAGTCATACCCATATTATCCGGTGACACCAAAATCTTCTCAGCAACCAAACCATATTCGGTAAAAGGCTCATCCATAGATTGTTCTGTCAAGGTGTCAAAAAGTAGGCCCAAGCCATCAGCAGCATTACCTTTAACAATATAGGGATTAAAGTTGTCAAAAGTGCCAATGGCAGCCAAACGAATTTGGCCACCCTTGGGGGCATCCGGGTTGACATAGTCAAAATGTGAAAAATCCTCAGGGTAGCGTGGTTCACCATCAATGCTCAAAGCGTGTGTGGCCGCGTGGACCATCGGCCTGGGAAGAACATGGAAAAGTAAAAAAAGAAAAATGAAGACCTGCTTCATGCTGACCGCCTTAATATGATTTTGGCCTTTGTAACTGTCGGTTCTGCCAGCGTCAAACCACGCTTCTAAGTCCATACCTGACCGGTTTTAATGAAGGTGCAAACCTTTGGACAAAAAACAGCTCATCTGTTATTGACGCCCCCTGCATAGCACCCTATTTTTTAAATAATTTTTTGGTTTCTCACCAAGGTTTCATACTTCATTGAGATAACTTTTTAGAATCAGGACTACTCATGACAGCTCCATTGCGTGTGGAAAAAATTGGCGGGACTTCCATGTCCAGATTTTCGGAAATTATAGACAATGTTATTTTGCGTAACGTACATGATATTTATGGTCGCATTTATGTTGTCTCAGCTTATGGCGGCATTACCAACGAACTTCTGGAACACAAAAAAACTGGTCAACCCGGTATTTACCAACTTTTTCGGGATCAAAAAAATTATATCCCCAAAATGATTGAGCTGCGAGATCGCCTGTGCGAACTAAACAAAACCTTTGTAGCTGCGGGCTTAAATTTGGAAGAGGCTGATGATTTTATTGGTGAACATATTGATCTCGCTATTAATGTTTTGCGTAGCATGGATAATGTTCTGGCATCGGGCTATGTGTCTCGCAAAGCTTTACTACTGGCAGCCCGTGAACTTTTAGCCTCCTTGGGTGAAATGCATAGTGCCTTTAACTCCAGCAATATCCTGCAAAATAGGGGCTATAACGCCACCTTTATCGACTTGAGTGGCTGGGAAGACAGTCGCCAGCTGACCATTGATGAACGCATCAAAGAAAGTTTTGCTGATATTGATCCCTTTACCACCATTTGTTTTGCCACAGGCTACACCAAGGGTATCGAAGGCATTATGCGCGAATTTGACCGAGGCTATTCTGAAGTCACTTTTTCCAAGGTAGCTGTACTGTTAAACGCCAGTGAAGCTATTATTCACAAGGAATACCATTTATGTTCCGGTGATCCAATGCTCATCGGCGAAACAAATATCCACCCGGTGTGTAATACCAATTTTGATGTGGCCGACCAATTGGCTGATGTAGGCATGGAAGCCATTCATCCCAAGGCTTCCAAGCCACTGGAAATAAAAAATATTCCCATTCGCATCAAAAATGCTTTTGACCCGGACCATAACGGGACCCTTATCACCAAAGATTTTATTGCTCCCAAGTCCATGGTGGAGATTGTCACTGGTTCGGACAAGGTCACATGTTTAGAAATTCATGACACACGTATGGTTGGGGAAGTGGGATTTGACCTGCGCATTTTACAAGTGTTGGCCAAACACAATATCTCCTACATTAGTAAAGCCACCAATGCCAATACCATCGACATGGTTATCAATGACCGGGACTGTACCGCCCCTCTTCTTGCAGATCTTCAAGATCGCTTTGAACAAATTACTACTCAAAAAGTGGCCATTGTCTGTGCCATAGGCTCCAATATTGGACAGCCTGGCATATTGGCCAGGGCTGCCAATGCCCTGGCTACCAATGATATCAATATCCTGGCTGTGTCCCAAACAGCTCGCCAGACGAACATGCAATTTGTGGTGGAGCGTGACCTTTTTGCCCAAGCACAAATAGCTTTACACACAGCGTTGTGCATGAAACAAAACCAGACCTGCACGCCGGAATAAAAAGAAACTGCCTAGCCTTTATACAGAAGATAAAGGGGATCCCCCCTAAAAATAGAAAAAATGCTCCTAAAAGGACTGAGGTGATATGCTACTCAAGCATACAAACAGGAGAAATCTAAAAGAAATCCGCTACTTTTCACACTATTTCTCCTCCTGTATTGCTACTTGTCCACCTACCTGGGACAACACTCGTTGCAACTCTTTGATCAATATTGGCTTTGATAAATAATCAGTCAGGCCAGCCTTAAGAAACTCTTCTCGTTCATCAGGCATGGCGTAAGCAGTCAAAGCAATAATGGGGATAGCTGATTTTCCCTTAATTTCTCCAGAACGAATGGCTTTGGTGGCCTGTACACCATCTAGAATGGGCATCTGGATATCCATCAAAATACAATCAAAATCATATTGGCGCAGTAAATCCAACACCTGTGCACCATTCTCAGCCAAGGTCACCTCATGTCCCAAGGATCTGACTAGATGTACCGTTGTTTCTTGATTACAGGGTTCGTCCTCTGCCACCAAAATTCGTAAGGATTTGCATGTTTCAGATATGGCAGGGGTTTTTGTTTCAGACACTTGTTTGGGGCCAGGAAGATCGAAGGGCAAGACCACATGTATTGATGTTCCCTGGCCAGGGATACTTTCAATCTGAATATGCCCATCCATAAGTTCCACCAAACGCCGAACAATAGCCAAACCTAGACCAGCACCCTGGTGCGTACGGCTGTAAGAGCTATCCAACTGTGAAAAAGGTTGAAAAATACGATGCAGTCCTTCCTCTGAAATACCACTGCCCGTGTCTTCAACGGTAATGAGGATGCGCAGCGCCTCTTGTCTGGCAGGAGGCAGGGATAGAAAACTAACAATAATTTGGCCAGAAGAAGTAAATTTAAGAGCATTACCCACAAGATTGAATAGAATTTGGCGTATCCGGACTTCATCGCCAACAACAATTTCGGGTATGGCTGGATCAACGTAACAGCGTAGAGCGATAGACTTTTCTTGGGCCTGGATGACAAAAAGTTGTAAAACAGACTCGTGGAGATCCCTAATGGAAAATTCCGTAGCAAAAAGTTCCATCTTCCCTGCTTCAACCCGGGAAAGATCTAAAATATCAGCCAACAGCCGGGTCAAACGTTCTGCTGAAATCAGCGATAATTGCACATATTTTTCTTGTTCATTATCCAAAGTGGTCATTTGCAATAATTGCAACATGCCCATGATGCCGTTTAAAGGAGTGCGAATTTCATGACTCATATTCGCCAAGAACTCACTTTTGGCCTTATTGGCAGCTTGGGCAGCCTTGGCAGCCTTTTCAAGTTGCTCACGCAAAGCCCGGGCTTCGGATATATCCCGAGTCACACCAAGATAACTGTTAACCTGGCCCAAATTATCAAATAATGGTCGAACAACTGCCTCCACCCAGATAGTACTTCCGTTGTGATGATATTGTTCTAACTCCAGGCGAAGTACAGAATCTTGAGCAGATTGTTGTTTGGAAGATAGCTGTTGTGCTGCATCTTGAACTCGCTGTACTGACTCAGCTGTCAAGGACTTCTCCATGGGCTCGAGTAAAGCTTCCTCAGGATTTATACCGCGCAGCTTATATATCGATGGGCTGACATAGGTGAAACAAAGATCCAAATTTGAAATCCAAATGACATCATCAATACTTTCCGCCAAAAACCGATATTTACGCTCCTGTTCTGCAAGGATCAGGCTTATTTTTTTCCGTTTGGTAATATCCAAAAAAATACAGGCAAATTGGCCTGGCACTGGACAAAAGGCATTTATTTCAAAGTATTTCTCCAGTTCTGCCAAATAGTATTCAAATTTCATGGACTCGCCTGTTAAGGCCACGTGTCCATAATTTTCTATCAAACTTTGATCAATATCAGGGAAAAAATCTAAAACTGTCTGTCCCACTACATCTGTTTTGGCCAGACCCACCAACGATTCAAAAGCTGGGTTGACATCCAAGAAACGATAATTCACGGGCTTACCCTTTGGATCGCAAATAATCTCATGCAAAGCAAAACCCGTGATCATTTCCTGAAAAAGTGTGTGATAACGCATCTCAGCCAAACGTTTGGCTGTGACATCTTCGATAATAATATATACTTGAGATGGCCTGGAAGTATCGGCATAAAAAAGAGGAGTGGCATTTACTGAAATCCAGGTATAATCTGTTTGGGGATGAGATCTTACACCCACAATAAAATGTTCAACAGGCTTTCGGGTCCGAAGAGCGACCATGGCTGGATGGTCTGCCTCTGGTAGGAAATGTCCAAATTCATCCACCACCTCCCAAATGGGTGAAGAAGACTTATGCCCCCGCATTTGTTCTGTGGTATAGCCTAAAATACGCTCTGCTGCCGGGTTGGCCAAGGTAACCCGACCTTGCCCATCCTGATAGACAACGCCTTGGCTCATGGTTTCAAAGAGTTGCCGATAGATTTCTTCCTGTTTTTGCAGTTTTTCTTCAGTTATTTTTCTAGCAGTAACATCAACACAAAAGCCGTGATAACAAAGGGTGTTATCCTGGACATCTCCAACTTTGCGTGCATTCTCAGAAACCCAGACCAAGGATCCATCCTTTTTGAAAAAACAAAACTCCTGCCCAACTATTTGACCTTGCTCCTCCAAAGTACGCAAAAACCATTGCCGATGAGCAGGATCAATATATACTTGGGTTGCTATGTCCACGATACTGTCCACAAGCTCCTGTCCCGAAGCATAGCCCAGCATACGGGCAAGGGCTGTATTGGCATAAAGAAAGCGACCTTGAGGCGTGGTAAGATAAACACCAATGGGAGCGTCAGCTAAAAAAGAAAAACACTCATTGGGGGTAAGGATACCTGCAGGCAGATCGGTAGCAGAGTCTGGAAAAGACATGCATGACCCCTAGGGCTGTAGGCTTTTGAGCTTGGCCACTAAACCCGAACGATAGGACAAGAATTATTCAAACAAAAGGTAAAATAAATGGCAAGCTCCTCCATTTTTTTTAAAATTCCAGAGTATATGTAAAGCAAAAACGTCATTGCACTTCATAACTCCTCATTAAACTCACCACTTTTCCCACCACTTTTATGCACCAGGCGACAGTCGGTGATACGAATATCTCGCTGTACAGCCTTACACATATCATAAATAGTCATGGCCGCCACCTGGGCCGCCACCAAGGCTTCCATCTCTACTCCTGTTTGTCCAATGGTCCGGGCTTCTGCTTCTATTTCTATGGTCAAATCCTGTGGGACAGGCTCCAGACGCACGTCTATCTTGGACAAAAAAAGAGGATGACACATGGGGATAAGCTCCCAGGTTTTTTTGGCCGCCATGATTCCAGCGATCTTGGCTGTAGTGAGCACATCACCTTTGGGCAATGCATTTTTGGTCAAAAGGGCATAGGTATTGGCATTAAGGATGACTCGAGCCTTGACAATGGCCTTACGCAGCGTAGCTGGCTTGTGGCCAACATCAACCATGACCACATTTCCTGCTTCATCAATATGTGTTAATTTCTCTTCCATACATGTGCCTCCAAGAGTGCGCCTGCCTCAACGCACAAAAAAAGCCGGAAACTCTCGTCTCCGGCCTGATTATTTCCTGATCAATACTTAATCACCCATGGCTTTTTTAAAAAAATCCTTGACCTTCTTTATAGGTCGCCCTTCTTCCAAACGATCAAATTCACGCAGCAATTCTTCCTGCTTCTTGGTTATTTTGGTAGGAATATGTACCAGAACCTCCACCAAAAGATCTCCCTTTTGGGTGCTGCCCAGATAGGGTAAGCCCATGTTTTTAATACGCAATATTTTTCCTGATTGCGTACCCTTGGGAATTTCTAGAGTCACTGGTTCATCAATGGTAGGCACTTCTATTTTGGCTCCCAAAATAGCCTGCACAATGGAAATGTCAGCACTAACAACTAAATCTTGGCCACGGCGGGCAAATATTTTATCGTCTTCAACATAGATTACAACATATAGATCGCCATAAGGCCCACCAAAATCTCCAGGCTCTCCTTCGTTACGAAGTCTGAGACGGCTCCCTGTATCAACACCAGCGGGAATACGTACTTTCAGATTTTTATCCACCTGGACAATGCCATTGCCCCGGCATTTGGGGCAAGGATGGGTAATGACCTTCCCTTCACCACGGCAAACAGGACAGGGCACAGAAATTCTAAAAAATCCCTGACTCTGGGTTACCTGACCTTGGCCATGACAATGCTGGCAAGTTTCTGGAGTATGACCAGGAGCAGATCCCTGGCCATGGCAATCAGAGCAAACTTCTTTTTTGGGGATATTGAGTTCTACTTCTGTACCTTTGGCAGCATCGCGAAAGGAAATATTGAGGTTATAGCGCAAGTCAGCTCCAGCTCTGGCCCTTCTCCGCCCGCCAGCTGCTGCACCAAAACCAAACAAGTCCCCAAAAATATCACCAAAAGCACTAAAAACATCTTCGGTGGAGTGAAAATGGTCACCAAAGCCCTGACCATTGATGCCAGCATGGCCAAAGCGATCATATTGGGCGCGTTTTCCAGAGTCACTTAAAATCTCATAAGCTTCAGCTGCTTCTTTAAACTTGTCCTCAGCATCTGGATCATCAGGATTGCGGTCTGGATGATATTTCAACGCCAGTTTTCGATATGCGCTCTTAATTTCGTCAGCAGATGCATGGTTCTCTATACCGAGAACTTCATAATAATCACGTTTGGTGGACATTATTCATCCTGCTCATCAACAACAAAACTCAAATCTTCAATGCGTTCCACATCTGGCAAAACCTTACCTTCAGCAATTTCTCGAAGGGCGGTTACGACTTCTTTGTTCTTGCTCTTGACCAAAGGTTCATATCCATCATGGTATTGCTTGACCCGCTTGATGGCCATCTGCACAATTAAAAATCTATTATTGACCTTTTCCAAACAATCTTCAACAGTAATTCTGGCCATTGGACCTCCAAAAACACATATAACTCAAGAGTTAGCAAAATCAATACGACTTAACACAAGGCAAAATAACATTATAAATTACACATACTTTCCTACTACTGTCAACGTGAAAATCAAGGCTTGGACCCTGCTCCGGACAAGCATTCACAAGGCAAATGAAAAAACAAGGTGCATCTCAAATGTTCTCAGTACCCTCTGCTGATCGTATATCTGACAAAAACTCGCCATAACCAGACCCAAAAATCATTTTTTGAAATGCCCAGGTGACCTGTATCCTTAATACGCAAGACCAGCCTGTCAATTCTTTGCCCTCAACTTTTAAACCAATACCAGATACGGACTTTTTTATGGCACAATGGAAAAAACTTAAATATGCCCAGCAAAGCTGCTTGAGCCAAGTTGGAAAAATTATGCAACAAACGGGCATGCTTTGGCCTGGAGCCCGCATTGGCCTTGCTGTTTCCGGAGGCATAGATAGCTGGGTCATGCTTCAGGTTATGCTTTTACGTCAACGTATCATCCCCTTTTCCTTTGAGCTTTTTATTATTCATTTGAACCCGGGTTTTGACCTTACCGCCCATGAGCCCCTCTCGCATTGGATGCGCAAGCACGGCCTGGCGGGACACTTGGAAACCACAAACTTTGGACCCAGGGCCCATTCAAAAGAAAATACAAAAAAATCACCCTGTTTTTTTTGCGCTTGGCATAGACGAAAACGGCTTTTTGATCTGTGCCAGCACTATAGATTGACCCACCTGGCCTTAGGACACAATAGCGATGATTTGGTCTCCACATTTTTTATGAACATCTTGCATGCAGGTAAAGTGCATGGCTTGGTTCCCAAAGAATCCTATTTTCGAGGACAATTAACCCTGATCCGCCCCTTGTTACTCCTGGACAAAACCACCATCATTCAGGCAAGCCGACAATGGCAACTGCCCATCTGGGAAAACCCCTGCCCCTCCAAAGATGTGACTGCCAGATCCAAAACCCTGGAAGCTGCCTTACAACTGTGCTCAGCAGATAAACACAAACGCACCAATATGTTTGGTGCCTTGCGCCGCTGGCAAATGGAAAGTTGGATGGACAAACCAAAATAATCAGCCTGGTCCATGTTTTGCTTAAATGACATAACATGGACCTCTTTTCTTTTGATCCCATCATTATTTTGACTTTTTTATGCGCTTTAATGCGCATTAGTCTCCTTTTGTTTCTTATGCCTTTTTTTGGAGGCCAGACCATCCCGCCTCAGGTCAAGGTTGCTCTTTGCCTGGCTCTGACCCTTGCCTTGTGGCCCCAGCTTCCTCTTATGGGCGAATATATGCCTCGGCATCCCTTTGCCCTGGCCCTCATGCTTGGAGCAGAACTTGTATTGGGCATGATTTTAGGACTAGCTATCCGTTTTATTTTTGCAGCTATTCAAACCGGAGGACAACTTATTGGCTTTCAAATGGGCTTTGCCATGGTCAATGTGATGGACCCGGATTCAGGAGTTTCTGAGGCTGTCACTGCCCATTTTTTATATATGGTCAGTTTACTGACGTTTTTATCCTTTAATGGCCATTTATTTTTATTAAAAGCTTTGGTGCAAACCTTTGAGTTCATCCCTCCAGGACAAGTACTTATTTCTACAAAAATCGCTTCGCAAATCTTTATGTTGGCAGGGCAAATGTTTCTACTAGCTATCCACATTGCCGCACCAGTCATGGCTGCCCTACTTTTGGTGGACCTGGCCCTGGCTTTGATTTCCAAAGCATCACCGCAAATGAATGTGCTCATTGTGGGCTTTCCCATTAAAATTAGTATTGGTTTTTTATTTTTAAGCATGGTTTTTGAACTCATTGTTTTGCATATGGAAGGATTTGTAGCTGGTATGCCGGGTCTTTTTTCTCAACTTATTGGGGCCATGCGGTAGCACATCATGTCCCAGAAAGATCCCAGCCGTACAGAAAAAGCGACACCCAAACGTCGTGATAAAGCCAGAAAAGAAGGCAATGTCCCCAAAAGCCAAGAATTGTCCAAGCCAGTGGTCATGATCTTTGGGCTTTTGATTCTGCGTATTTATCTGGACACTATTCATACTGAGATGAAAAGTCTCATGCGCTGGTTTTTTCAGGATGGGTTCAGCTATCAGCTCACTCCAGCTTCAGTGTACACCTTGTTGCAAAAATGCATGGCCAGTATTGCCCTTATGGTCTTGCCAATAATGCTTGTGGTTGCTGCCAGTGCCTATGTGGTTACCCGCTTACAGGTAGGTAAACTCTGGGCACCAAAGGTGTTGAAACCTAAATTTAAAATGTTCAATGTTATAGCAGGGCTCAAGCGTTTATTTTTAAGCAAAGACACCGCAGTGCGTTTGCTTAAAAATATCTTTATGGCTGCTGCCGTGGCCTTTGGACCATACCTCGTCATTAAACAGGCCATGGGCGAAGTCCTGCCCCTTTTTTATCAAGCACCTGAGGCCATTGCTGCTTATGTGCTGCGCACCTGCCATACCATGTTTTACTATGCTTTGGTCCCACTTCTGCTCATTGGTATTGCCGACCTGCTCTATACACGATGGAATTATGAAGAAAAATTAAAGATGACCAAAAGTGAAATCAAAGATGAACGCAAACAGGCTGAAGGTGATCCGGTCATTAAAAATAAGCAACGCCGCAAAATGTTTTCTGTTATGATGATGCGCATGATGCAAGATGTCCCCAAAGCTGACGTGATTATCACCAACCCGACCCATTTGGCCATTGCCATTCGTTATAATGCGCTGGAGGCTCCAGCTCCCATCATTTTGGCCAAAGGTGCAGGACCTGTTGCTGAACGCATCAAGAAGATAGCCCGTGAAAATGGGGTGCCCATTCGTGAAAACAAACCACTGGCACGCGCTTTGTATAAAATAGCCGAAGTTGGGGACAGCATTCCCGAAGAATTTTACCAGGCAGTGGCCGCTATTCTGGCTCAGGTTTACAGAATAAAGCCAAATAGAATGTAAAGAGCTCACGTAAAGGATGTCAAAATAATGTCTACCCGTACTGATACCATGACCATCAACTACAAACGCTTTACACGTCAGGGTGACTTGCTCCTGGCAGGTGGAGTTGTGCTCATTCTTTTTGTCATGCTTGTGCCCCTGCCAACCATAATCCTGGACATACTTCTGGCATTCTCCATCTCTTTTTCCCTGGTGATACTCATTACTTCCATGTTTATGACCACGCCCCTGGAATTTTCCATTTTTCCATCAGTACTTTTGGTGACCACCTTGCTCCGACTGGCCTTAAACGTTGCCTCCACCCGATTGATTTTAATGCATGGCGATCAGGGAACTGGAGCAGCTGGCAAGGTTATTCAAGCTTTTGGCGAGTTTGTGGTTGGTGGCAATTTTGCCATTGGCGCAGTTATCTTTTTGATCCTTTTTATTTTAAATAAAGTTGTAATTGTCTCGGGAACTACTCGTATTGCCGAAGTAGCTGCCCGCTTTACTTTGGATGCCATGCCCGGCAAGCAAATGGCGATTGAAGCGGATCTCAACGCTGGACTCATTGATGAAGAAACAGCCGTGCGCCAACGTGAAAATCTACGGCGGGAAGCAGACTTTTATGGAGCCATGGACGGTGCAAGTAAATTTGTGTCCGGAGATGTTAATGCAGGCATGTTCATCACCTTTGTCAATATTGTTGGTGGGATATTTATTGGTGTACTGCAAAAAGACATGTCCTGGGCTTCTGCCGCTCAAACCTTTACCCTCTTGACCATTGGTGATGGCCTCGTTTCCACCATTCCCTCTTTAATTACTTCCACCTCAGCTGGTATTATTGTGAGCCGCGCGGCGGCTGAAGCACGCATGGGCGAGGAATTTATTGGCCAATTAACCAATCATCCCAAGGCCCTTAAGCTTGTTTCTGGAGTTCTTTTACTCTTTGCCATAGTCCCTGGAATGCCCACCCTCGCCTTTTTGATTCTCTCAGGGATACTGTATGCAGTGGGGCATATTTCGGAGCGCATCAGTTCTGAAACACAACAACCTGAACAAAAAAAGAAAAAGCCCACTGCTTTGGACAGTCCCGAAGAAGTCCAGGCCCTGTTACCCCTGGATATCATGGAACTGGAAGTGGGTTATGGTTTGATTCCTTTGGTTGACGAGGAACAAAACGGTAATCTGTTGGCCCGGATTCGCTCTATTCGGCGTCAATTTGCCCTGGACATGGGAGTAGTGGTGCCGTCATTACACCTACGTGACAATTTACAGCTTAAACCTGGAGAATATGTAGTGCAAATCAAGGGTAATCGTATTGCTTCAGCAGAAATTGTTATTGATCATTTTCTGGCCATGGATCCTGGCGATGCCCGACACGCCATAAAAGGTATTGAAACTCTGGAGCCTGCCTTTAATCTGCCGGCCTTGTGGATTCATGAGTCCAAAAAAGATGAGGCAGCCATGGCTGGCTACACAGTGGTGGATCCTTCCACAGTCATTGCGACCCATTTGACCGAAGTATTTAAACAAAACCTGCATGAATTTTTGGGGCGCCAGGAAGTCCAGGCTCTGCTTGACAACTTGTCCCAGCGTGCGCCCAAGGCTGTGGAAGAATTGGTACCTGGTATCTTGCCTTTGGGTACAGTGCAAAAGGTACTTCAAAACTTGGTCCGTGAAAATGTTTCCATTCGGGATTTACTCAGCATTGTGGAATGCCTGGCTGACTATGGCCCTACCATTAAAGATGCCGACCAATTGACAGAGTTTGTTCGCCAGCGTTTGGGACGTACCATTATCAAACCCTATTTGGGATCAGCCAATCTTTTACCCATTATTTCTCTGTCTGGCACCATTGAGTCTTCCTTTCAGGAAAGTATCAAACAAACAGAACATGGGGCATATTTGGCCATGGAGCCAGGTCTGGCCCACAAGATCATTCAGGCCATTAACAAGGCTGCAGAAAAGGGAATTGTGGCCGAAGGACAACCCGTACTCCTGACATCGCCCATGATACGCCAACATTTGGCACAACTTTTAACCCGATTTTTACCCACAATGCCCGTTATTTCCCAGGCTGAAATTCCTGCGGACATCAGACTTGAATCTGTAGCCATGGTGGAAATCTAAATGCAGGTCAAAACCTTTAGTGGCCCAAGTACCACAGAAGTTATGGCCCAAATTAAAGCTGAGTTGGGGCCAGATGCCATTATTTTGAGTAGTCAAAAGCATATACGCCAAGGAGTACCCTACTATGAAATCATGGCTGCTTTGGACGCACCAATTCCAGAGCCAAGCCCAAGGAAGTTACAAAGCCACGACGGACTAAGGGAACTCAAAGATGAATGGGCCGTCCTGCGCAAACAGCTTATGGCCATTGTAACACCCCAAATAGATCTGGAAATCTTAAATCCTCGCCAAAAATTGGTGTTTGAATGTTTGGACCGAGAAGGTGTCAGCCAAGATGTTCTTATGAAACTCTGGGATACCTTTCGACGTTTCCCAGATAGCCCCATCTTGGCTACCATGGCGAACTTGATTCATATCCGCCCCTGGCTGGAAACAAAATGGACACACCCTATCCATTATCTGGCTGGGCCATCAGGCTGCGGCAAAAGCTCTACCCTCCTGCGTCTGGCTTTGACCATGAAGAAAAAGGATCCCCAAGCACGAATTTTAGTCGTCAATGCTGATAACTCCCAAGGTAAAGGGCGATTGTACTTGCGCCATTATGCTGAACTTTCGGATTTATCCTACCGGGAACTGGATACCCCAGAACAATGGCAGGCACTGGAAGAAGATGCGCAGGACTATGACCTTGTTTTGGTTGATATGCCCAGCCTGCCCCACAACCTCAACCTTGATGCCTGGCTTGACCATCTTTCTGGAGGTCTTTTGCCTCCAGGCCAGGTTCATGTGATCCTCAGTCCGGTTTACAGCCCCAAGCAAATGGAAAATTTTATAACCAGGCTGTGTTGCAAGCAGGCAGCAAGCATCATCTGGACGAAGCTGGATGAAGCTTGTAATTATGGTGAAATCTTAAATCAGACCAAACGTTCCGGATTGCCTGCGTCCCTTTTTTCCGTGGGTCCGGAACTGAAAAATACCCTGGTTGAACCACGGGAAAATGATATTTGGAAACTCTTGCTGCGACATGAACTGCCCACAACCCAACTTGACTCCAACCTTTAGCGATACAAGGTCACTATGAGCGCACCACTTCCCATAGTTCTATCAGTCACCTCCGGTAAAGGAGGCGTTGGCAAAACCAATATCTCTACTAACCTGGCCATTTGTCTGAGCAAACTTGGCTACCGCTGTGTCATTCTTGATGCTGACCTTGGCCTAGCTAATGTGGATGTCCTTTTGGGCTTAACACCCCAGCACAACCTCTTTCATGTTTTTCATGAAAAGGTATCCTTGGAGGATATTCTTTTCCCCACTCCTTATGGTTTTTCCATTTTACCTGCTTCCAGCGGGATGAGTGAAATGTTGTCTTTAAGTACCGGGCAAAAACTGGAACTCCTGGAAGCTGTGGATATCCTGGAGGATAAAACTGATTTTCTCATAGTGGACACAGGGGCAGGAATTAATGACAATGCCTTATATTTTAATCTCGCTGTGCAGGAACGTTTATTGGTCATTACTCCTGAACCAACCTCTCTTACGGATGCCTATGCCCTGATCAAAGTGTTAAAAATCAAACATGGTGTGGAAAAATTTCATGTGCTCATTAATATGGCTCAAACGGAGAAAATGGCTCGAGGCATTTTTGCCAAACTGTACGCTGCCTGTGACCATTTTTTAAGTGGAGTATCCTTGAGTTTTACTGGCTATATACCCTTTGATTCCAATGTTCGCCAGGCAGTCATTAAACAGCATCCCTTTTGTAGCCTGTTCCCCCAGACCGAAGCCACTAAAGCTCTGGAGAAAATAAGCCAAAATATTGCTGCCTGGAAGCCACAGGATCATTTGGATGGAAACATCAAGTTCTTCTGGAAAAAACTCCTCTTTGGACAATAGCACAGCTCAAAACCCAGCGTGGTCCATTTTAGAGCAGCCGGGCATTTCTTTTGCTTCCTTGCCTTCCATAATCAAGGACAAAATTGCTCGTGCCTTTGCGCCACGCATCAGGGCCATTGCCTACCATCTGAAGGCAAAACTGCCGGCCCATGTGGAGCTGTCTGATCTTATTGGTGCAGGAACTTTGGGACTCATGGAGTCTTTACAAAACTTTCAACCACAATTGGGTATCCCCTTTGAGTCCTTTGCTGACAACCGCATTCGTGGAGCCATGCTTGATGAGCTAAGACGCCTGGACTGGTATTCCAGAGGATTACGACAAAAAATTAAAAAACTAGAACACATTATCCGTAACTTTGAACAGGAACATGGGTACACCCCTGATCGTAATGATCTGGCCTCCTTGACCGGACAGGACCTGTCAAGTTTGGAATCCACCTTGGAAGCCCTGAATTCTCAAATTATTTTAAGCTTGGATGCAGTGCAAGAACAAACCTCAGGAGCACAAAGCTCTGACCATGGAGACCCTGCAACTCGGGTGGCCTTTCACGACATTATTGACAAGCTGGCTCTTCTCATCAATACACTTGGTGAACGGGAACAACTGGTCCTGAGCTTGTACTATACTGAGGACCTCAATATGAAAGAGATTGCTGCAACTTTGGATGTGACCGAAGGACGCATCTCCCAAATGCACTCTCAGGCCTTGGCCAAGTTAAAAAAAATGTTCCAGCAACGTCATGGTGTAATCAGCTAGCCAAAAGTTTATAAACCGAATGTAATGTCTATGTGGAGGTTCATATGCCCGTTAATACGAGTATGCGCGTTCTTGTTGTCGATGATTTTTCGACCATGCGCCGCATTATTAAAAATATCCTCAAGCAATTGGGGTTTACGAATATTGTCGAGGCTGATGACGGAACCGGTGCTTGGGACATCCTTACCAAGGACCAAATTGATTTTATCATCTCCGACTGGAATATGCCGCAAATGACCGGCATCGAATTACTACGTAAAGTTCGAGCCAGTGAAGAGTTTGCTGATCTCCCCTTTTTGATGGTTACCGCCGAAGCGCAGCAGGAGAATATTATTGAAGCTGTTCAAGCCAAAGTGTCCAATTATATTGTCAAACCGTTTACTGCCGAAACCTTAGGTGAAAAAATCCATAAAATATTTAGCTAATCCCATGGCCAGGTAGCTCTCCCGGCCTTTTTACTATCCATGATACTGCCCATTCTTTTTGCGCAGCCCTCTTCGGCAGAACCCAATGTCACTTTGGATGACGAACAACTGCAAGACAAGCTCCCCAAAAGTGTACAAAAAGTTGAGCTTGATCTGGATGATGCACTGTTCCTGCAATTGGAAGAAAGTACTCCAGCACCTCCTCCTGAAAAACCACTTCCCAGCATTGAAGCAGAATTGGTCCTGGCTGAAGCTGGCACTTTCCAAGTCCCCATGTGGAAAAAAATATGGTTTTTGGGAATTGTGGCCTTACTTTTTATGAGCCTTGGTGGAGTTATTGCCTTCATCCTGTTGCGTCCAACTCCTGAAGCACCTGTTCTCGATTTTGTCAGGACAGAGGAAGACACGTCCCCCCTGGCGAGCACACATCCTGAACGTCAATTTTCCTTGAAACCCTTTATGGTCGAAATCAAGCAAAAAAATACCATTAATTTTTTGACCTATGCCTTTGCTATTCCCTATACCAATAGCACCTTCCACCGGGAATTGGAGGAAAAAACTCTTCTTCTGCGTGATGCTGTGTACCAGTATCTAACCAGCTCCGATCTAAAACTTCCTGATGATCCGGACAGCATTGCACAAGTCAAACAACAAACCATTGCCCTTGTTAACAGTATCATGGAAACAGGCCAAATTTCATCACTGTATATTGCTGAATATGGAGTGCACTAATGGTTAACAATCTAAGCTTGTCCACACTGATTAGTCAGCTTCCGGAAGCCCAACGAATACACCAAGCCCAGCTTTCTCATCCGGAAACACAACATGCCTTGGCCCAGGAATTGAGCCAACGCCGCCAAGAGCAAGAAAAAAAGCAGGTCGCAAAATCTGAACACATTGCCAACCAGACTGTGGATAAAGACGGTCATCAAGGCTCAAATGCGTCTTACTCTGGAAGTCAGAGTCCCAGAAAAGATAAAGACAATACTACTCTGCCTGATCAAAATTATTTATTGGATGTCATTGCCTGATGCATATTTCTTTTTGGATTCTTGTTACCTCCACTGCCGTGGAAATGCT
>JAAYGN010000220.1 GCA_012727715.1 Desulfovibrionales bacterium | reverse complement strand
GCCAATGGCAATGGCGCCGCCCAGATCTTTTCTCAGGCAAAAGTTTTCACACGGAGCTTCGCACAAACGGGCTGTAATTTGGGCCAGGGGCATGGACTTTTCCAAAATAGCCCGCCCCGCATCCACGTCCCCTTGGGCCATGGCCAGGACAAAGGCACGGGCATCGACATTAACCGGACAACCAGCACGGCATTTGGGGGGCTCTTCCTGAGTACATTTGGCTTCCCATTGCCTGAGTTCCTGTTGATCCATGTCCTCTCCTTGTACACATAATTTATTGCCAGCTGACTAACCAAGGTCGTACTTAGGGGCACTGATTAAACCAAAACAAGTCATTGCGACCGCGAGAAATCGAAGCGGGAAGCAATCCAGAATCTTTGACTTATCAGCAAGCTATGGATTAGCGAAGCGCCGCGTCCTGCCGCCAGCTTCACTTTGTTCGCTATCGCAGTCCTCGCAATAAACTGTGCTTTTATGTCAAACAAATTCAGGTAAAAATTAATTTTCTTTGCATATAAATTTCTGGACTGCTTCGGCACTTCGTTTCTCGCAGTGACTTTTTTTGGTTTAATCAGCGATTTTTTAGATTTTGATTTTGTTCCGATGCCAGCTCTTTGGGCAGTGCTGTTTCTTCTTCGCTATTTTTATCCTCATATTTTTCTGCTGCTTTTCAATACGCAAAAAAATCCCACCGGACGTTTGGGCATCCGGTGGGTTGTGTCGCAGGTACTTATTTCTTCATGGCCGCCAAAACCTTGTCAGGTCGGGCGGGCAGTTCCCGAACCCTGGCCCCGCAAGCATTGTAAATAGCATTGGTGATGGCTGGATGGGGAGCAGTCAAGGGCATTTCGCCGACACCTGAGGCACCAAAAGGACCGGAAGCACGGGGAGATTCAATATAGATAATCTCCATATTATCCGGAATATCCTTAATATAGGGGATACCAGCCCCGCGCATGGTCGCATGAGCCTTGATGTCCTCGTAATCCTCGGTCAGGGCCAAGCCAATACCCTGGGCCATACCGCCATAAATCTGTCCATCCACAGCCAGGTAGTTATTGACCTTGCCCACATCGCCGACAACAGTCATTTTTTCTACTGTGGTTTTGCCAGTAGCTTTTTCCACAGCCACTTCAGCCATAAACAGCCCGTACATATAGCAAACAAAGGGGCTGCCTTGACCATTTTCGTCGCAATTATTGGCCGGAGCAGTCCATTTACCACGGTACTTGGTCTCGATTTTTTCAGCGACCATTTCCGCGTAAGTACGCTTGCTGCTGTCCGCACGGCTCATGGCCTTGATTAATTGTTCACAGCCATTGATAATCGCTTGACCGGCCATAACCTGGGAACGGCTACCACCAGCCGGGCCGGTGTTGGGAGCGACACGAGTGTCGCCCAGGACAAGGTTGATTTGATCTGGACGCAACCCCAAAGGCCGAAGTGCCTGATGGGCAGTGCCCAGGGTACCAATGTCCGCACCCTGGCCATGATCATGCCAGCAGGCAAAAATAGTCACTGTGCCATCACTATTGAGTTCCACATCCACTTCTGAAGAGTCTGGCCCATCCAGACCGGCACCATAAACACCCAAAGCAATACCCACACCGCGCTTGACATAGTCGGTGGAGTTCTCAGCGGCATGTTTTTTGGCGGCTTCATATTTGGGGCGCAGGATGTCGAACATTTCTGGCAGGGTCCAGGAATCAGGTTCCTGGCCCGTGGGAGTGGTGGCGCCAGGACGGTAGACGTTTTTATAGCGCAGATCAAAAGGATCCATGCCCAATTTTTCGGCCAATTCATCCATGAGGGTTTCTGAGGCAAATTCTGCTTCAGGTCCACCATAACCACGGAAAGCTGCACCCCAGGCATGGTTGGTACAGACGGTACGGCCTTCACCACGAATGCTGGGAATATCGTAGCCAGCACCAATGTATTGTGCGCCGCGCAGGGTTAACAGGTCGCCAAATTCAGAATAGGGACCATGGTCCACCGTCCAATCAGTCTCCATGGCCAGCAATTTTCACTCTTTGGTGGCTGCCAAGCGGACATCAGTC
>JAAYGN010000026.1 GCA_012727715.1 Desulfovibrionales bacterium | reverse complement strand
GTATCAACCCTGTTGCCGCGGCTGATCAACTGGGTATGACCATTGAAGAGCTTTTTTCTTTTAAAGAAATGGTCATGGGAAAAATTGAAATTTTGAATAAGCTCCAAGAAAATGCCATGCATGATGTGGATCAGCTGGAAGAAATCTTGTGGCGGATTCGTAAAGGCAATACTGATGCCTTGGATGCCAAGCAGGAATTGATTCGAGCCAATTTGCGTTTAGTGGTTTCCATAGCAAAAAAATATACCAATCGTGGATTGCAGTTTTTAGACTTGATTCAGGAAGGCAATATTGGGCTCATGAAGGCGGTGGACAAGTTTGAGTATCAGCGAGGCTATAAGTTTTCTACTTATGCCACGTGGTGGATTCGCCAGGCCATTACCAGAGCCATTGCTGACCAGGCCCGCACCATTCGTATCCCGGTGCACATGATTGAAACTATTAATAAATTAGTGCGCACTTCTCGTTACTTGGTTCAGGAATTGGGGCGGGATCCTTCCCCTGAAGAAATCGCTGAACGCATGGACTATCCTTTGGAAAAGGTGAAAAAAGTCCTTAAAATTGCCAAAGAGCCCATTTCCCTGGAAACTCCTATTGGTGATGAGGAAGATTCAAATCTCGGTGATTTTATTGAAGATAAAAAAGCCGTGGCCCCAGCAGAAGAAGTGGTTACCACCAAACTTGCGGAACAGATCGCCCAGGTGCTTTCAGATCTGACTCCGCGAGAAGAGCAGGTCCTGCGCAAACGTTTTGGTATTGGGGAAAAGAGTGACCATACCTTGGAAGAAGTGGGCAAGCTTTTTAATGTGACTCGTGAACGTATCCGGCAGATCGAGGCCAAGGCCTTGCGCAAGTTGCGTCATCCTGTACGCAGCCAGCAATTACGTTCCTATTACGATTCCTGATGTTTTCCTTGTGGCGCAGCCGGGTCTTGATGGCCTGGCTGTTTTGTTTTTTTCTGGTTGTTTCTGCCTGGGCTGATGGGCGGATAGGTGTCAAGACTGTTTTTGATGGGGACACAGTGCTGCTCACCAATGAAGACCGCTTGCGCCTGCGAGGTATTGACGCCCCGGAAGTCCGCCATGGCAAAAAACGGGGTCAGTATTATGGACAAGAAGCAAAGGCGCTTGTGCAGCAATTGGTGCAAGGACAAAAGCTTGTGCTGGATTCCAAGGAGTTATCCCGGGATCGTTATGACCGCCTTATAGGCACGCCTCGCCTGGAAAATGGCCGTAATGTTGCTTTGGTCTTGGTTCAGGAGGGAGCTGCTTTTGTTTATCCCCATACTTCAGACAAAGACATGGATTTTGCCCAGGATTTGCTGGCTGCCCAAGTAACTGCCATGAACCGGGGACTGGGTTTTTGGCCAAAGATTTTGTCGTTACCCGTAGCGCAGCATACATACTTGGGAACCATCAGCTCCAAGCGTTTTCATACCACAACCTGTGCTTCAGGACTAAAAGTAAAAAAGCAGAATCAGGTTCGTTTTTTGACTTTGCGTGAGGCTTTTGCCAAAGGATACGCCCCAGCGCGTTGCTGTACCCCTTGGCCCAAGGAGTAATGATATTTTTTTAGAATATAGGTCACATAAATTTTTGCGTTTCCCAGATTGTGGTTGATGATTTTTCCTTTGTTACTTTTTTAAAAAAGATCGGGCTGCAATTAAGATGGTCAGCATAGGTGTGCAAAGCTAAGGAGTAGCCAAGTGATTGATTATATGGATTTGTTAACCCGTTTTGGCTTGAATCTAGTGGCCATGGTGATTCTTCTTTTTGCCATCTACTATCCCCGTTATCATCACAAAGAAATAACCATTACCGCAGCTCTTTTTAAT
>JAAYGN010000219.1 GCA_012727715.1 Desulfovibrionales bacterium | reverse complement strand
TTTCAATACTTAGGAAAGAGCTGATTAAAACGTCATTCCTACAAAGATGGGCCTGTACCAGGAGTGGTCAGGTCATCCCCGTGAAAACGGGGATCACAGTCTTTACCTTATTTCCTGTACTCTCGCCTACGTGGGCTTGTACCCGTCAGGGTGAGTGACGAAAGCGGTTTAATCTGGTCTCCTTAGACTATGATGCTTTAATCAATGCGTTCTTAGCTGATCAGCACTCGGGTACAACTTTGACCAGCAGCTTCCACAGTACCAATGATGGCTGCCAGTTCACCATGGTCTTGTAGCCATTGAGACACAGCAGGGGCCTGGTCGGCCACTACTCCCAGGACCAACCCACCCGAGGTCTGGGGATCATAAAGAATGTCTTCAAGAATGGGGTCCACATCTTGGGCTTCAACTAAAGATGTACAATGTTTTTTATTGCTAAAACTCCCCCCGGAGACCAGACCAATGGAAGCCAATTCATAGGCGTCGATCATTAATGGAACATCTTTGGCCGATAACCTTACCAGACAATGCGAGGCCATAGCCATTTCTAAAACATGACCCACCAGCCCAAAACCAGTAATATCAGTACAAGCCTGGACGTTGAATACCGTCAGGGCTTGAGCAGCAATATTATTGAGCTTGGTCAGCCAATGGGCGATTTCTTCTTCGTATTGGGTATACTTATCCCACCGGCCTTTAATGGCTGTACCTAAAATTCCAGAACCAATGGGTTTGGTTAAAATAAGCACGTCACCTGGTTGTAAAGAAGAATTTTTAGCAATATTTAAAGGATCCACAATGCCTGTCACAGACAATCCATATTTTAGTTCCGGGTCGCGCACACTATGACCACCAACCAGTAACGCGCCAGATTCTTCTATTTTAGATAATCCACCACGTAAAATATCTTGCAGCACAGACATGGGAAAGGTTTGGTCAGGAAAACAAACTATGTTCATGGCTGTATAGGGTGTGGCGGCCATGGCATAGACATCGGACAAGGAATTGCAGGCGGCTATTTGTCCAAAAAGAAAAGGATCATCAATAATAGGAGTTAAAAAATCTACAGTTTGCACTAAAGCTTTGCCTGGAGGAAAAGTTACCACTGTAGCATCTTCTGCACCTTCAAAACCCACCAAGAGGCGCTCGTCTTTAGCCACGGCTAAATCCGATAAAGCCATCCCCAGGTCCCCTGGAGGTAATTTGGCAGCTCAACCAGGAGTGGAGACACTGTGCATTAAAGATATCTTAGTCATGATTTCCTCAATTATTTTACGAAACTTCAAGATAAACCAATTAAAATTCGCCGGCAGTAACCACTTCTTCTTCAAGGATATCCAGTATTCTGGCGGTCATTTGTCCGTATAAAGGATTACTTCTATTCCTTGGGTGTTCAAAATCAACATTAATTATTTCTCGTATTTTACCAGGCCTGGAAGTCATGACCACGATGCGATTAGCCAAGTAAACTGCTTCATCTACACTATGCGTGACTAAAATTATAGTTTTTTGAGTTTCCCGCCAAATACGGAGTAATTCTTTTTGCATGAGGATGCGTGTGTGGGCATCCAGAGCCCCAAAAGGTTCATCCATCAAAAGTACTTGGGGATTATTGGCCAGGGCACGGGCTATGGCTACCCGTTGGCGCATACCCCCGGAAAGTTCGTATGGATAAGCATCAGCAAACTTGGCCATACCCACAAGTTTAAGGTACTGGATAGCCCGTTCACTGCGCACACTTTTTTTCTCTTGTAAAAATTCAAGGCCCAGGCAGACATTATCAAAAACTGTCCGCCAAGGCAGCACCGAATATTCTTGAAAAACCATACCCACATCCTGGTGGGGTTTATTAAGCAGACGCCCAGCATAAATAGTTTCTCCCAGGTCTGCTTTTTCTAACCCAGCCATAATACGAAGTAGTGTGGACTTGCCACAACCCGAAGGACCGACAATGCTGACAAATTCACCTGGGGTAATTTCAAGGTTGGCCTGTTCCAGGGCGTTTATGGTTTGACCACGTTCAGTCAGGAAAGATTTATAGACATTTTTGACACTGACAATAGAACTCATGCCTACCTCGCCAGACGCTGCCAAGCAAAATATCTACGTTCCACACTACGAAATAACCAATCCATAAAAGCACCAGTAACGCCAATACTGACCATTCCAGCAATGACAATGTCCGTGGCCGCCAAAGTATAAGCATGGGTTATAAGGTACCCGATGCCGGAGATGCTGCCAGGAAGCATCTCCGCTGAGACCAGACACATCCAGGCAACACCAAGGCCGATACGCATACCGTTCACCATGGACGGCAGGGCGGCTGGCAATAAAATTTTTCTAAAAATATCAAATTCATTGGCTCCCAAAACCCGGGCAGCATCGATAAAAACCCGGTTCACGTTGCGCACCCCATGAATGCTACTGGTTAAGATGGGATAAAAAGCGCCGATGAAAATGATAAAAATCATGGAAAACTTAAAATTATTAAGGTAAATAAACCAGGTACCTCGATCAACCATGAATAAATCCGCAAGACTGGCAATGCCAAACCAGGCCATGACCAAAGGAACCCAGGCTAAAGGCGGGATGGGACGAAAAATATTTAAAAAATCTCCAAACATTGTATGCACTAAATCATAGTAACCCATAGCTACCCCCAAGGGGATAGCTATGACTACTGCAACCAGATAACCAAGGAGCACTCTTAAGAGGCTAATTAAAACGTTGGTAATAAGTGAGCCCATGCTTAAAAGATTTTCCGTCGGCTGAAATAAAATATCTGCTACTTCAGAGACACTTGGTAAAACAACCTTGTTTGCAATGATCATTGCCGACCAGGACCATACACCAAGAAAAACCAGCAAGGTCAGCAGGGAAAGCAAACGATTGTAGGGAATCCTCATGTTTTCATTCCAAATTACTATTCGTAAAGACGACTTGGAGCCGCTGGATACATATCGATCTTAGCTTTTAGATATAAAACGAAAATCAAATAATTGATCATGGGCTTGAGACAAATTTTTATCCTTAAGTTCTCCTCTAAATTTTCCCATTTTGTTTAAGATATCTAAGTAAATTTCCTGTCCTTGCATCCATTCCTCGGTCACCTCAGTGGTGAAAATGATAGTGGATTTTTCTACAGCTTCAGCAGGCACTCCAATCCAGCCATTAATGAGCTGACCTTCTTCAGCCTTGTGCTCATTACACCACTGACCAGACTTGGTTAATAACTCCACAATGTTCGCTATGATTTCATCATGTTCTACGATGACACTATCCCTTGCTGCCAAAACACAGCAGGGGAAATTATGCCATTTACCCACAGGTGGTAAATCACGTAAGTCAAGAGCAATATGACCGACATTTTTTAACTCAGATACTTCAGGATGAGGCGCAGGACCGACCCAAGCATCCACCTGCCCACTGGTCAAAGCGGGAATAAAACTTGAGGTCTCCTTAAGATCAATGAGTAACACGTCAGCATCTAATTGATTGGCATCTTGGGTAACATTAAAACCAGCCATCTTCAGGGCATTTTCGATTATAATTCGAGGAGCACTGGTGGGCGAATGATAGCCAATTTTTACTGGCTGTTTGGATTCTTTTATATAACTGGCAACAGCGTCCCAGCCTTTTAAAGTACTATCCGGAGGAAAAACGAGTCCCATGCCATCAACATGGGTGGGGCACAGGGTTTTTATAGCTAGCCCCTGATCAACACCGGCCATAATAGCCGGACCCGAGGCAATGGCTAAATCCATATTCCCTTGGGCAAACATGGTCGTAGTCTCTGAGCCGCTTTTAGTGACAATGACATTGAGCAGGGCCAAGGGCTTGTCCCCGTCCATGAGCTCATACTTTATTTTATCCACAACTGGGCGCAGATAAACTCCAAAGTCCTTAAAATCTTCATTTTTGGCCATGGCCACCATAAAAGGGCTTTGGTGAGTGGTAAAAATATAGCCCATATTTAAAACCGGAATGTTATCCTCAGCCCTAGCTGGAGCAGCAGCCAAAATAACTACAGCCATCATGAACAAGCACATTGTTGTCAAAACTTTACTCT
>JAAYGN010000218.1 GCA_012727715.1 Desulfovibrionales bacterium | reverse complement strand
TCACGTCCATCTGATCGCTCCCATTGCCATGGAAAAGGGCCTTCGTTTTGCTATTCGTGAGGGTGGCCGCACTGTTGGTGCTGGTGTTGTCTCAGAGATTGTGGGGTAAGGTATGATGAATAGTGATAAAATTCGTATTAAATTGCGAGCTTACGATTATAGAATTTTGGATAAGGCTGTTAGCGAAATAGTTGACTCAGCTCGAAATACCGGGGCGTCCATAGCTGGACCGATTCCGTTGCCAACTTGTATCTATAAACAAACCATTCTCAAATCTGTGCACGTTGATAAAAAATCTCGGGAACAGTTTGAAATGCGTGTCCATAAACGGCTTTTGGATATTCTAGAACCCACGCAACAGACTGTTGATGCGTTGGGTAAGCTGAATCTTCCTGCAGGTGTTGATGTAGAGATCAAGCTGTAGGGATAATGTGAGGCAATCATGAGAAAGACATTGGGACTTGTTGGGCGTAAACTAGGCATGACCCGTATCTATGGTCAAGACGGGAGTGTAATACCTGTAACCGTAATACAGGCTGGCCCATGTCCTGTAATAGATAAAAAGGTCATGGATAGAGATGGGTATACTGCTTTACAGGTTGGATTTGAGGAAGTAGCAGCCCACCGGTTGTCCAAACCTGAGCAGGGCCATCAGCAAAAGGCAAATTGTGGCTTTTATAGAATGCTGAAGGAGTTTCCTGTTTCTGGTATTGATGAATTCGACATTGGTCATACACTGACCGTTGAAATGTTTGCTCCAGGCGAAAAAATTCGCGTGGCAGGTACTTCCAAAGGAAAAGGTTTTTCTGGAGTATTTCGCCGTTGGAATTTTGCTGGTTCTCCAGCTTCTCACGGACATGAAAAAGTGCATAGGAAGCCTGGTTCTGTTGGACAGTGTGCAACTCCTGGCAAGGTTTTCAAGGGTAAGAAAATGCCCGGCCAACTTGGCAATAAACCTTCAACAGTTTTAAATATTGAAATTGTTGACGTTCGCCCAGAAGATAATGTGGTACTTGTCCGTGGCCAAGTCCCTGGACCCAAGCAGGGGATAGTGTTCCTCAGCAAGTTGAAATAAGGGGTAATGGTTATGGCTAATGTAAAACTTTATGATCAAAACAAGCAGGAAGTAGGTGCTATTGATCTTGCGGATGATGTTTTTCAGGTCGAAGTAAAGCCTGAAATTTTACATCTGGTAGTACGTGCACATTTAGCAAAACTTCGTGCTGGCACTGTTTCAGTTAAAACACGCGGCACTGTTCGTGGTGGTGGAAAAAAACCTTGGCGTCAAAAAGGCACTGGGCGAGCACGTGCTGGTTCCAGTCGTTCTCCTTTGTGGCGAGGTGGGGCTATTGTTCATGGACCACAACCCCGTGATTACGGCTTTAAGGTCAATAAACAAATTCGTAAGCAAGCTTTGAAAATGGCTTTGTCTTCTCGATTCGTAGCCAACGACATGTTGGTAGTGGACAAGTTGCAATTTGATATTGCTAAAACCAAAAACTTTGTTGCTTGTGCAGAAAAGCTTGGTTTGAAAAAAGCCTTGATTGTTGTAGGTGAAAAGGATAGTAACCTCAGTCTTTCCGCACGAAATGTGCCGGATATTTGTGTTTTAGATTCTCAATCCATCAATGTTTATGAAATCCTCAAATATCCGCAGATGTTGATTGACAGTAAGGCAGTGACAGCTTTGCAGGAGAGGTTGCAATAATGGAAAGTTCTCAAATATTGCTTAAGCCCCTAATTTCTGAAAAGTCCACCGGACTTAAGGAGGCAGCTAATAAGGTTGCCTTTTTTGTTCATCCTGCTGCGAACAAAATACAAATTCAACGCGCAGTGGAGGATATATTTGGGGTAACAGTAACAGCGGTTAATATTGTTAACTCAAAGCCCCGTATGAAACAGAAATTTGGGCGAGCTGTTGGCAAGATCAGCGGTTACAAGAAGGCCTATGTTTCTCTCGCTGCCAATGACAAGATTGATTTCTTCGAAGGGGTATAATTATGGCAATTAGGAAGCTAAAACCGACCTCTCCTGGTCGTCGCGATCAGGGAGTATTAACTTTTGATGAAATTACATCGAAAAAGCCAGAGAAATCGCTTACAGTTGGCTTAAGTAAGAAAAGTGGTCGGAATAATTACGGAAGAATAACATCACGCAGGCGAGGTGGAGGCAATAAAACCCTCTACCGCATTATCGATTTTAAAAGAAATAAGCCTGGTATTCCCGCAAAAGTAGCAAGCATTGAATATGATCCAAATCGTAGTGCACGCATCGCATTGCTGCATTATGCAGATGGTGAAAAACGCTATATCCTTTGGCCAATAGGTCTGGGTGTTGGAGATCAGATTCTGGCTGGAGATAAGGCAGATATCAAGCCTGGTAATGCTTTACCTTTGGCACGCATTCCCTTGGGTACTTTGGTGCATAATATTGAGCTCTATCCAGGGCGTGGTGGCCAGATGGCTCGTTCCGCAGGCTCTTATGCTCAACTTGTAGCCAAGGAAGACAAGTATGCCTCTTTGCGCTTGCCTTCTGGTGAAGTGCGCAAAGTGCTTTTGACCAATATTGCTACTGTTGGTCAGGTTGGAAATATTGAGCATGAGAATGTCAATATTGGAAAGGCTGGCCGGAATCGGTGGCTTGGTCGTCGTCCCAAGGTACGAGGTGTGGCCATGAACCCAGTAGATCACCCGTTGGGCGGTGGTGAGGGCAGAAGCTCTGGAGGGCGTCATCCTGTTACTCCTTGGGGTAAACCCACTAAAGGATACAAGACACGAGCTCCTAAAAAGGCATCTTCCAAGCTTATCGTCAAACGTCGTGGTACGAAGTAGGAGTTAGTATGCCCAGGTCTCTAAAAAAAGGCCCTTTTATTGATGGTCACCTTTTGAAGAAGGTTGAGAAATCCAATGCAGAAAGAAGCCGACAAGTTATTAAAACATGGTCTCGTCGTTCTACGATTATTCCAGAGATGGTCGGATTAACCTTTGCGGTACATAATGGCAAAAAATTTATTCCAGTTTTTGTCTCGGAAAACATGGTAGGACATAAACTTGGTGAATTTGCACCGACCAGAACCTATTATGGTCATGCTGCTGATAAGAAGAAGAAATAGGCAGGAAGTTTCATATGGAAGCACGATCTGTAGCCAAGTTTATTCGTATTTCGCCTCAAAAAGCCAGGCTTGTCGCTCGTAATGTGACTGGAAAGCCTGTTGAGGATGCGCTTAACATACTTAAGTTTACCCCCAAGAAAGCTGCGCGCTTGATAGAAAAAGTGTTGAGTACCGCTATTGCTGATGCTGAACATAATTATAAGCTCGATGTGGACAATCTTTATGTCAAAGAAGTCTGTATCAATGAAGGGCCCAGCTGGAAGCGTATACAGCCAAGAGCAATGGGGCGAGCTTATCGTATTGTCAAGCGTACCAGTCACATCACTGTAGTTATTGATGAGCTGTAGGAGGGCAGTACTTTGGGTCATAAAGTTCATCCATACGGCTTCCGTTTAGGCTATAATAAAAACTGGAAGTCACGTTGGTTCAGCGATAAAAACTATGCTGAATATGTCTATGAAGATAGCAAACTGCGTAAGTATATTAAAAGTACATTGTTTCATGCTGGAATTTCCAGCATAGAGATTGAACGTGCGGCCGATAATGTACGCATTATTCTTTTTACAGCCCGTCCAGGTATTGTGATTGGACGAAAGGGTATTGAGATTGAAAAAATGCGTGCTGATCTGAAGGCCAAATTTGGTCGCGAGTTTTCCATTGAAGTCAATGAAATTCGCCGTCCAGAAACAGATGCTCAGTTGGTAGCAGAGTCAATTGCCCAGCAATTAGAGCGTCGTGTTGCTTTTCGCAGAGCAATCAAAAAAACTGTAGGAATGGCACAAAAATTTGGTGCGCAAGGTATAAAGGTGCAATGTGGTGGACGTCTAGGCGGAGCCGAGATTGCTCGCTCAGAGTGGGCCAGAGAAGGACGGGTACCCTTGCATACACTGCGTGCTGACATAGATTACGGAGTTGCCCAAGCCAAAACGACCTATGGGATTATTGGAATCAAGGTGTGGGTTTTCAAGGGCGAGATTTTGAGTGAGGTAGAAAGCTAATGCTGAGCCCCAGAAAAGTTAAATTCCGAAAACAGCAAAAGGGCCGTATTCGAGGTTTAGCTCAACGAGCTACTACTGTTGATTTTGGCGATGTTGGCCTGAAAGCAGTTGAAAGTGGTAAGATTACCAGTCAGCAAATTGAAGCTGCTCGTATTGCTATGATGCGCCATATTCGCAGGGGTGGAAAGGTTTTTATCCGTATTTTTCCCGATAAGCCTATTACATCCAAGCCTCTTGAAGTGCGTCAAGGTAAAGGTAAAGGCTCACCAGTAGGCTGGTGTGCACCTGTTCAGCGCGGTCGAGTGATTTATGAAATCAAAGGCGTTGATGTTGAGCTAGCTAAAGAAGCTCTGTTAAGAGCTGCCTATAAGCTGCCTATCAAGACTATTATAGTCGAAAAGGAGTAAGTATAATGAAAGCTCAACAATTTCGTGAAATGGAATATAGTAAGCTTCAGGATACTTTAGGCGAATTTCGTCAGGAGTTAATGAATCTTCGTTTTCAGCATGCTACGGCTCAGCTTGAAAACACACAAAGAATACCATTGGTTAAAAAATCCATTGCTCGTATCATGACTATTTTGAACGAGAAGGACATGGAGACAGGTGATGAGTAGCAGCGGAAAGACATCTAGCAAGAGAACTCTTGTTGGCTTCGTAGTGAGCGATAAGAACGATAAGACCATTGTCGTCCGCGTTGAAACACTGGTCAAACATCCGGTTCTTAAGAAATATATTCACCGTAGAAAAAAGTTTATGGCTCACGACCCTAACAACGAGTGTCATATTGGTGATAAGGTTCAGATTGTGGAGCACCGTCCTTTGAGTGCACGGAAGAATTGGCATCTAATGAAAATTATTGAAAAAGCATTGTAGGGGATTAAAAAATGATTCAAATGCTGACAACATTAGACGTGGCTGATAATTCCGGTGCAAAAAAGGTTCAGTGCATCAGAGTTCTTGGCGGTAGCAGACGACGTTATGCACGAGTAGGCGACATTATTACCGTATCCGTTAAAGAAGCCATTCCTCACGGAAAAGTGAAAAAAGGCGATGTGCTTCAGGCTGTGGTTGTAAGAACAGCTAAAGAGATCGGACGCCGTGATGGTACTTTTATTCGTTTTGATAATAACTCTGCTGTACTCCTTGACAAGAATTTTGAGCCGATGGGTACCCGTATTTTTGGACCTGTGGCACGTGAGCTTCGGGCCAGGAACTTTATGAAGATTGTTTCCTTAGCCCCAGAGGTATTATAGTTATGTCTAAGCAAGTGTGGAAAATTCACAAAGATGATAAAGTCATTATCCTTGCGGGTAAGGATAGGGGCAAAATTGGGCGAGTAGTAAAAGTTCTGCGTGCTAATAACCAGGTGCTTGTGGAACAGGTCAATATGGTTAAAAAGCATACCAAGCCCAATCCCTATGCCAATCAACCTGGGGGAATTATCGACAAAGAAATGCCTATCGATGTTTCTAATGTACAATATGTTTGCAATGCTTGTTCAAAGCCCAGTCGCCTTGGATATAGAATTTTGGAAGACAACAAAAAAGTTCGTTATTGCAAAAAGTGCAATGAAACGATTAGTTAGGATGGCATAATGAATAATCTTTTACCATTTTATAAAGATAAAGTTGCTCCCGAGCTGATAAAGGAATTTCAATATTCCTCAGTAATGCAAACGCCTAGGATTAAATATATTTCTATAAATATGGGTTTGGGCGAAGGGAGCCAGAATAACAAAATTATTCAGGACTCTGTTCGGGATTTGTCCCTCATTGCTGGACAGCAGGCAGTTGTAACTCGGGCCAAAAAATCCATTGCAGCTTTTAAGTTGCGAGATGGCATGCCCGTAGGTTGCCGTGTGTCACTTCGTGGGGACAGAATGTGGGCATTTCTTGAAAAGTTGATCACTATTGCACTGCCTCGGGTTCGCGACTTTCGCGGTGTGTCCGACAGAGGCTTTGATGGTCGTGGCAATTACACCATGGGCATTAAGGACCATACGATTTTCCCTGAAGTTCAGGTGGATAAGATCGAAAAGGCAGTGGGCATGAATGTGTCTGTGATCACTACTGCTCAGACTGATAAAGAAGGCAAGATGCTGTTGAAGCTTCTTGGGATGCCCTTCAAGAAGTAAGGAGGACTGTAACTTGACTCGTATTTCATTGATGGTCAAAGCTCAGCGGGAGCCTAAGTTTTCAACTAGAAAATATAATAGGTGTCCTATTTGTGGTCGTCCCAGGGCTTTCATGCGTAGATTCGGCATTTGTCGCATCTGCTTTCGTAATATGGCCCTTGCAGGTGAACTGCCAGGTGTTAGAAAATCAAGTTGGTAATGAGGTATATTTATGGCTGTTGTTGATCCCATAGCTGACTTGCTGACAAGAATTCGCAACGCGTATACGGCAATGCACTCCAGTGTAAAAGTTTCTTCCAGCCGTATGCGTTCTGCAATCTTGGACATCATGCAAGAAGAGGGCTATATTACAGGTTTTATATCTGATGACGGCTCTATTGTTGTCGATCTTAAATATTATGATGGCAAGGGTGTTGTAAGTGGCTTGCAGCGTGTCAGTAAACCTGGACGCCGGGTGTATGTTGCTTCCAAAGATATTCCCTTGGTGCAAAATGGATTAGGGATTTGTATTCTTTCTACGTCCAAGGGTATTCTTGAAGGCAGAAAAGCTGCAGAGATTGGCGTGGGCGGCGAACTTCTTTGTGAAATTTGGTAGGGGGCCGCAATGTCTCGTGTTGGAAAAGTGCCAATTACAATACCAGCAGGTGTTGATGTACAGGTAGGCGAAACAGTAATAGTGGTTAAGGGGCCAAAAGGAACTCTTAATGTTGCCACTCATCCAGCTGTAGCCATTAATTTAGATTCTGGTACACTTACTGTATCTCCAGTCGATGAGTCACGTATAGCCCATCAGCAATATGGTTTGCGTCGTACTCTCATTGCTAATGCAGTTATGGGTGTAGATAAAGGATATCAAAAGACTCTTGAAGTGGTGGGTGTTGGTTATCGAGTCAATGTTCAAGGCAAAACTGTTGTTTTGAACGTTGGCTATTCCCATCCTGTGAATTATCCTTTGCCCACAGGGGTTGATGCCAGTGTTGAAGGAAATAAAATTCATATCACTGGTTTTGACAAGCAACTTATAGGTGAGGTTGCCGCACAGATTCGTCGTGTTCGTCCACCTGAACCGTATAAGGGCAAAGGAATAAAATATATTGACGAGATTATACTCCGTAAGGCCGGTAAATCTGGTGGAAGTAAGAAGTAGGTAAGACATGAAAATATCTAAAAATGATGCACGTCTTAAACGCAAGACCAGGATTCGAAAGAAACTGTCTGGGTCATCTTTGCGCCCAAGGCTGGTTGTATTTCGTTCCAATAAGCACATATATGCTCAGCTTATTGATGATGTTGCAGGAGCAACGTTGGCTTCCGCATCCACCAAAAGCCTGGGTATGGACAATGCACGTTTGACAAGAGACGTTTCTGCAATGGTTGGTAAGAAATTGGCAGAAACAGCATTGGCCAAAAATATTACCAGTGTAGTATTTGATCGTAATGGTTTTGTATATCATGGACGCGTGAAGGCTCTTGCAGACGGTGCGCGAGAAGCTGGTTTAAAATTTTAATAGAGGACATCCATGCAACAAAATGATTTTGAGCTCATCGAAAAAATTGTCTATCTGAATCGTGTAGCAAAAGTTGTGAAGGGTGGCCGTAGATTCAGCTTCAGCGCTTTAGTAGTCGTTGGTGATGGACAAGGAACTGTCGGTTTTGGTCTGGGAAAGGCCAACCAGGTCCCTGATGCTATTAAAAAGGCCACTGATCGTGCCCGCAAAGACATGACCAAGGTAGAATTGCTTGAAGGGACAATCCCTTACGAAGTCCTTGGTGCCTATGGAGCTGGACGTGTTCTTTTGAAGCCAGCGTCTGCGGGTACAGGTATTATTGCTGGCGGGCCTGTGCGTGCTGTTATGGAAGCAGTTGGCGTTCATGACATTTTGACGAAAGCCATTGGCACAAATAATCCGCATAATGTTTTGCGAGCCACAGTCGCAGGCTTACGCTCCCTTCGTGGTGCAGAGCAGGTTGGCAAGATGAGGGGTAAATCTCTCGCTATTGAAAGAAAATAGGTGCTAATAAAATGATTAAGGTCAAACTTGTTAGAAGTACTATAGCTCAGAGCCCCATACATAAGAAGACAGTCAAGGCTCTTGGTTTTACAAAAGTTAACCAGGTTCGTGAGTTGCCAGATAGCGCATCCATTCGAGGGATGATAGTTACAGTCAACCACCTAGTTGAGGTTTTAGATAATGAACTTGCATGAGCTTTATCCATATCCACAAGAGCGAGTTGGCTCTAAGCGGGTCGGACGCGGTCAAGGATCAGGTTTTGGTGGTACCTCTGGAAAGGGCCATAAGGGCCAAAATGCTCGATCTGGAGGCGGTGTTCCTGCCCATTTTGAAGGCGGTCAAATGCCTCTTTATCGTCGCCTGCCTAAGCGTGGTTTTAAGAATCCTTTTGCGGTTACCTATCAGCCAATAAACTTGTCTGCCCTGCTCTCCTTTTTTCCGGAAAAAGATGAGATTACCATTGACGATATTTACGCTCGTGGTTTGGCAGGTGCAAACAAGCCCATTAAAATCTTGGGAGACGGCGAAGTAAGCCGTCCTGTGACGGTCTTGGCGCACAAGTTTAGTAAGCAGGCTGCCGCCAAAATTGTTGCTGCCGGTGGGCAGGCAAACTCCATAGAAGGATAATTACGTGAGTATCTCCAATAGTGCTAATCCCGGATTATCCGAGCTGAAAAAAAAGTTCTTATGGACTTTTTTTCTTTTGGCGATTTTTCGAGTTGGGGTGCACTTGCCCATTCCTGGTGTGGATGGCAGCGCTTTGGCTGATTTTTTTGCCAATGCACAAAATACTCTTTTTGGATTATTTGATATGTTTTCCGGGGGGGGGCTGAAGAATCTTTCAGTATTTGCTTTGGGTATTATGCCTTATATTTCAGCCTCCATTATTTTGCAGCTGCTCACAGTGGTTAGTCCAGAACTGAAAAGACTGAGCAAAGAAGAAGGAGCTGCTGGGCGGAAAAAAATAACTCAATATACACGTTACGGCACTGTCCTCATTGCCCTGATTCAGGGCCTGGGCATCGCTGTAGGTGTCGAGTCCATGACCAGCCCGTCTGGTGCTTCTGTAGTGTTTATGCCTGGGTGGGGATTTCGCCTCATCACAGTTATTACCCTCACTGCAGGAACAGTATTTGTCATGTGGCTAGGCGAGAAAATAACAGAACGGGGTATTGGTAACGGTATTAGTCTGATTATTTGTGCTGGTATTATAGCTGGATTGCCCAGTGGTATTGGGAAATCATTTCGTTTGGTTTCTGCTGGGGATGTATCCTTGTTTACGGTTATAGTTGTTGTGTTGGTAATGGCAGCAGTACTTGTTGGAATTACCTTTATGGAGCGAGCCCAACGCCGGATTCCCATTCATTATGCCAAACGCATGGTTGGACGTAAAATGTATGGTGGCCAAACTAGTCATTTGCCTTTGCGTATAAATACTGCTGGGGTTATTCCGCCTATTTTTGCCTCTTCTCTTTTAATGTTTCCCGCCACGATTGCGAATTTTTCCAGTGTTGAATTTATTAATAATTTAGCTGGCTATTTTCGACCAGACTCAATTTTATATAATTTATTTTTCATAGGATTCATTGTTTTTTTCTGTTTTTTTTATACGGCCATTGTTTTTGATCCTAAAGATATAGCTGAGAACCTTAAAAAACAGGGTGCTTTTGTTCCCGGTATTCGGCCTGGGTTTAAGACCCATGAATACATTGACAAGGTTTTGACCAGGTTGACTTTATGGGGTTCCATCTATATCTCCACCGTTTGTGTTTTACCCATGATACTCATGAAGCAATTTAATGTTCCTTTTTACTATGGTGGAACTTCATTGCTTATTGTTGTTGGAGTGTCCATGGATACAATGTCTCAGGTGCAGTCTCACCTAATCTCTGGCCGATATGATGGTCTTTTAGCCAAGGCCAAAATTAAGGGTCGGCGCGGGTGAGAAAATATCGTGGGATTTTTTTAAAAAATGACCAAGAAATAGCTGCGTTAAAAGAGAGTTGTCAAATAGCAGCTATAATTTTGAGGTCATTGGGTGATTTAATAGAACCAGGTTTGCCAACCATTGAGCTGGAAAACCATGCCCTTAAGTTATGTGATGACTATAAGGCTGAGCCAGCATTTAAGGGCTATATGGGTTTTCCCTTTGCTGTATGTTGCTCAATCAATGAAGAAGTCGTGCATGGCTTTCCCTCAGAAAGGCAGCTTCAACCTGGTGATATTGTCAGCCTTGATTTTGGTGTAAAGTTTAATGGATTCTACGGTGACACTGCAAAAACATATCCAGTGGGCGATGTGCATGCACAGGCTCATAAATTAATGCAGGTCACACAAGAGTCTTTGTATAAAGGAATAGAACAAGCAGTGGTTGGAAATGATCTTTATGATATTTCCCGTGCTGTTCAAGAACATGTTCAGAAAGCGGGAATGGGCATTGTTGCACAATTTGTAGGGCATGGTATTGGGCGGCAACTGCATGAGAAGCCCGAAGTTCCCAATTTTGTGCCTAGAAATTGTTCGCGAGTCCCTTTGAAAGCAGGAATGGTTCTAGCTATAGAACCCATGGTTACCAGTGGTTCTCCAGATGTTGCTATCCTCTCCGACGGATGGACAGCCATTTCTAAAGATAGAAGCTTGGCGGCTCATTTTGAGCACTCTGTAGCGATTACAAAAGACGGTCCACTTATTCTCAGCCAATTAGAGAATTAGTTGGCCATAAATTTGTGGGAGTTTTGTATGAAAGTTCGACCTTCAGTGCGTAAAATTTGCCCTAAGTGCAAGGTTATCAAGCGAAAAGGGGTTTTACGTGTTATATGTACCAATCCGCGACATAAACAAAGACAAGGTTAAGGATAGGGGGAAATTGTGGCAAGATTGCTTGGAGTGGATTTACCTCGGAATAAACGTCTCGATATTGCGTTGACCTATATTTATGGCATAGGACGCTGTAGCGCCTTAAAGATCCTTGATGCCACAGGCATTGAATGGACTAAAAATAGCGATGATTTATCTGGTGATGATATCAACCTGTTGCGTAAAGAAATAGAAGCTAACTATCGTGTTGAAGGCGATTTGCGTCGAGATACCGTTGCCAATATCAAGAGGCTTATGGACATCGGGTGTTATCGTGGACTGAGGCATCGTCGAGGATTGCCTTGTCGTGGACAGCGTACCCATACCAATGCTCGGACCCGTAAGGGACCGCGTAGAGCCATCGTTGGAAAGAAGAAAAAATAATTAGGGAGTAGATAGTTCTATGGCAAGACCGCAGCGGGTTATCAAAAAAAAGGAAAAGAGAAATATACCAACTGGTGTAGCGTATATTAATAGTTCTTTTAATAATACCATTGTTACCTTCACTGATCCCACAGGCAATGTTATAAGCTGGGCTAGTGCAGGCGCATCTGGCTTTAAAGGCTCACGCAAAAATACAGCTTTTGCTGCACAAAAGGCTGCTGAGACAGCAGCCCGTAAAGCTATGGATTGTGGCATGCGAACAGTTGGGATTTTTGTGAAGGGGCCAGGAGCAGGTCGAGAATCTGCCATGCGGGCCATTAATGCCGTTGGTATGCGCGTATCTTTTATCCGCGACGTTACACCCATTCCGCATAATGGATGCCGTCCGCCCAAACGTCGTAGAGTATAGGGGGAATTAGTCTTGGCTAGATATACTGGTGCTAAGTGCAGAATTTGTCGCCGGGAAGGCGGAAAGTTATTTTTAAAAGGCGATAGATGTTATACCGATAAGTGTGCCTTTGAACGGCGAGCTTATGCTCCTGGTGATCATGGTCGTGCACGAAAAAAACCAAGCGACTATGCATTGCAGTTACGGGAAAAGCAGAAAGTACGTCGTATGTATGGTATTTTAGAAGGCCAATTTCGACGATATTTTGATGAAGCTGATCGTCGCAAAGGGATTACTGGTACGAATTTATTGATGCTTCTGGAAACCAGAGTTGACAATGTTGCTTACAAGTTGGGCTTTGCCAACTCCAGAAATCAAGCCCGTCAGATGGTACGTCATGGTTTGTTTTTGCTTAATGGTCGGCGCATCAATGTACCATCCATACAGTTAAAGCCTGGGGATGTTGTTGAGGTTCGTAATAAAACCGCAAAAAATCTGGTGATTAATGAAGCCCTGGAAACTGTCGCCCGGCGTGGTGTTCCTACTTGGCTTGAAAGTGATCCTACCAATATGAAGGGAATGGTTAAGGCCGTACCAACACGTGATGATATAACCTTCCCCATGACTGAACAATTGATTGTTGAACTCTACTCTAAATAACAGGCGGTAAACATGGGTTCTACTTCTCGCAGCGATAAGCAGGTCTATGTCCGTAACTGGGCAGAGCTTGTTCGACCTGATAAGCTGCAAAAAGATGTAAAAAGTACTGACACGTATGGTCGCTTTTTGTGCGAGCCATTAGAGCGTGGGTTTGGTACAACTATTGGTAACGCCTTACGTCGAGTTTTGCTCTCTTCATTGCAGGGTGCTGCCCCTGTCTCAGTAAAAATCCGTGGTATTCAACATGAGTTTACCACAATCCCCGGTGTTATTGAAGATGTTACCGACATCGTTTTAAATATTAAACAACTTCGGGTGGCCATGGATACTCCTGAGCCACAGCGTGTTCAGCTTATCGCCAATGAGCGGGGTGAGGTTAAGGCCTCAGCTATTTTAGTTAACAACCATTTGGTCATATTAAATCCAGAATTGCATATTGCCACTCTTTCTGAAGATGTGGAATTGGTTATTGATCTGGAATTTAGAATGGGCAAGGGCTATGTGCCTGCTGAAATGCACGAGGGATTGGATGAAGAGATTGGGGTTATTACTCTTGACTCCACATTTTCTCCTATTCGCAAGGTTGCCTACACAGTGGAACAGGCTCGTGTAGGGCAAATGACCAACTATGATAAGCTCATTATGGAAGTTTGGACTGACGGATCTATTTCTCCTGACGATGCTTTGGCCTATAGCGCCAAGATTATCAAGGATCAGCTGACAGTATTTATAAATTTTGATGAGTGTTTGGCTGATACGGATAAGACGAAATCAAAACCACAGGACCAGATCGACGAAAATCTTTTTAAAACAATTGAAGAGCTTGAATTACCTGTTCGAGCCAGTAATTGTTTGAAGGGAGCTGGAATTCATTTGGTGGGTGAGTTGATTCAGAAAACCGAGGCAGAACTGTTAAAGACCAAAAATTTTGGCCGCAAGTCTTTGGAAGATATTCGCAGAGTTCTTGATGGCATGGATTTGGAGTTCGGTACTCAAGTCGATAATTTTGCTGAAATGTATCAGGAATGGGTAAAGAGGAACGAAGACGATGAGGCATAGAAAATCAGGACGTAAACTTGGTCGAGCCTGGGATCACAGGAAGGCCATGATGAAGAATATGGTACGCTCCCTTATTGAGCACGAGCGTATCAAAACTACTGAGGCCAAGGCCAAAGAATTACAAATTCTGGCTGACAAACTGGTAACAGTTTCCAAAACTGACACCCTTCATGCCAGAAGACAAGCGTATGTTCTTTTGGGCAGTCATCATAGTGTACAAAAACTTTTTCAAGAAATCGCTCCTCGATTCAAGGATATCTCAGGTGGATATACTCGTGTAGTGAAGTTTAGCCTACCTCGTCCTGGAGATGGAGCTCCCATGGCTTTGATTGAGTTTTCCGTGGACAGTATCACTGAAAACAATCCAGAGAAGCCTGAAAAAAGTGAAGAATAATTATAAGGCAGTGTAAACTGCCTTTTTTTTATGCAGATCTATCGATTATTTCTATATAAGCAATAGGGAATTGTCTGTGGATACGAGGAAAATAGAAGCCTTTACCAAGGTGTTTGAGCATAATAGTTTTTCAAAAGCTGGCAGGGCCTTGTTTCTTTCACAGCCTACTATCAGTGCTCATGTTGCTGCCTTGGAGGAGGAGCTTGGGGTCCAATTATTTGATCGTATCGGACGTACTGTGGTCCCCACCAAGGCTGGGGAGATTCTCTATCATCATGCCAAAAATATTTTTGAATCTTCAGAACTGGCTATAAGTGAAATTCGCAAGCTTGAAAATCGGGTGGTGGGCAAGCTAGATATTGGTGCGAGCACTATACCTGCAAACTATCTTTTACCTAAAGCCATGGCTGAGTTTTATATGAAGTATCCTGAAGTAACTTTGGATTTATCCATAGGGGATACGGAAGAAATTGTAACTATGGTTAAGGGTAATTTCTTAATGCTGGGTCTTGTGGGGGGCCTTGTGACCAGTCAAGGCCTCATATTCTTACCTGTTCTCAAAGACTCTTTGGTGTTGGTCATGGCTCATGACTTATATCAAAAGTATGCTTATCTTTCTTTGCATGATCTCATGCTCACTGTACCTTGGGTGGTTCGTGAGGAAGGCTCTGGTACCAGGCAGGCTGCTGGCACATGGTTGAACAAGGTGGGTCTAAGTTTTTCAGGTCTGCGTGAGGCAATTATTGTTCGCAATGCTGGCGTGTTACTTGAATGTGTACGCCTTGGCATGGGAGCTGCCATAACTTCCTATGTTACGGTACGATCTGAGATAAAGGATGGCAGTCTTGTTAGCGTTGATATTGGCCACAATAGTATTGAACGGCAATTTTACATTGTTTATAATAAAAAAAGAACACTTCTTCCTGCTGCTCAAAAGTTAATTAAGCATTTGCAGCACAATTTAACACCCATCAAAATTTAGATTTCCAGTACGACTTATAACAAGGTTTTGTTGTCATAGCTCGTTGGGCCCTTGGAGAAAACACGACAATATCCTGTCTAGTTCAGCTCTTTTTCCAAAGCTGTGTGTAATTGACCGCTGGTAAAAAGGTCTCGAAGCACAAGAGGTGTTTCAGGATTTTCTTTGGAAAAGATAGCCAAAATAGGGATTGATTTTGATCCCAGGCTCTCCAAAAGAGCCATAAGGCTTGGATCATGGCGCGTCAGATCGACCTGATAGAGCTTTGCGTCATACTTTTTTGCCAGTTCAGCACTTCGTTTGGGAGTAAGAACTGTTTTTTCTAAAAACTTACAATTGGGACACCAGTCAGCGGTAAACTCTACGATCATGTGTTCTTGCCCCAGTTGGTTTTCAAAGTGGGACCAATCAAAAGGGATCCAGGGATTCGTTTCTTGTCCTGACCTGAAAAGAAGCAGCACGCTTAAGACAATGGCCGCCAACACATTACTTCGAATTGCCCATCTTTTTTTTCGGCTTTGAGAAAGATTGGTTCCCTTCCCCCAAATCCACGCACCCAGAGCGATTATCCATAAAAGGATGAGCATTTTTACATAGAGGGAAACGGGTAAAAGGCTCATGAGATATACACAGGTTCCAGCCAGTAAAAATCCCAAAAAACGTTCCAGGTGAATGGTCCAGGCCCCAGGTGTAGGCAAAAACTTGTACATGTCCGGGAACATGGCCATGACCAAATAGGGTGAGGCCATACCAAGTCCTACACAACTCAAGATTAGAGCTATTATTTCGGGTGGTTGGATGAGGGCCCAGGCCAAAACTCCGCCTAAAAATGGCCCGCTGCATGGTGTAGCCAAGATGGTGGCCAGCATACCGGTGGTAAAGGATTCCAGTCTGGGATGGTGTTTGGTCGTCTGTACCTTTGCCTTAAGATCAATAAGGGGAAGATCGTAAATACCAAAAAGGCTCAAAGATAAGGCAAAGACAATAGCTGTTAATGCAACAATGGCCTCTGGTTTTTGAAAAATTTGCCCCCAGACCATGCCCGTAGCAGAAATAATGATGGCTAAAATCAAAAAATAAATCATCATGCCCAGGGCAAACCAGATGTTATGCATGGTAAAGGCTTGGCGTTGATGGGCTGTTATCTGATTCACAGTAGGGATAAAGGAACGCAATTTCAACGTGATCACAGGTAAAACACAGGGCATAAAATTCAGGATCAAACCAGCCAAAAAAGCAAGACCAGCTGCTTTGGAAAAGGTCTTTACTTCAAGACCAGGTGAAAAATAGTGGGGCTGAAAATTACGTTTGGGTGGATTGCTATCCTTTAAGGATAGACCAGCGTGGTCCCTAGTGTCCACATGCAGGTCAGAATATGACTGGGCTTGTAAAAAATCTTTATACCAGGGTTGGCTTTCAGCTGTAGCTAAGCTGTCTAGTGCGGGTAGGCGTAAACTCAATTTTTCGTGGACCGGCCAGCAAGCAGTATCTGAGCAAAGTAAGGCCTCAAAGGTGACCTGCAAATCCTTTGCTTCTTGGCTTGGTATAGTGAGAAAAAAAGAGGTGGTCCCCATATACAGATCCACCATCAGGGTTGGATCCATGGGATCTGGTCCAGGGGTGGGCTGGGGATAGAAAGCGCGGAGAGACTGTTCATTCAGATTTCCCTGAATTGTGGTGGGAAACCCCGATGGCCCTTGTATATTGCCATAGCTATGCCACCCCTCTTTGGGAGTTAGGGTCAGGACAGCAATGGCCGGTGGGTCCTGATTTTGAGTAGTATAAACCTCAAGATGGAGAGTAAAGGGATTTTCGGTAGCCCACGCGGACAGAGTATGGGCAGTAAAAACCCAAAAAAAACAAAGGAAAAAAAAACTAAATTTCATCATGCGTGCTATCTGGATAAAAAGTGTATGCTGACTTGACGGATATGGATACTTTGATGTGTCAGGTTATCAGCTTCTTTGGAGCCAACAAGGTCCTTATGTAGTCTTTCTATGGGCAATGGCAACACTAGGGTGCAAACTATACATATTGTGATTTTGGGGGATATAG
>JAAYGN010000217.1 GCA_012727715.1 Desulfovibrionales bacterium | reverse complement strand
TGTATTTATGATTTCCTGGATTGCTTCACTTTGTTCGCAATGACGCTGGTGCATCAATGTCACCCTGCGCTTTAGTCGCAGACCCTGCCCTGAGCATAGCCAAGGCCATACACTTTTTTATCCGTGTTCCTCTGTGCTCATCCGTGGTTTGCCTATAACTCTATCCAAGTCATAGCGAGACGGGCTTGCCCGGCGTGGCTATCCATCTTCTCCTCTGTGCCTTTTAGGTCTCCATACCTGCTCGGCCAAGTTCTTTGGTCTGGATTTTTCTATCCTTTTAGTTCATATCTCAAAGCTTGTTAACCATGGGCCAAAGATAGGGTTGCCAAAAAAAATTCTTATTTTTGAGGATCATAATGCAAGTACATGTAGTTACTGACTATCCTTTATCTCCAGGGCAAGGGCTTGTGCAATTTTGCGTTGAAAACCCGGTTGCAGAGTCTGACCCCAGTATTTTTTCAGGGAAAAAAGGCCGGGTACGCATGGGCATGAGCACGGCTGGAGCACTCCTTGAAGTGGGGATGGGGCCAAGATCAGACCTGGATATGGATGGGTTTCGGGAAGCTGTATCCGTGGCGGTACGCACAGCAGCCAGGCAAGAGATACATACTCTGGTGGTGGATACTGCCCATCTGAACACTTTGGAACTGGGGCATCGAGTGCTTCAGGAATTGGTGATTACGGCCTATTTGAGCACTTATGGCTTTACCATGCTCAAAACCAAGTCTGAGCAGGATTTTCCCCAGGAGCTCCTGCTTATCAGCCAGGACAAGGGTCTGCATGACCAGGTCGCACATTTTATCGCCGTGGCCCAAGGTGTGGCCCTGGCTCGGGACCTGGTGAACATGCCCTCCAATATGGCCACTCCCCAGTATTTGGCTGACCTTGCTTTGGACTTTGGTCAAAAATATGGCTTTGGGGTGCGTGTTTTGGAAGCACCAGAGATTATTCAAGAAGGTATGGGCTGTTTTGCGGCAGTGTTCCAAGGCAGTGCGACTCCCGCCAAATTCATTGTTCTGGACTCAGATCCCCAGAGTTCAGAGTCTCCCCTGGTTTTCATCGGTAAGGGAATCACCTTTGATACTGGAGGCATTTCTTTAAAGCCAGCTGCTAATATGCATGAAATGAAAGGAGATATGGCCGGAGCAGCTGCAATTTTAGGACTTTTCCAAGCTTTGGGCCTGACGCAAAACAAAAAACAGCGTATTGTGGGCCTGTTACCCTGTACCGACAATATGCCTGGACGTCAGGCCATAAAACCTGGTGATGTGGTTACAGCCATGAATAAAACCACTGTGGAAATTTTAAATACTGATGCTGAAGGGAGGCTTATTTTAGCTGACGCCCTGTGCTATAGCGCACGTTTTAAACCCAAGGCCATTGTGGATCTGGCCACACTTACTGGAGCCTGTGTGGTGGCCCTTGGACCTAAGGTTGCAGCTATTTTTTCCACTACAGCGACTTTGGACCAGCACCTTCGTGCCAGTGGCAGTCTTGTGGGCGAGCGTTTTTGGCCCATGCCCCTGTGGAAGGAGTATGCAGCTCCTCTGCAAAGTGAAATTGCTGATTTGAAAAATATTGCCACGCGTGAAGGAGGAGCCATCTATGCTGCTCTTTTTTTAAAGCATTTTGTCCCTCAGGGTGTGGACTGGGCTCATTTGGATATTGCCGGCCCAGCCTGGAGCAATGAAAAAGTCTCCATATCCCATAAAGGAGCCACTGGGTTTGGGGTGCGCACCTTATGGGAGTTTTCCATGGTCCTGGACCAAGATGAGGCCGACAACCTGGTGTAACAGATAAGCACCTTGTAAATATCATTCATTTTGAGGGGCATATGGCTTGGAGTCGATCTGTTCAAGGGTATGGTGCTGCACTGGCCAGTGCATTTTTTTTATCCACCACCTCCATACTTATTCGTTTTTTAGTCACCAGATATGATATTCCGCCATTGGTTTTGGCTTCTTGGCGGAACATTATTGCCCTGATTACGGTCCTGCCCTTTCTGGTGCTTTTTGGCCGGCATCTTT
>JAAYGN010000216.1 GCA_012727715.1 Desulfovibrionales bacterium | reverse complement strand
CAGTCTGATGTGGTCTGCAAATAAAACTGGTTGTCATCGAATCAGCAGTTCTACATCTTTTTCTAGTCCCCTGTGCCGCAGTTCCCATTCATAATTCCACTTTTCGTTTTCTTCGATGACGATGACAGGTTTCTTGCCAGTTCGCAGTCCTTTCTGGACAGATGAGTTGATTCTGTCGTTCATGAAACCAGGAGTGGTGTCGTAAATTTTGTCGTAAGTCATTACATCAGCCCACACCCCATTTGTGTAGGTGTCTTTCCAGCCCAGTCCTTGCTCAGAACGTAAGATTTCATCTTTGATGTCTTCACAAAACCCAGCATTAGTCATTAACAGCAGGATGCAAATACCGGTAAGTTTTTTCATAATTTTTTCCTTTAAAGTCTAAAAGAATAAAACTCGGTTTATTGCTTACAGTTTATTTTTGAAAAAGAATGTTTTTCCTTTGATTCATTATGGAGCTTTTCAAATTTACGAGGCTAAGGAGGCACTGATTAATTCGGTCATTGCGAGGAGCGTAGCGACGCGGCAATCCATAACTTGTTGATAAGTCAATGATTCTGGATTGCTTCACTTCGTTCGCAATGACTTTTTTTGGTTTAGTCAGCTGCTCCCTAATTCCTGCAAAAATATAAATCTCCACCTACCATCCACAAAACCATGTGGAATGAGATCATTTTGCCTATAATTCAATTATACTCGTTTCTTCCTCGTTGGTACACAAACATATCAACAAGGAAGAAACAAGGTTAAGGTATTATTTTAAAAGTGTTAGGACTTCTGGCCAATCAAAGAAATGCTTGTCTGTTTTTGAGATATGGCTAGTGAGGTCTTTATAAAACTGGATACGCTTGGCTTGTTTTGCTTTCAACAGGACCTGGTTATATTCTTCCCAATTGATCCACACCAGCTTGATGCCGTTTTGGGCACACCACTTAATTTTTACCTGGTCATTTTCCTTTAGTCTTTGGTTGCAACTAAAGATTTTTCTGTAATGCTGTGGCCCCTGGACCTCTATGCCCAATGAGGCCTCTTTAATAAAAAGGTCAAACTCAAGGGGTTCATTTTTGTCTGATCTCATTTTATCATGGCGTAAATTTCTGCGAATTTTATAATCAGGCAAAACAACCTTGAGGTCATTATAAATCATATCTTCCGCAAATGATCGGCCAGTGATTTTTATATTGTTGTTTAAGATTTCATTTTTCAAAACAAGAAGATAGCTGCTGATGACCTCATGTATAAAATGCATGGAGTAGCTTTGGGTATCAAGGCAGCGCCAGTTTTTTGTTTGCCATTTCATTTCATCAAAATATTTTGGATCAAGATACTGCGAGTATCTAAACTCAACATTCACATTGGCACGGGTTAGGGTCAGGTTTATGATTCTGACATCATGGTTAAAGTCAAAGGCAACATACCAAGCATTTCTTGGCTGTTTTGACGATTGACATTGCACTTTGGGAATTACCAAGTCACTGTACTTCGCAAGGATTGACTCTGCTATTTTGGCAGAATTAAAAAGTGCGGGATCACTTACAAAATGAATAGGATTTTTGCCTTCTTCTAGTGGAAAATAGTGGATAGCCATAACTCCTCCTATCAATATACGGTTATGATTGTTGAAGAAGCTTCATTTGTGATAATGGTTCTGCCTTGAAAATTTTCTAAATCATTAAGAAGACCTCCAAGAAATGATCTTGCTTGCGCCATATTTTTCTTGGTTAGCTTGTATGACAATGCGTTTCTGCCTCTAAGATGTGTAGGTGTTCCAAAAGCAAGAACTAAGTCATTTACATTGGATGGAATTCCGCGTTGAGAAAAACGTTTTTTAGCATGATTTGATACTCTCATTTATTCTCCTCCTTTGTAAAACCAATCCCATTCTTCATCTGGTTCGTCTTCTGGTGCACTGGAGCTACAGAGTTCAACAAAGTCAAAAACATTAATCGTTGTTTTATTGTCATATGAAATTACAATTTCATCCACATCGCCTAACTGTAGAATGTCTTCTTTATTTTCTTTAACGGATCTGCGTGCTGCATCCAGACATATTTTTTCAACTTGCTGATAT
>JAAYGN010000215.1 GCA_012727715.1 Desulfovibrionales bacterium | reverse complement strand
GTTTATGTCTGCTCGCGTAATCATTAATGAACAACATTCGTTGAATTCCAATCAGGCTCAAATTCTTGAAAAGCGATTTTCAGGTTATACCCTGGTCCCCATCCCGGCCACTGGTTTATCCCGGCTTGAGCAGGAGAAGTTGGCCCAAACACTAATGGCCACTTCGGAACCTGTGATTTTTGTTAGCCCCGTGCCCCTGCTTTTGGCCATTATGGCTGGTCATTGTTGCCAAGGGGTAGCCGCACCAATAAGTGCTACCAACACTCAAGGACCACAGGTGTTTTTGTTTCATAATGATCAGCGTCATAAAACAGAGAAAATTGATGGAAGCATAATAGGCTTTCCGGCAAATACTGGGTGGGAATTATTACTTCTTTAATGATTCCTATAGCAAGTAGATGCAGACATTCTATTCAATTTTCCATGAATTTAGAACACGTACAACGTAATGTCTTTCCAATGCATTGGTGCATGTCGTTAAAATTTCCAATCGTGCTCCAAATCCAGTGCGATCCTTGTAAACCCCAATAATTTTTCCCTGATCTTCTGTAAAACCAAAGGACAAACTTTGTTGCCCGCTATAATCCAGGGAATGGCAACCAGTTATAAATGGGAAACGCTCATTGACTCTTTGTGCCCAAATTTTGAACCCTTTGGGATAGTGATCATCTCGGAAACGACAACCTGTATTTTTGGTTGCAGGTATTGGTTCCAGTTCAAGATCAGGTTTACGTGTACAAAGGGCTTCCCAGTAAATTAGCCCCAAAGGAGACAAGGCATAATACGTTTCATTCGATTCAGATATGGTTTCCAACAAAGGCAGTATTGTTTCCCAGTTTTTAAGATTTGGAGCATCAAGCTCTTGTAATTGAGTGAAAGAGAATACCGCGTTTGGTTCAGCAAGATTAGCCCAAAAACGTAAGTTATTTTCAAGCAAACGTAAGTCTATGGTAAAAGGGGTAGTTGGAAATGCTATAATTTGATTAAATAATTCATGTTTATAGTAAACAGGTACAGACAATGCCTGCCCAAAAAGCACCGCAAAGGCTATTTGAGCTTTGTATCCCCCTGTTGCATTGATGGCCATATGAGATGCAGACCATTGTCTCGCCTGCGCTCCAAGTATACGAATTAAATTTGGCAACCCTTTAAATTGAAAATGTTCAGGATTTTTATCTTGTAACCCATTGATGCTATGAACTAAAACTTGTGAACAAGGTAAGGACGATTGAGGCGCGAGAAAATATGCTCGTAGAACTGCGGCGATCCGATTTGCTATTTCAGTATCAGAAGTTAATAAAACAAGTCTTTCCAGAGGATTGTTAATAATTTTTTTTTGCCACATGGCATACATTGAATTAATTTCTGCCCCTAACAAACGCGCTGAACCTGGTAGCAAAGTTAAAATTTTCCCTAGAGAAGCCCAATCTTTCTTTTCTCTCAGCTCCACTATTTTTTGCAGCTCATTGCGCCATTTATAATCAGAAACATCTGTACCGCTATGAGTGAACTCTTTAATTTCTTGAGCAGATAAGTTTTCAATGAATCTCTCAAGATGAAATGACCGCAGGTTGGATTCCAAGCTTGTTCCTACGGTACAAAGTATTGTTGTTGCCACCATACTTATTCAACACTCCATTGAGAAGTTAGGATTCGTACAACCTCATCCTCTGCATTCATTAGAAGTTGACGCCTTACATCTTGGGAAAATATGGAGCGAAAGCCCTGACGAATAAGAATCAACAAATCCCAAAGGCTTAATCCCCCAGGGGTGAGGCGACAGGCTCTATGTAATTCTCTGGTTAAATCAGTCCGTGAAATACCAGGGTTGTCAGAATTAATTGTTATCCTAAGACCTGCTTCCATATATTTTTTTAAAGGATAAATTTTCTGGTCATGGATTAAGGGAAAAAAATTATCCCGAAATCCAACGATTTGAAAATTACTCGAAGGGCACATCTCTAAAGCTATTCTTCGATCTTTCACTTTTTCCATCAGCTCTGGATCATCAATCAATCTTAAACCATGACCAATTCGATCCGCAGAAAGGTGGTATATGGCTTCCCAGATTGAACAAGCGGGCATTGTTTCCCCAGCATGAATAGTCAGTTGCATGCATTTTTCCATTAAGGGCATAAATTCATTGCGTAAGTCTTGAGCTGAAGCAACGGACTCATCCCCAGCCAAATCAAAACCAACAATAAAATTTTGGTTTTTTTCCCAAAAGTCCAAAGCAAGTTGGACATGACGTTTAAGTTCATCAATCTGACCATGTCGACTTGCGATAAAGATCAATCGAAAGACAGAGAAGTCACAATCTGACAATTCATTTATCAAGGTATGTACAACTTCTTTTGATGTTAATCCTTCAAGAGTATATTTTTCTGGTGAACAGCGAAGCTCTAAGTATCGAATGGAATTTATGCGACAATATTCTTTAAGGATTGTGCATGCAGCACGTAAAGATGTTTTACTCTGGAGTAGAGTGCTACCCTGTAAATCACCCAGTTTTTCGTATTTTTGAATACCAATGGCGTGAAAAAATTCTGGATTACGAAGGTTACCATAGATCCAATGATCTAAGAGTTCAGGATTATCTGCAAAAGCAAGAATCTGGGCAACGACTGGTAGCGGTCGAGGAATCTTTGTAAAATATGCCCCAAGTTCCTTGGGTAACTTTGTCTTCCTTTGTATTTGATCCAGATTTCCTTTATGTACCAACGCAGTCAGGCTTTTTCTCCAGCTATGAAATTTTTTATTGTCTATTGTTTTTATCGCATGTTCATTAGCTTTGGCTATTGATATCAGGCCGTTGACATCAGCAATGCCGCCTAAATGACAATGCAACTCTGCCTTGGGAAATTTTCGTAAAAAATTTAGTTCATAATCTTCTTGCTCGGGATAAACTCCAAAATGCGTTGTTTTTAATCTTTTTATTAAGCTTGGGTTAAGCCTATAGAGAGCCAAAAAATTACTTTGCAAGTCTTCTTGCATCAGGTTTTGGGAAAAATTGACTAATAGTGAATCACTGGTTCCTAGACGTTTTTCAACTTCATTTATGAGTGTGCAATAATAACATTTGTTTGTATCTGTAATGGGATAATCGGCTGGCTCCAATGCATTGAAATTTCCAAATGAGATTTGCCACAGAGGATTGCCTTTTTCTTTTCCAATAGAAATAGGCATAAAATGCTTAATTTTATCTTCCTTGGCTGGTGCGCTCAGTTCTTCTGGGCTAAATTTTGGAATTCCACTCTTGAGTTGGGTGTCAACAACATGAAATAAACCTTCACAACCAAAAAAACTGGCTGCCCGTTGCAAGTCTGCACTCATTGTTTTTCGTCCACCAGCCAAGGATAAGTAAAAATTTTTTGTTTGGACACGGTAATGCAATACAAAGCGAAAAATTGCTTCTTTCATGAGTAAGCATTGTTCTACTGTATCTAAT